>NZ_JBJHAJ010000003.1:0-224264 GCF_054051015.1 Blastococcus sp. SYSU DS0616
TCTACGTGGTGGCGGGGTTCTCGGCGGTGCAGCGGGGGGTGTTCGCCTCGCAGGCCGCGGCCCGGGAGGCGGGGCGGGCGATGGGCACCGCGCCGGACCCGGCGACGGGGCAGGAGCGGGCGCTGCGGGCGGCGCAGCTGGCGGTGGCCGACCAGTCGATCGAGGCCACCGACCTGGAGCTGGCGTACGCACCGGCCGGCGCCGGGTGCGCGGCGGCGGGCAGCTACACCCCGACGCTGGCGCCGGGGGAGGAGTTCTCCGTGTGCGTGACGGTGACCGTGCGGATCCCGCTGCTGCCGGAGTTCGTCGACGCCAACACCGCCACCGGCCAGTTCGTCGTCGAGCGCGACCGCTACGTCGACGGCTGAGCCGGGTTCGCCGGGACGGAGACCAGCAGGGCGTCGAGCGGGAGCCGCTCCCGCGCCGTCCGCTCGCGTGCAGCCAGCGCCTCCGGCAACTCGGCCTCCGCGTCGCGCACGCCCAGGGTGAGCACCACCAGCGGGACCACTGCGGCCGGCAGGTCGAGCAGCGCGGCGACCCGGTCGCGGTCGAAGCCGCCGAGCTGGTGCACGGCCAGGCCCTCGTGCTCGGCCTGCACCGACAGGTGCGCGACCGCCTGCCCCGTGTCGTAGATCGCCCACGGCCGCGGGGCGCCGTCCGGGCCCGCCGTCTCCGCTGCCACCACGACCAGCGCCGACGCCGCGTGCGCCCACACCCGGTTCCCCGACGCGAGTGCGTCCTGGACAGCCGCGAACTCGGCCGTTCCCCGGCGGGCCACCGCGAACCGCCACGGCTGGCTGTTGTTCGCGCTCGGCGCCCACCGGGCGGCCTCCAGGAGCGCGGTCAGCTGCGCGTCGGTCAGCTCGTGCGCCGCATCCAGGGCCCGAGAGCTCCACCGCCCAGCCAGCAGGGGGTGCAGGGGCACGGCGGTGACGGCGGTCTTGCAGGCGCTCATGCCATCGACAGCCCGAGTCGAGGGTTCGATCTTCCGTGCGGTCGGTCACCCGGCCGACGGGCTCAGCGGCGGACCGTGTCCAGGTAGCGCAGCACCGCGGTGACCCGCCGGTCGGCGGCGTCGGTCGGCGGCAGGTCGAGCTTGGCGAAGATGCTGCGGATGTGCTTGTGCACCGCTCCGTCGGTGACCACCAGCCGGGCGGCGATCGCGGCGTTGCCCAGCCCCTCGGCCATGAGCGCGAGCACCTCCCGCTCGCGGGCGCTGAGCCGGTCCAGCCCGGCGTCCGGACGCGACCGGGTGAGCAGCTGGGCCACCACCTCGGGATCGATCGCCGTCCCGCCCTCCGCGACCCGGTGCAGCGCGTCGAGGAACTGCTCCACCCGCCCCACCCGCTCCTTGAGCAGGTAGCCCAGCCGCCGCGCCCCGCCGGCCAGCAGCTCGGTGGCGAACGCCTGCTCCACGTAGGCCGACAGCACCAGCACCGCCAGCTCCGGCTGCCGGCGCCGCGCTTCGACCGCGGCCCGCACCCCCTCGTCGGTGTGCGTCGGCGGCATCCGGACGTCGACGATCGCCACGTCCGGGCGGTGCTCGTCGACGGCGGTCAGGAACCCCTCCGGCCCGTCCGCGGTAGCCACGACCTCCAGCGACTCGGCGCGCAGCAGCAGCGCCAGCCCCTCCCGCAGCAGCGCGTCGTCCTCGGCGATCACGATCCGCACGGCAGCCCAACCTCCAGCGTCGTCGGCCCACCCGGCGGGCTGGTCAGGCTGAACTCCCCGTCGTGTGCCTCCACCCGCCGGCGCACGCCGGTCAGCCCGGAGCCGCCGCCCTCGACCGCCCCGCCGCGCCCGTCGTCGGTCACTGCTAGGTGCAGCCGGCCATCGTTCAGGCGCACCGTCACCCGCGCCGCGGTGGCGCCGCTGTGCCGCGCCACGTTGGTCAGCGCCTCGGCGGCCACGAACCAGGCGGTCGCCTCCACCGACGCCGGGCACCGCACCGGGACGTCGACGTCCACGGTGCACGGCACCGGGCTGGCCGCCGCCAGCCCGCTCAGCGCGCCGGACAGCCCGCGGTCGACCAGCACCGGCGGCAGGATCCCGCGGGCGACCGACCGCAGCTCGGCCAGCGCCTGCTCGGCGGCGTCCTGGGCCCGCTCCAGCAGCTCCTCGGTGGCCGCGGGGTCCCGCCCCAGCGAGCGGCGGGCCGCACCGAGCAGCACGGTCGTCGTCACCAGCCGGTTCTGCGTGCCGTCGTGTAGAGACCGCTCGATGCGCCGCAGCTCGGCCACGTGCGCGTCCAGCGCCGCCGCCCGGGTGGCGGTCAGCTCGGCCACCCGCAGCGACAGGTCGGTGCCCGGCGGTGGGGACAGCAGCCGCCGCGCCGCCCGCGCGTGCAGCCGGGCCATCCCCGGGGTCGCCCCAACGGTCAGCGCCGCCCAGCCGAGCCCGAGCAGCGCCACGGCGGCCGCGCCGGTCCAGGTGTCGACCGACCACCACCACGGCCGGCTCGCCTCGCCCGGCGGCAGCAGCGGCCACCACAGCGGGAAGGTCAGGTCGCGCACCGCGTAGACGGGCAGCCCGACCCCGACCAGCGTCCACACCAGCCCGACCGTCGCCGCCCCGGCCAGCCAGGCCAGCTCCCGCCGGGCCGCCGGGTCGAACGGCGACCGGGGCGCCGCGGCGGGGCCGAGGACGTCGGGGCCCCAGCGGGCGAGGCGGGCGCGCTCCCGGTCGGCCAGCGCGTGCACCAGCCGCAGCGCCCCCGGGATCAGCAGCACGCCGATGCCGACCAGGCAGGTCAGGGCGACGACGAGCACCCAGAGCAGCACGGCCAGTGCCAGTAGCGAGGTGCCGAGCCCGCCGCCGAGCTGCTCGAGCGCGGTCAGGGTGTCCCGGCCGGCCCGGACCGCCGCCGGGCGCAGACCGCGCGCGGCCGCGGGAGCCGATGCGACGGGCGGGGGAACGGAAGGCACCCCCGAACGCTAGGAGCACCGGGGCCTCGCCGTCAGCACCCGAACCGCAGGAGTACAGCCTGCTGTACCTCGAACGGGCAGGTCAGGGGATCGGCAGGCCGCCGCGCCGTCCCGAGGATCGAACACGTACCTATCCCGCCACCTCCAGGAGCCCGTCGTGCCCGACCCCTACCGCCTCGACGACACCGCGCCGTCCCCCACTCCCGACGGCCACCCCATCCCGCCCCGGTACGGCACCCCGCCGTACCGGCCCGCCGGGGACGGCGGGCGCCTGCGGACCGCGCTGTGGCTGCTGCTGGCCCTCAGCGTCGCCGTCAACGCGCTCGCGTCGTTCGGCGTGCTGCCCCTGGTGGCCAGCATCGTCTCCGGAGTGGTCACCGCCGGCTGCGTCGCCGCGCTGATCACCCTGCACGTCCGCCGGCGATGACCGCCGCCCTGCGCCGGCCGGGCACCGACCCGGCCGCGCCCCAGGAGCCCGCCGTGGCGCTGTACGGGGTCACCAAGGTGCACCCCAACGGCGTCCGGGCCCTCGACGACCTCACGCTCACCGTGCCGCGCGGCTCCTTCCTCGCGGTCATGGGCCCCTCCGGCTCGGGCAAGAGCACCCTGCTGCACTGCGCGGCGGGCCTGGACACCCCCACCGCCGGCGACGTGCTGCTCGACGGCACGGAGATCGGCCGGCTCGACGAGACCCGCCGGACGGAGCTGCGCCGCGACCGGATCGGCTTCGTGTTCCAGGCCTACAACCTGGTGCCGGCGCTGACCGTCGCCGACAACATCACCCTGCCGCTGCGGCTGGCCGGGCAGCGCCTGGACCACGAGTGGGTCCGCTCGCTGGTGGACCGGGTAGGGCTGACCGGCCGGCTCGGCCACCGCCCGACCGAGCTCTCCGGCGGGCAGCAGCAGCGCGCAGCGATCGCCCGGGCGCTCGTGGCCCGGCCCGCCGTCGTCTTCGCTGACGAGCCCACCGGCGCGCTGGATCTGCGCAGCGCCGGCGAGGTGCTCGGGCTGCTGCGCGACCTGGTCGACGAGCTGGGCCAGACCGTCGTCATGGTCACCCACGACCCGGCCGCCGCCGCCCGCGCCCACCGCGCGCTGGTGATGGCCGACGGCCGGGTCGTCGAGACGCACGAGGCTCCGGCCGCCGCCGAGCTGGCCGCCCGCCTCGCCGAGCTGGGGCGGTGAGCCCGGTGTTCGCGATCGCCCTCCGGATGACCCGCCGCCGGCTGGCCGCGCTCGTCGCGGTGGTCTGCGCGGTGCTCGGCGGGGCCGCCATCGTCACCGGCACCGGGGTGCTGGCCGAGTCCGGCCTGCGCTCGGAGCTGCCGGTCGACCGGCTGGCCGCCGCCGACGTGCTCGTCGCCGCCGACCAGACGGTGCGGTCGTCGGGGGAGCTGCCGGTCGCGCTGCCCGAGCGGGCCGGCGTGCCCGCAGACCTGGCCGGCCGCCTCGCCGGTCTGCCCGGCGTCACCGCCGCCGCCGGCGACCTCGCGTTCCCGGCCGCCGTGCTGACCGCCGACGGCGACGTGGTCGGCGGCGACGCCCCCGCCGCCGTGGGCCACGGCTGGAGCTCGCTGCAGCTGCTGCCCGACCGGCAGGTGCGGGGCAGGCCGCCGGTCGGCCCGGACGAGGTCGCCGTCGACCCGGCCGTGGCCGCGGCCGCCGGCCTCGAACCGGGCGATCCGGTCCGCGTCGTCGCCGCGGGGCGGACGGCGGAGTATCGGGTGACGGCGGTGGCCGGGCCGGCCGGCGCGGGCGTGCTGTTCGCCGACGACGTCGCCGCACGGCTGGCCGGGCGCACCGGCACCGTCGACCTCGTCGGCCTGCGGGTCGAGCCGGGCGCCACGGACCGGGTCGCCGACGCCGTGCGCGCGCAGGTCGCCGACGCCGGCCTGGAGGTGGCGACCGGGGGCGACCGGGGGGAGCTGGTGCTGCCCGAGGCAGCCGCCGCCCGCAGCCTCCTCGTCGCGCTGGCCTCCTCGCTGGCCGGGGTGCCGCTGCTCGTCGTCGGGTTCGTCATCGCCGGCGCGCTGTCGGTGTCGATCGCCGGTCAGCGGCGCGAGCTGGCGCTGCTGCGCGCGGTCGGCACCACCCCGCGGCAGGTGCGCAGGCTGGTCGCGACCCAGGCCGGCCTGGCCGCCACCGTCGCGCTGGTCCCCGGGATCGCGCTGGGCTACCTGCTCGCCGACCGGTTCCGTCGGCTCCTGGTCGGCACGGGCCTGATCCCCGAGCAGCTGCCGCTCACGTGGAGCCCGCTGCCGGCGCTGGCCGCCACGCTGCTGCTGCTCCTGGTCGTCCAGATCGCGGCCCGCGGCGCGGCGTGGCGGGTCTCGCGGGCGCCGGTCACCGCCGCCCTCGGGGAGAGCCGCACCGGGCCGGCGGTGCCGTCGGCGGTGCGCACCCGGATCGGCCTGGGGCTCCTGGTGGCCGCCCTTCCGCTCGCGGTGCTGCCGCTGCTCCTGCGCTCGCAGCTCGGTGCGGCGGGCACGTCGCTGGCCGGCATCGTCGGCGCCATCGGTCTGGCGCTGGCCGGGCCGGTGCTGCTGCGCCGGGTCACCGGCGGGCTGGCCCGCCGGCTCCCGGCGAGCACCTCCGCGCCGACCTGGCTCGCGGTGGCCAACCTGCACGGGTACGCACTGCGTTCGGCCGGCGCGGTCACCACGCTGGCGATGGCCGTGGTGCTCGCGCTGACCTACACCTCCTCGCACACCACGGTGGCCGCCGCCGTCACCGGGGAGGCCGAGGAGGCCACGCTGGCCACCGCGCAGGTCGTCGCCCCGGCGCTGGGCGGGATCCCCGAGGACGCGCTGGCCGCCGTGCGGGCCACCCCCGGCGTCGAGGCGGCCGCACCCGTGCGCACCACCGCGGTGCTGTGGTCGCAGCGCCTGCTCGGCGAGGTCACCGTCGAGCCGCAGGGTGCGCTGGTGCTCACGCCCGCCGCGCCCGAGGTGCTCGACCTCGACGTCCGGGCCGGCAGCCTGGCCGGGCTGACCGGCGACACGGTCGCGCTGGGCACCGAGGCGGCGCGCGCCCGCGACGCCGGTGTCGGCAGCCGGGTGCGGCTCACCCTCGGTGACGGTGCGGAGGTGACGGCGCGGGTGGTGGCCGTCTACGAGCGCACTCTCGGCCTCGGCGCCGTCGTCCTCTCCTCGGACCTGGCCGCCGGGCACACCACCAGCGATCTCGCCGACCAGCTCCTGGTCCGCACCGACGGCAGCGCCGCCGCCGACCGGGCCCTGGCCGCGGCGGTCGCGGCCCGACCGGGCCTGGTGCTGGCCGATGCCGCCGCCGGACCGGCGCGAGCGGTGCCGCCGGAGACGTGGGTCAACCTCGCGGTGGTGGGCGTGCTGCTGGGCTACGTGCTGCTCGGCGTCGCCAACTCGCTGGTCGCCGCCACCGCCCAGCGCCGCGAGGAGCTGGCCACCCTGCGGCTCAGCGGCACCACGCCGGCCCAGCTGCGAGCCATGGTGCGGTGGGAGGCCGGGTTCATCTCGGCCGCCGCCGTCCTCGCCGGGGTCCTGGTCTCGGCCGTGCCGCTGGCGCTGCTGGGCCTTGGGTTCCTCGACCGGCCCTGGCCGGCCGGGCCCTGGTGGCTGCTGCCCGCAGCGGCCGTCGTCGTCACCGCGATCGCGGTCGCCGGCATCGGGCTGCCGGCCCGCTCGGCGCTGCGCACGCCACCGACGGCAGCGCTGACCGGCGCGGGATAGCCGTACCGCCCTGGAGACGTCGGTCGGTCCCCGGGGCCCTCGTCGGCAGGGACCTCCGGCCCGGCGGTCGGGACCCTCGGCCCTCTCGCGGGACCACCCCCCGCGACCAGCATGGAAGCGGGTCCGGGAGAGCACCCGGTCCGGGCGCCGCCGGCGCCCGACCACCGAGCAGAGGGAGTGGTCATGAGCGTCGACGTGCAGCAGCGTCCGCGCACGGCGGAGCGGCCCGCGGTCGGGCAGCGTCCGGCCGTGGGCCGCGCCGAGGTGCGGTCGGCCCCGCCCGCGGAGAAGCGCGGCCCGGAGTGCCGCGGCTGGTCGTGCGCCCTCGGCGTCGTCGTCGCGGCGACGATCGTCCTCACCGCCATGATCGTGCTCACGATGCTGGCCGGAAGCGACGGCCACCTGCAGTGATCTTTCGGGGGCCGGGCGACCAGGTCGAGCACGCCCGTGACTCCGCCCGCGGGTGGCGGGAGCAGCACGGGCGTGGCGGCGGCCGCCGAGGCGGCTGACCGACCCGACCGGTCGGGTCGGTCAGTCGTGGCGCCCCCGGGTCAGCCGCCCCGCTCGACCTCGGCCTGCACGACGCCCCGCACCGCGCGCAGCAGCGACTCGTCGGAGGTGTCGCCGTTCGAGAGGGCGGTACGCGCCTGGTCGTCCAGCAGGCTGCCGTCCACCGACTCGAGCCAGGTGACCTCTCCCTCGGCGCGGCGGCCGACCCGCAGGCCCTCGCCCTCCGGCGTCACCACGTACTCCTGGCCATCCACCTGGATCGTCATCTCGTCGCTCATGCACGGCCCCCTACCCCCGAGACCCCCGGTTCCACGCAGGGCGACCTGCGCCCGGGGAGGATGCGCGCATGGACGAGGAGTTCTGCGAGGTCGTGGTCACCGCCGCGGACGCCGACTGGCTGGCCGGCTACACCCGCACGCTGGTCGACGAGCGGCTGGCCGCCTGCGGGCACCACGTGACGCCGATCCGGTCGGTGTACCGCTGGGAGGGGGCGGTGCAGGACGAGAGCGAGGCCCGGGTGGCCCTGCACACCCGCCGGGCGCTGGTGCCCCGGATCGTCGCGCGCACCCGGGAGCTGCACCCGTACGACGTCCCGTGCGTCATCGCCCTCCCGCTGGTCGGCGGCAACCCCGACTACCTGCGGTGGATCGCAGCGGAGACCGACTCCCCGTCCTGATTGGCTCCCCCCCTTTCCGGGGAGAACAGAGGAAGCTGGCTGCGGTAGGGATCACAGCTGCCGATGGAGGGGACGAGCGGCGCGCCAGCGGGCGCCCCGGGACCGGCGGAGGAGACGTGGCGCGAGGCGTGAGCCAGGGCGGGCTGCCGCTCGACGGCCGGGAGGGTGCCGCGTCCCGTGCCTCGGACGCCGCGCTCGTCGGCGCCGTGGTCGACGCCTTGCCGTCCCCGACCGTGCTGCTCGACCCGGACGGCGTGATCGTGATGGTCAACTCGGCCTGGGGCGCCGCCGGCCTCGAGCACGGGCAGTCGATCCGGCCAGGTGCGGACTACTACGCCGAGGCGGTCGGGCTTGCCGACGATCCGGACGGCCGGGAGCTCATCACCGAGCTGCGCGAGCTGATCGCCGGCGAGCGCACGCAGGTGGCGATCGACCGTTCGCTGCCCAGCCCGGCCGGCAGCGGGCGGCTCTGGTTCCACGTGCAGGCCACCCGGGTGGGCGACCAGGGGCACGTCGTCGTCACCCACACCGACGTCACCGCGCGGGTGCGCGCCGAGCTGGCCTCGTCCTGGCAGGCCCGCCACGACCACCTCACCGAGCTGCCCAACCGCGCGTACCTGCACGAGCTCATCGACCGGGAGCTGGAGCACCCCGAACGCCCGGCCCTCGCGGTGCTGTTCCTCGACGTCGACGGCTTCAAGGAGGTCAACGACTCCCTCGGCCACGAGGTCGGCGACGAACTGCTGCGCCGGCTGTCGACCCGGCTGCTCGAGGCCACCCGCAGCCAGGACACGGTGGGCCGGCTGGGTGGCGACGAGTTCGTGATCGTGTGCCGGGACTGCGGGAGCGACGGGGCCGATGCCCTCGCCGCCCGCTGCCAGGCCGCCCTCGCCGAGCCGTTCGTGCTGGCGGGGCGCACGCTCACCCTGGGCGCCAGCATCGGCATCGCCGCCGTCGGACGCGATGACCGCCGGGGAGTCCGCTCGACCGATCTGGTCCGGGACGCGGACCTGGCCATGTACGCGGCCAAGGCGGCCGGACGCGGTGGGGTCCGGATGTTCACCCCCGACCTGCGGAGCGCCGCGCAGGACCGGCTCCAGCTGGCCGGTGAGCTGCGCGGGGCCATCGAGCAGGGGCAGCTGGTGCTGCACTACCAGCCGGTGATGCACCTGGCGACGGGCGACTGCTCGGCGGTCGAGGCGCTGGTGCGCTGGCAGCACCCGGACCGCGGGCTGCTCGGGCCCGGGGAGTTCCTGCCGCTGGCCGTCCAGCACGGCCTGATGGTCCCGCTGACCCGCTGGGTCCTGCGCACCGCCGTCCGGCAGGCCGCCGTCTGGGACGCGGCGGGGCTACCGCTGGTCATGGGCGTCAACATCGGGGCCGAGCACTTCGCCGCCGGCACGCTCGGCGCCGACGTCGCCACGGCTCTCACCGAGGCGGGGCTGCCGCCCGAGCGGCTGGTCGTGGAACTCACCGAGACCAGCGTGGCCGCCGACTTCGACTCGGCGGCCGCCCAGCTGGCCGCGCTGCGGGTCACCGGCGTGGAGGTCGCCATCGACGACTTCGGTCGCGGGTTCTCCTCGCTGGGCCAGCTCGTCTCGCTCCCGGCCGGCGTCCTCAAGATCGACCGGAGCCTCGTCGTGGGCGTGGCCGGCCGGGCCCGCGAGTCCGCCGCCGCCATCGCCGCCGTCGTCGGGCTGGCGCAGGCGGTCGGCATGCGGACCCTCGCCGAGGGCGTCGAGACCGCCGGGCAGCTGGCTCTGGCGACCGAGCTGGGCTGCACCTTCGCCCAGGGCTTCCACATCGCGCGGCCGATGCCGGCGGAGGAGATCCCCGGCTGGATGGCCGACCACTGCGCGGGGCCGCCGCCGGCACCCCTGCTCACCGGGGCCGGGGCGCTGTCCCGCGGCCTCGGGTCCCCGACCTCCGGCTGACCGCCGTCAGCCCGGCTCCCCGCGCGCCTTGCGCCGCACGATCACCACGATGTCCACCACGGCGACGGCCGCGGCGATGAACAGCAGCACGGCCGGCCAGGTGGGCAGGTCGTCGACCATCAGCCAACCCAGACCCGCGAGCACGCAGAACACGAGGCCGAAGATCGCCAGGGCCAGCCGCAGGGTGAGCGCCGACCGGGCCGGGCGCGCCCCGGCGAACCCGGCCGTGGGGTCGTGGTGGTCGGGCAGGCCGCGTGCGTAGTCCTCACGCGAGCGAGGTCGGTTCGGATCGGTCATGGCATCCCTGCCTACCCGGGGCGGGGGCGCACTACCCTGGGTCGACGTGGCCTCCGCTGACTTCTCCGTCGTCCTGGACGAGCTCGACACGACCCTGAAGTCGATCGAGGCCGTCCTCGACGTCGACCGCATGCGCCGGGAGGTGGCCGAGCTCGAGCAGCAGGCCGCCGCGCCCGACCTCTGGGACGACGTCGAGGCCGCCCAGGCCCTCACCTCGAAGCTCTCCTACATGCAGGGTGACCTGCGCCGGGTGGAGGAGCTGCGTGGACGCCTGGAGGACGTCGGGCTGCTGCACGAGATGGCCGCCGAGGAGGGCGACGAGGCCACCACGGCCGAGGCGGAGCAGGAGCTGGCGAACCTGCGCAAGGCGATCGACGAGCTCGAGGTGCGCACCCTGCTCTCCGGCGAGTACGACTCCCGCGAGGCGCTGGTGACCATCCGGTCGGAGGCCGGGGGCGTCGACGCCGCCGACTTCGCCGAGATGCTCATGCGCATGTACCTGCGCTGGGCCGAGCGCCACAAGTACCCGACCGAGGTGCTCGACATCAGCTACGCGGAGGAGGCCGGCATCAAGTCGGCCACCTTCTCGGTGAGGGTGCCCTACGCCTACGGCACCCTCTCGGTCGAGCAGGGCACCCACCGGCTGGTGCGGATCTCCCCGTTCGACAACCAGGGCCGGCGGCAGACCTCGTTCGCGGGTGTCGAGGTGCTGCCCGTCGTCGAGCAGACCGACCACGTCGAGATCCCGGAGAACGAGATCCGCGTGGACGTCTTCCGCTCCTCGGGGCCGGGTGGGCAGAGCGTCAACACCACCGACTCCGCGGTCCGGATGACCCACATCCCGACCGGCATCGTCGTCTCCTGCCAGAACGAGAAGTCCCAGATCCAGAACCGGGCCGCGGCGCTGCGGGTGCTGCAGGCCCGGCTGCTCGTCGTCCGCCAGCAGGAGCAGAAGGCGGAGATGGACGCGCTCAAGGGGGAGGGCAGCAGCTGGGGCAACCAGATGCGCTCCTACGTCCTGCACCCGTACCAGATGGTGAAGGACCTCCGCACCGAGCACGAGACCGGCAACACCGCCTCCGTCCTCGACGGGGACATCGACGCCTTCATCGAGGCCGGCATCCGGTGGCGGCGCCAGCAGGAGGCCGTCGACGCCGCCTGAAGAAGGACCGCCCTTCCCCCCACGCCTCGCACGCTCGGCGCGGGCCCCTGGAGGACGGCCGTTCCGGCGCGGTCGGCGAGGTCACATTCCCGGGCGATCCGGAGCCGGACGCAACCGTGCGTGACCGGGTGACCCGGCGGTTACCGCGCGACGGTGACACACCGCGAGAACGAGTCCGGAGCGTTCCGTGGCGAACGGACCGGATACCCGGCCAGGACTAGTACCGTGGCGCCTCGTGATCGAATTGCAACACGTCACCAAGCTGTACCCGGCCGGTGGCCGGCCTGCGCTCGACGACGTGTCCACGGAGATCGACAAGGGCGAGTTCGTCTTCCTCATCGGGTCCTCCGGTTCGGGCAAGTCGACCTTCCTCCGGCTGCTGCTGAAGGAGGAGGACCCGACGTCGGGCACGATCGTGGTGAACGGCCAGACGCTCAACACCATGAGCAAGTGGAAGGTGCCCAAGCTCCGCCGCACCATGGGCTGCGTCTTCCAGGACTTCCGCCTGCTGCGCAACCGCACGGTGGCGCAGAACGTCGCCTTCGCCCTCGAGGTGATCAACAAGCCGCACCGCACCATCAAGCGGGTCGTCCCCGAGGTGCTGGAGATGGTCGGGCTGGAGGGGAAGGCCAACCGGCTCCCCGGCGAGCTCTCCGGTGGTGAGCAGCAGCGGGTCGCGATCGCCCGCGCGTTCGTCAACCGGCCGCTGGTGCTGCTGGCCGACGAGCCGACCGGAAACCTCGACCCGGAGACGAGCGAGGGCATCATGCTGCTGCTCGAGCGGATCAACCGTACCGGCACCACGGTGGTCATGGCGACGCACGACTACCACATCGTCGACTCGATGCGCCGCCGCGTCATCGAGCTCAACGGGGGAGTGCTCACCCGCGACCAGTCGCGCGGTGTGTACGGCGTGGGCCGCTAGCAGCGCCCGCCGCGAGTCGTCCAACCAGGTGCCGACGACGTCGAGGCACCTGTCTCGCCTCGTGCACGAATCCAGATAGGGAATCCATTGCGCGTCAACTTCGTGCTCTCCGAGGTGGCCACCGGGCTCCGTCGCAACCTGACCATGACGGTCGCGATGATCCTGACCACGGCCATCTCGCTCGGGCTCATGGGCACCGGCCTGCTCATCGCCGGGATGATCTCCGAGATGAAGGAGATCTACTACGACAAGGTTCAGGTCTCCATCTTCCTGGCCGACGACGTCACCGACGAGCAGCGTCAGGCGATCCAGAGCGAGCTGGAGTCCTCCGACGAGGTCCGGAGCTTCATCTACGAGTCGCGCGAGGAGGCCTACGAGCGCTTCCAGCAGCAGTTCAGCCAGCAGCCGGAGCTGGTGGCGAACACCCCGCCGGACGCGCTGCCGGAGAGCTTCCGCGTCGAGCTGGTGAACCCCGAGCGCTACGAGGTGATCGCCGCCCAGTTCCCCAACGGGGAGGCCGGCGTCGACCAGGTGCGGGACGAGGGCGAGTTCCTCGACCGGCTGTTCAGCCTGCTCAACGGCGCCCGCAACGCGACGATCGCCGTCGCGGTCGTGCAGGCGCTGGCGGCTCTGCTGCTGATCTCCAACACCATCCAGCTCGCGGCGTTCAACCGGCGCAACGAGACCAACATCATGCGGCTGGTCGGCGCCTCCCGCTGGTACACCCAGCTGCCGTTCATCCTCGAGGCGGCGATCGCCGGCCTCATCGGTGGGCTCCTCGCCGCCGGCGGGCTGATCGTGACCAAGGTGCTCTTCATCGACCGGACCCTCTCCGGTCCGATCCGGGCCGGCATCATCCCCCAGGTCGAGTGGAGCGCGATCATCACCAACAGCGTGGTCGTCACCGGCGTCGGCGTCGCGCTGGCCGCCATCGCCGCCTTCGTCACCCTGCGGCTGTACGTCCGGATGTAGCCGGCGCTGCCCTCTCGTCGAGATCCCGTGATCTCGCCCGTCCCCGGGTCCGGGGCGGACGAGATCGCGGGATCTCGGCGTCTCCGGGGCACGATCGGCGGCGGCGGTAACCTGGTCCCATGCCGCGTGAGACCGGGCGCAAGCTGATCGCCCAGAACAAGAAGGCGCGGCACGACTACTCGATCCTCGACACCTACGAGGTGGGCCTGGTGCTCACCGGCACCGAGGTGAAGAGCCTGCGGGCCGGCCGTGCCTCGCTCGTCGACGGGTTCGCCTCGATCGACGACGGCGAGGTGTGGCTGCAGCACGTGCACATCCCCGAGTACGTGCAGGGCACCTGGACCAACCACGCCCCGCGCCGCAAGCGCAAGGTGCTCATGCACCGCGAGGAGATCGACAAGCTGATGGGCAAGACCCGCGAGGGCGGCCTGACGCTGGTGCCGCTGGACCTGTACTTCAAGGACGGCAAGGTCAAGGCCACCCTCGCGCTCGCCAAGGGCAAGAAGTCCTACGACAAGCGGCACGACCTCGCCGAGCGCGACTCGCGCCGGGAGATCCAGAAGGCGTTCGGCCGCTACGTGAAGGGCCGTCGCTGACGAACGGGCGTCGCCGGAAAACCGGTTGAGCGGCCCGGAACACTCGGGCCGTGCGGATGACCTTCCAGCGGATGGCAGACCGTCGGCCGGTCGAGACCCTGGTCGAGCGGGACGACGGCGTCGTGTTCGCCATGCGGGGTGCCGGGGGCGGAGCCGACCTGCCGCACGACCTGGTGCACGCCGTCGTCGAGACGGCGCTGCCGCTGCACGACGGCGTCTGGGGCTGCGTCGCCGACGGCGTGGTGTGGGGCAGCATGCGGCACGTGTCCGGCCGCCGGCCGCCGCATTCCGCCGAGCGGTCCGACCGGCTGAAGCGGGAGCGGACCGAGGCCGTGCAGCGTGCGGAGACCGTCGCGGACGTCGTCGGCCGGCTGGCCCGGGGCGAGGAGGTGCTGCCTGCCCACGTCGCGGCCGCGGGTCTCCCGCGTGACCGGGTCGAGGCCGCCGTCCGGGCCGTGCGGGAGGCGGCCCGCCGGTGGGCCGCGCTGCCGGTCGGGGAGCAGTGGGTGGTCGAGTGGCCGGCCGGTGGACGGCGTCCCGGGACGGGCGGGCGGCGACGCTGACAGGGCGCGCATACGGTGAGCGCATGAGAGGCATCGCGTACGACCGGTTCGGGGGCGTGGACGTCCTGCAGCTGCGGGACGACCTCCCCGAGCCGCCGGTCGGCCCGGACACGGTGCTGGTGCGCACCCGGGCCGCGGGCGTCAACCCGGTCGACATCGGCATCCGCGAAGGCGGCCTGTCCGCCTTCTTCCCGCACAACTTCCCGATCGTCCCGGGCTGGGACCTCGCCGGGGTCGTCGAGGCCGTCGGCCCCGCGATCGTCGACTTCAAGCCCGGTGACGAGGTGTTCGGCTACCTGCGGCGCGACGACGTCCAGTGGGGGACGGCGGCCGAGCTCGTCCCCGCACCGCAGCGCTGCCTGGCGCACAAGCCCGAGTCCCTGTCGTTCACCGAGGCCGGCGGCGTGCCGCTGGCCGGCCTGACCGCCTACCAGGCGCTCACCGAGGCGCTCCGCGTCGGCGAGGGCGACCGCGTGCTGGTGCACCGGGCCGCCGGTGGGGTCGGCTTCTTCGCCGTGCAGATCGCCGTCGCGCTCGGCGCGCACGTCATCGGCACCGCGAGCCCCCGCAACCACGGCTTCCTCCGCGAGGCCGGCGCCGCCGAGGTGCTCGACTACTCGGCGGGCCCGATCAGCGAGCAGCTCACCGACAAGGTGGACCCCGTGCTCGACCTCAACGGCGGGGACACGCTGGCCGACGCGCCGCAGCAGGTGCGCGACGTCGCCCGCATCGCCAGCGTCGTGGACCCCTCGGTCAACGACATGGGTGGGCGCTACGTCTTCGTCCGCCCGGAGCGGCACGACCTGGAGGAGCTGGCCCGCATGGCCGACGCCGGCCAGCTGCGGGTGGCGGTCGCGAAGGCGTTCCCGCTGGAGCAGACGGCCCAGGCCCACGAGCTCGTCGCCGGCGGGCACGTGCGCGGCAAGGTCGTCGTCACGGTCCCGTGAGCACCGTCCAGCCCCCGGCGGACGACGCCGACGTCCCGCGGTACTGGCGAGAGCTGGGTCTGCCCGGGCTGGTCGACGTGCACGTGCACGTCCTGCCCGAGCGGGTGCAGGCGAAGGTGTGGCAGTACTTCGAGGCGGCCGGCACCCACTACGGGGCCGACTGGCCGGTGGCCTACCGGCTGCCCGAGGAGGAGCGGCTCGCCGTCCTGGCGCGGCTCGGGGTGCGCGCCTTCCCGACGCTGCCGTACCCGCACAAGCCCGGCATGGCCGCCTGGCTCAACGAGTGGTCGGCCGAGTTCGCCGCGGAACGCCCGCAGGTGCTGCAGTCGGCGACGTTCTTCCCCGAGGCGGGCGTCGACGGCTACGTCGCCACCGCCCTCGACCGCGGCGCGCGGATCTTCAAGGTGCACGTGCAGGTCGGCGCCTTCGACCCGCGGGACCGGCTGCTCGACGACGTCTGGGCGCGGCTGGAGGAGACCGGCACCCCGGTGGTCATCCACTGCGGCTCGGGCCCGCTGGCCGGCGAGCACACCGGCCCGGTGCCGATGCAGGGGTTGCTCGAGCGGTTCCCGCGGCTCCAGCTGGTGATCGCCCACCTGGGCATGCCGGAGTACCGGGAGTTCCTCGACCTGGCCGAGCGCTACGAGCGGGTCCACCTGGACACCACGATGTTCGCCACGGACTTCACCCAGCGGCTGATGCCCTTCGACCTGGCGGACCTCCCGCGGCTGGCCGCGCTGCGGGACAAGGTGCTCCTCGGCAGCGACTTCCCGTCCATCCCGTATCCCTACGCCCACCAGCTGGCTGCGCTGCACCGGCTGGACCTGGGGGAGGAGTGGCTGCGCGCCGTCCTGTGGCACAACGGGGCCCGGCTGTTCACGATCGAGGCGTGACCCCGAGCATCCGCCTGACGGCGACCGTCCTCGGCACCCCGGACCCGCAGGGGCTGGCCCGCTTCTACCAGCGCCTGCTCGGCTGGCCGATCCGCGACGACGATCCGCAGTGGGCCACGCTGCGGCCCGAGGACGGCGGCCCGGGGCTGTCCTTCCAGCGGGAGGACGACCACGTACCGCCCGTGTGGCCACCGCAGCCGGGCGCCCAGCAGATGCAGCAGCACCTGGACTTCCAGGTCGACGACCTCGACGCCTTCACCGCGGTGGCGGAGCAGGCCGGTGCGCGCCGGGTCGGCGGGCACACCGACGCGGAGGAGGACGTCCGCGTCTTCACCGATCCGGCCGGCCACCCGTTCTGCCTGTTCGTGCGGCTCCGGTAAATCGGCTCGCGCCGCGCCGGGGCGACTGCCTAGCCTCGGCCCTCGTGCCCGCGCTCCCCGCCGTCCCCGACGGCTGCACCGCCCGCCCCCTGCGCACCGACGACGCCGCGGCGGTCGCCGAGCTGCTCGTCGCCGCCGAACCGCTCGACGACTCCGGCGAGTTCCCCGACGCCGACGACATCGGTGACGAGTGGACCGGCTGGGGCGTCGACCCCGGGCGGGACGGGATCGCCGTCTGCGACGCCGGCGGCGCGCTCGCCGGCGTCGCGGTCGTCTCCGCCAGCCCCACCTTCCGGGACGCCTTCCGGATCGTCCTCGACGGCCGGGTGCGCCCCGACCAGCGGGGCCGCGGGATCGGCGCCGCCCTGCTGGACTGGCAGCTCGCCCGCGGGGCGGAGGTGCACGCCGAGCGGCACCCCGAGGCGTCGGCGCGGCTGGTGGTGGGCGTGCTCGGCAGCCAGCCGGCCCTGGAGCGCCTGGTGCAGGGGCGCGGGCTGACCGCGGAGCGCTGGTACCGCACCATGGAGCGGCCGCTCACCGACCTCCCCGAGGCGCGGGAGGTCCCGGGTGTCGAGCTCGTCCCGTTCCAGTGGGACCGCGACGACGAGGTGCGCCGAGCGCACAACGCGGCGTTCACCGAGCACCACGGCTCCAGCGAGCGCGACGAGGCATCGTGGCAGCGCCTGTTCACCGGCGCGCGGGCCTTCCGGCCCGATCTGTCGGTGCTCGCCGTCGAGGACGGCGCGGTGCAGGGCTACGTGCTCGGCTACGTCTACGAGGCCGACACCCGGGCGAAGGGGCACCGCGAGGTGGTCCTCGGCCAGATCGGCGTGCTGCCCGCCGCCCGGGGGCGGGGCGTGGCGGCGGCGATGATCGGCCGCAGCCTGGCGGCAGCCGCCGCGCACGACTGCCAGGCCGCCGTCCTCGACGTCGACAGCGACAACGTCACCGGCGCGCTGCGGCTCTACGAGAGCCTCGGTTTCCGCACGGTCCGGACCCGGGTGACGTGGTCCCTGTCACTGCCGGCGGTGGTGGCTGGCTAGGGTGCGCCCATGGTCAGCGCCGAGCAGTCCGCGCCCGTCTTCGATCCCGCCCTCGTCGGCCGCGCCCACCGCGCGATCGACCCGCTGCACTCGCAGCTGTACTTCGCCCCGGAGCAGGACGAGCACCTCGGTGCGGTCGGCCTGCGGCCGGGCCGGATGGTCTACTTCGCCGGGCGGGCCGCGGCCATGGGCGCCGTCGGCGCGGGGGTCGTGACGGCGACCTTCTACAACTTCGCGCCCTCGCTGGTGGCGCACATGATCCCGCGCGCGTGGTCGCTGGCGACGCCCGAGCAGGTGCTCGCCGCCCGCCTGGACGCCGCCCGCGCCTCCCTCACCCGCCTGCTCGGCGAGGAGACCGCCGGGAGCCCCGAGGTGGCCGAGCTGGCCGGGCTGCTCCGCGAGGCCTGCGCCGGGCTCAGCGCGGAAGGCCGGCCGCTGTACGCCGGGCACGCCGACCTGCCGTGGCCGGAGGAGCCGCTGCTGGCGCTGTGGCACGGCGCCACGCTGCTGCGCGAGCACCGCGGGGACGGGCACGTCGCCGTCCTGGTGCACGCCGGGCTGTCCGGGCTGGAGGCCCTGATCACGCACTGCGCCACCGGCCGGGGGTTCACCGTGCCCGCGGCCAAGGCGACCCGCGGGTGGAGCGACGAGCAGTGGGCGGCCGGGTGCGCGGCGCTGGCCGACCGCGGGCTCCTCGACGACGCCGGCCTGACCGAGGAGGGCGCCGAGCTGCGCGCCCGCATCGAGGTGCAGACCGACGCCCTCGCCGCCGATCCGTGGCTGTCGCTGGGCGCGGAGAAGACCGCCCGCGTGGTCGAGCTGGGCAAGGGGCTGTCGCGCGTGATCACCGCCAACGGAGCGTTCGGCCAGGGCATCTTCGGCCGCGGCTGAGCCGGCGCCGCCCCTGCTGCGTCACCGTTCAGGGACCGGTGCGTTCTCCAGGTCGCTGAGCGGTGGTCGCGGCCCTAAGGTCATGCCGCCGGAGCCGGCCTGAGGGGGGCGTCATGACGTCGACCGAGCGATCGCAGGGCGCGGTCCAGGCGGCCGCCCACGGCCGGGGGGCGGCGCAGCGCACCGACGTCGACGCCGCCTTCCGCGGCAGCGCCACGTACCGCAGCCTGGGGGAGCAGCAGCTCAGCCCGGCCGAGGAACGGTTCGAGAAGGGCCGGCGCACCGTCGGTCTGTTCCTCGCGCCGCTGGTCACCCTGGTCTTCGCGCTGGTTCCGCTCGACCTGCCGCGCGACCAGCACCTGCTCGCCGCGATCCTGCTCGGGGTCATCGTCCTGTGGATCACCGAGCCGGTGCCCATCCCCATCGGCGGCCTCATCGGCGTCGCCGCGATCGCGGTGCTCGGGGTGGTGCCGGCCGACGACGCGCTGGCGCCGTTCGGCTCGACGACGGTGTTCACCTTCATCGGCGCGTTCATCCTCGCCGCGGCCATGCTCAAGCACGGGGTGGCCCGGCGCTTCGCGATGTTCATCCTGTCGCTGACGTGGGTCGGTGCCTCGACCGCCCGGGTCGTGATCGCCTTCGGGTTCATCACCGCGGTGCTGTCGGCGTTCGTGTCCAACACCGCCACCGTCGCGATGCTGCTGCCCACGGCGATCGGCATCCTGTCGGTGATCGCCAAGCTGCTGCAGGACAAGGAGCTGGTGAAGCCGGACTTCGACCCGCTCCGGCTGCGCGTCGGCGTCGCCCTGATGCTGATGCTGGCCTACGGCGCGGGCGTCGGGGGCCTGCTCACCCCGGTCGGCAGCCCGCCCAACCTGATCGGCCGCGGGCTGATCGAGGAGGCGACCGGGGAGCGGATCGGCTTCCTCGACTGGATGCTCATGGCGCTGCCGATCTGCGCGCTGATGTTCGTCGCGCTCACGGTCGTGCTGCTGCTGATCAACAAGCCGGAGATCAAGCGGATCGAGGGCGTGCACGAGTACGTCCAGAAGGAGCGGGCCGAGCTCGGCCCCTTCTCCGGCGCCGAGCGCAACACCCTGATCGCCTTCGGCGTCACCGTGGCGCTGTGGATCTTCCCCGGCGTCATCGCGCTGACCGCGGGCACCGAGTCGGAGCTGTACGCGACGCTCGGCGACCGGCTCGACGAGGGCATCGTCGCCGTCCTCGGGGCCTCGCTCCTGTTCCTGCTGCCCACCGACTGGAAGCGCCGGGAGTTCACCCTCGACTGGAGCGACGCGGCCACCATCGACTGGGGCACGATCCTGCTGTTCGGCACCGGGATCATCTTCGGCTCGCTGCTGGCCGACACCGGCCTGGCGGAGACGATCGGCCAGGCGTCGGCCGACGGGCTCGGCCTGACCAGCACGCTGGCGATCACCGTGTTCGCGGTGATCCTGGCGATCATCATCAGCGAGACGACGTCGAACACGGCGTCGGCCGCCGTCGTCGTCCCGATCATCATCCCGGTGGCCGTGGCCGCGGGGATCAACCCGTTCGTCCCGGCGCTGGCGGCGACCTTCGCGGCCTCCTTCGGCTTCATGCTCCCGGTCTCCACGCCGCAGAACGCGATCGTGTACGGCTCCGGCGTCGTGCCGATCACCAAGATGATCCGGTCGGGCATCTCCTTCGACGTCCTCGGCGCGATCCTCATCGTGCTGCTGCTCCCGCTGCTGGTCGACCTGGTCCTGGGCGCCGTCGGCTGACCGGCGCGGCCACCCGGTTCACCCGTGTGGGCGAGGACACGGTCCGCGCTCCCGTGCCCGCGTGGGAGGATGGACGATGGCCGAGATCAGGGGCGCGAGCAGCCCGGAGCCGGGAGGGGGACGCCGTGCGAAGTGAGCCTCCCAGTACCGGTCCCCAGGTCCTCCCCGCCCGCTGAGGCGCCCCTCCCCGCTGGGAGGTCGCGAGGACCGCACCGGTGCCCACCGCCGTCCCCTCGCCCCGGGAGTCCGTCATGGCCGAGCGTCGCCGTGCGCCGCTGACCGCACTGTCCACCCTCGCCCGCCGTCCGCGGCTCGAGCTCTTCCCGCCCGTCCGGCAGCCGGCCCCGCCGGCTACGGGGGCGACGTCGGTGTCGGCCCTGGTGTCCGAACCGTCGCGGATCGTCGACAACGCCGTCTACTCCGACGGCCGGCGCGTGGCCACGCCCGACTCACCTGCCGAGAGCCGGGAGGAGCTCGCGCTCGGCGAGGACCGGCTGGCCTGGCTGGGGCTCTACCGGCCGGAGCCCGGGGAGCTCGGCGCGCTGGCCGAGCTGTTCGACCTGCCCGAGCTCGCCGTCGAGGACGCGATCAAGGCCCACCAGCGGCCGAAGTTCGAGCGCTACGGCAGCACGCTGTTCGTCGTGCTCAAGGCGGCGCGGTACGTCGACGCGCTGGAGGAGGTGGAGTTCGGGGAGCTGCACCTGTTCCTCGGGCCCGACTTCGCGATCACGGTGCGGCACAGCGAGTCCCCCGACCTGGCCCGGGTGCGCCGCCGGCTGGAGAGCGATCCCGCGCTGCTGGCCAAGGGCAGCGAGGCGGTGCTGTACGCGGCCCTCGACGCGGTCGTCGACGGGTACGGGCCGGTGGTCGAGGGCCTGGCCAACGACATCGACGAGATCGAGACCCAGGTGTTCGGCGGCGACCCCGGGGTCTCGCGGCGCATCTACGAGCTGTCGCAGGAGGTGCTGGAGTTCCAGCGCGCGGCGCAGCCCCTGACCGGCATCATCGCCGCGATCACCGCCGGTTTCGACAAGTACGGCGTGGACGAGGAGCTGCGCAGCTACCTGCGCGACGTCGCCGACCACGTGGTGCAGGTCAACGAGCGGGTGGAGGGCTTCCGCCTGCAGCTGCGCGACATCCTCACCGTGAACGCCACCCTGGTGGCGCAGCGGCAGAACGAGGAGATCCGCGAGCTCACCGAGACGAGCATCGCGCAGGGCGAGGAGGTCAAGAAGATCTCCGCCTGGGCGGCCATCCTGTTCGCCCCGAGTCTGGTGGGCGGCGTCTACGGCATGAACTTCGACCACATGCCCGAGCTCGACGAGGTGTGGGGCTACCCGTTCGCGCTGCTGCTGATGTTCGGGGTCAGCCTCACGCTGTACCTGGTGTTCAAGCGGCGCGACTGGATCTGAAAGAGGACCCCGTCCTCCTCGTCCCTCGCGAGCTCGCGACGAGCCTCTGGGCGGGGCCGCGGTGTGGGGGGGAACAACCGGCTGGACCGGGCCGTTACCCTGACTGCACAACTACACAGGGGGTGATTGGTCTCGACTTCGGTCGGGTGTCCAGGGGAAGCGAGCCGAGGAAGGCAACGATGAGCTCGTTAACCATGCGTTGCAAAACACACAAGCGCCGACTCCAGTCAGCGCGACTTCGCTCTCGCTGCCTAAGCAGCAGGAGTGAGTCTGTCAGCCCGGGTTCGTCATCGGCCCGGATCCTGGCATCAGCTAGATGACTCACCATGAGCGCCGGTCGCGGGCGTTCATGGGACACCTCACAGCGACTGGGCCCGTCACATCGACTTGTTCGCGAGATCGATGGGGTCGAGCAGAGGCAGTAGCGAACTGCGCTCGGAGAAGCCCTGGATATGCGTCGAAGGACGCGGGTTCGATTCCCGCCACCTCCACCCCTGAAGCTCCACCACGTTGGGCCCGGTCATCCGACCGGGCCCAACGTGTGTCTGCGTGGCGGGGCAGCGGCGACCACCAGGTCACCAGGAGCCGCCGCCACCTCCACCGGCGCCGCCCCCGACGCTCCCGCCGACGTTCCCGCCGGAGGTGGACGACGACGGCGCGGTGCCGGCCGTGCTGCAGCCGGCGAGGAGGACCGGCCCGAAGGCCGCGTAGTGCAGGTACCGGGCATCCTGGCCCGAGCGGGCCGGGACGTCGACGGACGAGGCGAGCTGCGACCACCGCTCCGCCTCACCCAGCGAGACGGCCCAGGCGGTGTAGCGGCCGAGCTGACCGGAGGCGATCGCCTCGTCGAGCGCCGTCGGCGGGGACGCGGCGAGGAACCGCCGCAGCGACTCGACCTGCAGCCACGCCGCGGAGCCGGCCGACGTGAGCACCCGCAACTCCCACCCGGCGACCGCGGTGGCCGCGCCCGCCCCGGCCAGTGCGCCACCGGCCGCCGCCAGCGCGAGCGGCAGCCCGACGTCCTGGATCGACAGGTAGCCGGCGAACAGGGCCCCGGCGACGCCGACGACGGCGCCCAGGCCGCCGAGCAGCCGAAGCCGGCCGGCGCGGCGGTCGGCGTCGCCGTCCCACAGGCCGCTGGTGCTCTGCCACGTGTCGAGATGCGTGCCGAGCTCCGCCCAGCCCGCGGCGAAGCCCTCGTCGTACTCGCCGAGCGGGAGCCGGTCCCGGTCGCGGAACAGCAGGTCCAGCAGCCGGCGGACCTCCCCGTCGCCCGGCTGCCGCCGCACCAGGACGACCTCCTCGGGCTGCCCGTCCGGTGACTCCAGGTCGATGGTGCCGGCCACGGCCTGGTCGATGAGCCAGGCCGTCTTGTGTGCCGGGGTGACGGAGCCGGCCAGCAGCACGCCGCCGTGCGCGGGGGGCAGGCTGCCGGGCAGGGAGGGCGAGGGGACGGCGTGGTCGGCGAGCGTCGCCAGGTCGATCCGCGCGTCCTGGCCGGGCGCGGAGGTCACCGGGATGCCGACCGCCGGCACCCGCTCCCGGCCGGCGCGCCTGATCACGGCCAGCGCGCCAGCGGCCGCGAGCAGCGTGGCGAGGCCGGCGACGGCTCCGGGCAGCAGCGGCCCCGTGCCGCCCGCCGGAGGCGCGGTCGCCGGTGGTGCGGGCAGCGCCGGGGCGCCGTCGAGGGCGGCGCCCGTCGTGGCGGAGACCGTGACGCCCTCCCCGGCGTCCAGGGAGTCCAACCGGGCCGAGAGCAGGCCGGGCCCGGCCGGCTCGACGTCGCAGGGATCGGTGGATCCCCCCTCGCCCGCGGAGCAGCGGCTCCCCGCCAGCTCGGCCGGTGCGCTCACGTGCACCTGGACCTCGTCGATGGGGACGTCCCAGCCGGTGCCCACGGCATCCCAGGCCAGGCGGTCGCCGGAGACGACGCCGTCCAGGGTGTAGCCGAGGACGTACCGGTGGCGCCCGGTCACCGTCCGGTCGGGGTCGCCGACGCGGATCTCGCCGTCCGCGCTGACGGTCACGTCGTCGGGGGCGTCCGGCGACGTCGCCTCGACCGGCTCAGCGGGGTCCAGGCCCGGGACCTGGCGGAGGATCCCGCGCCGTTCCTCCCCGCCGAAGTCGTAGTCGATCACCTCGGTGATCCGGGCGCTGCCGTCCTCCGCGACCGTCGCCGCGACCCACAGCAGGCGCACCCGCTCGCCACCGCCGGCGAGGGCGACGACGCTCGTCAGCACGCCCACCGCGACGGCCAGGAGCACGCAGACCAGCAGGTCGATCCGCCGTCTCCGGCGGACACGGTCGGTCCGTCGAGGGCTCGGCACGGTCTCCTCCTCATGCGTGGTCCCGGAGGGCGTCCCCGGCGTCGGGGTGATGATGCCTGTCCGCGCGGGTCCGACACAGGACCGCGCCCGCGCTCGGGGGTTCACCGGGCGCAGGAGTGGGCGCTGGTCAGCACGACGCCGTAGTCACGATCGGGTGGCCGACCGTGCCGGCGGCCTCCGGCGACGAGCCGATCAGCTGGGCGCGGCGGTCACAGGTGGGGCTGCGCGGCCGGGTCGTGCCGAGTGGGCCCCGGAGGGGTCCGCGTAGGGACGGCGGACTCGCTCGTCGTAGCCGGGGAACGGCAATTGGTCGCGGTGTCGTCCGGAGGACGGCGAAGAGTTACTGCGTCGGCGGACGCATGGCCCTCCCCGGGTCGTGCGCCTTCACCACGACGAGCACGTCCTCCGGCTGCAGCGTGCCGATCAGCGGGTCGTCGAAGCGCAGCGTGCGGCCGCCGCGGGTCACCGAGAGCACGATGTCGCGCAGCTGGCGTGGCCCCAGCCCCACCTCGTCGGTGGTGACCGTCCGCTGGTGCAGGTCCAGGCCCTGGCCCCCGGTGACGAGGTCCTCGACCACCGCGACCACCCGGGGGGCGTCGGTGGAGAGACCCAGCAGCCGGCCGGACGTCGCCGACGTGGTGATGACCGTGTCGGCACCGGACTGCCGCAGGAGGTTGGCGTTCTCCTCCTCGCGGACACTGGTGGTGATCGGCACGCTCGGGTTGAGCTGGCGGACGGTCAGGGTGATGAGCACCGACGCGTCGTCCCGGTTCGCCGCCACGATCACCGACCGGGCGCGTTCGACGGCCGCCCGGCGGAGCACCTCGGTGCGGCCGGCGTCGCCGACGATGCCGGTGAGCCCCACCGCGTTGGCCTCGTCGATCGCCCGGGGCTCGGGGTCGACCACGACGATCTTCTCCAGCGGTGTACCGCTGGCCTGCAGGGAGCGGATGGCGCTGCGGCCCTTGGTGCCGTAGCCGCACACGATGACGTGCTGGCGCACGCGGGACCTCCAGCGGTGGATGCGGAACTCCTCCCGGGAGCGCGCGGTCAGCGCCTCGAGGGTCGTTCCGATGAGGACGATCAGGAACATGATCCGCAGCGGCGTGATCAGCAGGACGTTGATCAGGCGCGCCTCGTCGGTGACCGGCGTGATGTCGCCGTAGCCGGTGGTGGAGAGGCTGACCGTCGCGTAGTAGAACGCGTCGAGCACCGAGATCTCGTCGCCGCGGCTGTCGGCGTAGCCGTCCCGGTCGATGTAGACGATGAGGACGACGACGAGCAGCACGGCGGCCGCGATGAGCACCCGGCGCCCGACCTGCCGGACGGGGGACTGCTCGACGTGCGCGATGCGCACACCGGTGTGCTCGGTCTCCAGACCGTTCCGCTGCTCGTCCACGCCGCGGACGATAGTGAGCGCGGACCGCGGATGCGCGCCGCCGCACCCGTTCGGGGTGCGGCGGCGCGCGTCGGCTCAGCCGCCGATGGCCTCGCGCTCGCGAGCGGCGAGCTCCCGCTTGAGCACCTTGCCGGCCGCCGAGACCGGGATCGCGTCGATGAAGCGCACGTCGCGCAGCCGCTTGTACGGGGTCACCTTGTCGTTGACGGCGGCCATGACCGACTCGGCGGTCAGCGCGGCGCCGTCCGCGTCGTCCTTGCGCACGACGTAGGCCACCGGCAGCTCCCCGACCTCGTCGTCGGGGCGGCCGACCACCGCCGCGCCGGCCACGCCGGGCACCCCGAACAGGATCTCCTCCAGCTCGCGGGGGAACACGTTGTAGCCCTTGTAGAGCAGCATGTCCTTGGTGCGGTCGACGATCGAGAGGTAGCCGTCGCCGTCGAGGATGCCCACGTCCCCGGAGTGGAACCAGCCGTCGGCGTCGATCGCGTCGGCCGTGGCCTCGGGGCGGTGCGCGTACCCGCGCATCACCTGCGGGCCCCGGATGCAGACCTCGCCCCGCTCACCGGTCGGCAGCGGGTCGCCGCCACCGATCGGGCGGATGGTGATCTCGGTGTCGAAGATCGGCACCCCGACCGTGCCCGGCTTGCGGGTGCCGGAGCGGAACGTCGGGTTGCCGGTGGCCATCATCGTGACCTCGGTGAGGCCGTAGCCCTCGCCGATCGTGGCGTTGGGCATCAGCGCCTGCATCCGCTCGATGAGCGAGACCGGCAGCGGCGCGGCGCCGCTGCTGATGCCGTGGACGTGCGACAGGTCCGCCTCGGTGAAGCCGGGCACCTGGAGCAGGGCCACGAAGACCGGCGGCGCGCCGCCGATCGTGGTGACCTCGTACCTGATCATGTCCTCGACGTACTTCACCGGGTCGAAGCGCATGTGGATGACGGTCATCGTGCCGCCCATGACCATGCCGTTGAGGTAGCCGATCGCACCCATGGCGTGGAACCACGGCGTGAGGTTGATGATCCGCGCCTCGCCCAGGCGGGTGGGGTACTCGTCGGGGCCGAGCACCTGCTCCAGCGTCACGTCGCCCTGCTCGTCGAGCAGGGGAACGGCGCCGGAGGTCCAGCAGCTGGACTGCAGCACGTTGGTGACGACGTTGCGGTGCGGCAGCTCCACGCCCTTGCTGACGCCCGTCGTCCCGCCGGTGTAGGCCAGGTGCGCGAGGTCGGTCGCGACGTCGAGGTCGGCGTCCAGGTGCCGGTCGGTGGGGTCGCCGGCCAGCAGGTCGGCGAGGTCGACGTCGCTGTCCTCGAGGCCGTCCAGCCGTGCGGCGAAGTCCAGGACGTGGGCCTCGCCGGTGACGACGACGGTCCGCACCGGGGTCTGGGCGAGCGCGCCGCGGACGAAGGGCAGCACCTGGTCCCAGGTCACCAGCACGGTCGCGCCGGCGTCGCTGAGCTGGGCGGCGAGGTCGGCGGCCGGGAGCAGCGGGTTGGTGGGGGAGAAGGTCGCGCCGGACAGCAGGATCCCGTAGTAGAGCGACGGGTACTGCCGGCAGTTGGGGATGTGGACGGCGACGACGTCACCTCGGCCGATCCCGTGGTCGGCCAGCCAGCCGGCGACCGCGTGCGCGCGAGCTCCCAACTCGGTGAAGGTCAGCGGCACGTCGTGGTCGACGAACGCCGTCCGGTCACCCCACCGGCGTACCGCGGCCCGCAGGATGGACCCCACCGGCACCGCCGGGTAGTCCAGGGACCGGGGCAGCCCGGGCGGCCAGCTGGCCGCGGTGGGTGTCGGGGCGGGCTGCACGGTCGTCATGCGTTTCCTCTCGTCGGGATGATCAGAGCCACAGGGTGGCCCAGCTCACAGCGCATGTCGAGGGGTCTGTGAGGATGAGTCGCATGAGCGACCAGCGCACCGCCCTCGTTCTCGGCGGCGGGGGCATCACCGGCATCGCCTGGGAGATCGGCGTGCTCGCCGGGCTGGCCGAGGCAGGGATCGACCTCACCGGCGCCGATCTCGTCGTCGGCACCTCGGCGGGCTCCGTCGTCGGCGCCCAGATCACCAGCGGGGCTCCGCTGGAGGAGATGTACGCCCGGCAGCTGGAGCCCCCGGTGCAGGAGAGGGTGGCCCGGATGACCCGCGGCAACCTGCTCCGCTACGGCTGGGCGATGGTCGCCAGCCGCGGCCGCGACGTGGAGTTCCGCCGCCGGATCGGCACCCTGGCGCTCGCGGCGGAGGCCGCCGGGGCGACGCCGACCGAGCAGGAGCGGCTGGACGTCATCGGTTCGCGGCTGGTCTCCCGCGACTGGCCGGACCGCGAGCTCGTCGTCACCGCGGTGGACGCCGCCACCGGCGAGTTCCGCACCTTCGACCGGAAGTCCGGCGTCCCGCTGGTGCAGGCCGTGGCCGCGAGCTGCGCGGTGCCCGGCGTCTACCCGCCGGTGACCATCGGCGATCGCCGGTACGTCGACGGCGGCATGCGCTCGGCCGCCAATGCCGACCTGGTGCAGGGATACGACCGGCTGGTCGTGCTCGCCCCCATCCCGCGCGGCGTCGGCCCGATGGCCAGCGTCGACGCGCAGGTCACCGGCATGGTGGCGCGGGTCGCTGTCGTCTCGCCGGACGAGGCCGCCCGCGCGGCGATCGGCCGCAACGTCCTCGACCCCGCCGCGCGGGAGCCCGCAGCGCGGGCCGGCCGGGCGCAGGCCGCGACCGTCGTGGCGCGCGTCGGCGAGGTCTGGGCCGGCTGAGCCGGCGACACGGGCACGCCACCAGCTCGTCACCCGGAGTTGTGGCGGGGGACCGCCTCCGGGCACCTGGCCTCGCTGGGATCACCTCGCGGAGCCGACGGCGACGGTCGCCGTCCGAGCCCGCGGGAGCCCCGATGTCCCGAGTACGCCGCCTGCGTGCCACGGTCGCCGCCGTCGCGGTCGCCGTCCCCCTGTCCCTCGCCGTCCCGGCGGCCGTCCCCGCGACCGCCGCGCCGAAGCCGCCGGCCCCCGAGCCCGCCACCGCCCTCGCCGACGACCTGCTCGTCGTGGGTCACCGCGGCGCCTCGGGCTACCGGCCGGAGCACACCCTCGCGGCCTACGAGCTCGCCGCCCGCATGGGTGCCGACTACATCGAGCCCGACGTGGTGAGCACCAAGGACGGTGTCCTCGTCGCCCGCCACGAGAACGAGATCTCCGGGACCACGGACGTCGCGAGCCGGCCGGAGTTCGCCGACCGCCGCACGACCAAGGTCATCGACGGGGTGGAGCTCACCGGCTGGTTCACCGAGGACTTCACCCTCGCCGAGCTGCGCACCCTCCGGGCTGTCGAGCGGCTGCCCGAGGTGCGTGAGGAGAACACCCTCTACGACGGCCTCTACCAGGTGCCGACCCTCGACGAGGTGCTCGAGCTGCGGGCGCGGCTCACGAAGGAGCTGCGCCGCGAGATCGGCGTCTACGTCGAGACCAAGCACCCCACCTACTTCGACTCCATCGGCCTCTCCCTCGAGGAGCCGCTGATGGCCGACCTGCGCGAGGCGCGGGTGCACAAGCACCACTCGCCGGTGTTCATCCAGTCCTTCGAGACGACGAACCTGCGCGAGCTGGAGGAGCAGGGGGTGCGGGTGCCGCTGGTGCAGCTGCTGTCGGGTTCCGGGCAGCCCTACGACCTCACCGTCGCCGGTGACCCGCGCACCTACGCCGACCTCACGACCGCCGAGGGGCTGCAGGAGATCGCCGAGTACGCCGAGGGCGTGGGCCCGGACAAGAACCTGGTCATCCCGCGCAACCCCGACGGCACGCTCGGCACCCCGACCGCGCTGGTCGACGACGCGCACCAGGCCGGCCTGCTGGTGCACCCGTACACGTTCCGCAACGAGAACGTCTTCCTGCCCCCGGCGCTGCGCGACGGCGTCGCGCCCGACGACTACGGCCGGGCGCTGGAGGAGCAGACCGCCTTCTGGGAGGCCGGCATCGACGGGATGTTCACCGACAACCCGGACACCGGCGTCGTCTCCCGCGAGCTGTTCGTGACCGGCGAGGCCCCCGCGGCCTGAGCCGGACCGTCGTGCCGCGAACCGGCCTCAGTGCCGGCGCCAGAGCCACACGCCGACGCCCGCGAACCAGAAGGCCATCAGGTAGGTGACCGCCCAGCCCACCGGGGGCAGCAGAAGACCCGCGGCGAAGACGGCGCTGACGATCGTCAGCGCACGGGAGGTGCCGCGGGCGGCCACCGCCACGGCGATGAGGAACCCTGCTCCCACCCAGGCGGCCATCGGGTGGACGACGTTCATCACGATCAGCCCTGTCTCCGCGCCCGTCGGGGTCACCCCTCCACCCAGCACCCGGGTGCCCACGACCACCGCCGCCGCCAGCGAGGTGAAGGTCGCGGCCAGCAGCAGCACGTGGCCGGCGCCGAGAACCGGCAGCAGCCGCACGGCCGCGGTTTCGCCGGAGCGCCCCAGCCGCCGGGCCAGTGCGCCGGCCACCGCGGTGGCGAGGAGCGCGTAACCGCCGAGCAGGGTCGCGGCGAGCGTGACCGGTGCGTTGCCGAGCGCCGCCGCGGCCTCCTGGGCGTTCCCGGCCCCCGCCAGCGGGTCGCCGAGGACGACGGCGGCCGCGGCGAAGGCGCCCAGCGCGCCGATGCCGGCCACGGCCGGGACGGGTGAGCCGTGCTGCACCCCGGCCGGGTCGCTGGTGGCCGTGGCGGTGGGGGTGGACGTGGTCATGGCGGTTCCTCCTGGTGGTGGGCGCGCGGTCCGCGCCGTCGGGCCCACGCTGGCGGCCGCGGCCCGGCACGCCGTCCCCCTCCGGGCCGATCCCGGGGTCGGGGCGTCGCCGGGGCATCCCCCGCGAGGCAGACCCCGCATCGGTCGTCGGAGGGACCCGCCGGGCGCCGGAACGGTCCTACGCTGCCCGCCATGCGAGGCGTGCTGAGCAGGTGGCGGGCCCTCCCGGTGCCGGTGCGCGACGGCGTGCTCGCCGTCGGGCTCACGGTCGCCGGTCAGGTCGAGCTGCTCGCGGCCGACGAGCTCGGCGGTCCGCGCGGCCTGCAGCACGTGGCCTTCGCCGTCATGACGGCGAGCCTGGTGGCGCGGCGTGCCAGGCCGGTGGGTGCCGCCGTCGTCGGCGCAGCGGGGCTCGCCTTCCAGACGGTCCTGGGGGAGGCGCCCGCCGTCGCCGGTTTCGTGGCCGTCCTCGTCCTGACCTACTCGGTGGCCCAGTACGCCGACCGCCGCCGGGACGCCGTCCTCGGGCTGCTCGCCGTCCTGGCCGCCGTGCAGGTCTACCCGTTCGTCGCCGACCGACCGGTGAACGCCGCGGACGAGGTGGCCAACATGGCGATCCCGGTCGTCGTCTGGGTGTTCGCCCGGCTGGCCCGCGAACGGCTGGACCGGGCGGTCGCGGCCGAGCGCGAGGCCGTCGCGGCGCGGGAACGCGAGCGCCGGCAGGAGGCCGAGCGGGCGGGTGCTCTGGCCGCCGAGCGCCGCCGGATCGCCCGCGAGATGCACGACGTCGTCGGGCACGGGGTCACGCTGATGCTCCTGCACGCCGAGGCCGCGCAGGCCAGCCTGGGCGCTCGGGAGCCGGCCACGGCCCGGGCGCTGGACGTCGTGCTCGCGTCCGGCCGCACGGCCCTCGACGACCTGCACCGGATGCTGCGCGTGCTGCGGGAGCACCCGGAGGAAGGGCCCGCGGACCCGTTGCCCGGCTCGATCGCCGCCATCGAAGAGCTCGTCGTGGCGGCGCGCGCGGCCGGGCGGGACGTCGAGATGACGGCGGACGGCGCCGTGCCCCCGCTGCCGGCCGCCGTGGAGGCGACCGCCTACCGGATCGTGCAGGAGTCGCTGACCAACGCGCTCCGCCACGCCCCCGGCGCGCCGATCAGCGTGGTGCTCGAGTTCGCCGCCGAGGCGCTGACGGTCGAGGTGTCCGACGACGGCCCGGGAGGCGGCGATCCCGGGCGGGCGGGGCACGGCCTGCTGGGTCTCCGGGAGCGCGTGGCCCTCTTCGACGGCTGCCTGACCGCCGGGCCGCGGGCCGACGGGACCGGCTGGACCATCCGCGCGGTGCTGCCGGTCCCGGTGCCGGAGCATGCGGCGGTATGAGCGTCCGGGTGCTGCTGGCCGACGACGAGGCCCTCGTGCGGGCCGGGCTGCGGATGATCCTGGAGGCCGAGGCCGGGCTGGAGGTCGTCGGGGAGGCCGGTGACGGGGTCGACGCCGTGGGCCTGTGCCGGCAGCTGCGCCCCGACGTCGCGCTGGTCGACGTCCGGATGCCCCGCCTGGACGGCATCCAGGCCGCCCGCCGCATCTGCGCCGACCCCGCGGCGGCGACGGCGGTGGTCATGCTGACGACGTTCGACGCCGACGAGCACCTGGTGGAGGCCCTGCGCGCCGGGGCGGCCGGGTTCCTGCTCAAGTCGATGCCGCGCGAGCAGCTGGTCGCCGCCGTCCGCTCGGCCGGTACCGGTGACGTGCTGCTCGCGCCCAGCCTGCTCCGCCGCCTGCTCGACGACCACGTGCGGCGGGTCGGTCCGACCCTGGCACGGGCACCCGGCCTCGACCGGCTGACCGCGCGCGAGGAGGAGGTCCTGCGGCTGGTCGCCCGGGGCCTGTCCAACGCCGAGATCGCCGACCGCCTCGTGCTGGGCGAGGGCACGGTGAAGACCCACGTGGCACGCGTGCTCGCCAAGCTGGGGGTCCGGGACCGGGTGCAGGCGGTGGTGGTCGCCTACGAGTCGGGGCTGGTGCGTCCCGGGCAGGCCGACTGACTAGACGACCGGCTCGGCGACCAGGGAGCCCGCCGAGTGTTCCTGGCGCAGGGCGGTCTTGAGCACCTTGCCGCTCGGGTTGCGCGGCAGCGCCCCGACCACCGAGTACTCCCGCGGGTTCTTGTAGCGGGCCAGCCGCTCACGGCACCAGGCGCCGAGCTCCTCGGAGGTGGGCGGGTCGGCCACGTCGCGCGGGGCCACGACGGCCAGCGGCGCCTCGCCGTACCGGCTGTCGGGGACGCCGATCAGCGCGACCTCCGCGACCTTCGGGTGGGCGGCCAGGACGTTCTCCACCTCGGCGCAGTAGATGTTCTCCCCGCCGGAGATGATCATGTCCTTCTTGCGGTCGACGACGTAGAAGTAGCCGTCCTCGTCCTGGCGCACCAGGTCGCCGGAGTGGAACCAGCCGCCGGCGAAGGCCTCCGCGGTCGCCTCCGGCTTGTTCCAGTACTCCTTCATCACCATCGGGCTGCGGTAGACGATCTCGCCGACCTCGCCCCGCGGGACGTCCTCCATCGCCTCGTCGACCACCCGGACCTCGACGTTGAGGATCGGCGTGCCGACCGAGCCGATCTTGCGCACCGAGTCCTCCCCGCGCAGCAGGCAGGTGACGGGGCTGCACTCGGTCTGGCCGAACGCGGTGACCACCTCCGCCTGCGGGAAGGCGTCGATCAGCGCGCGGAGCAGCGTCGTGGAGGCGGGGGCCGCGCCCCAGGAGACCCGCCGCAGCGACGAGAGGTCGCGGGAGGCGAGGTCGGGGACGGCGAGCACGGCGGCCCACATCGCGGGCACGAGGAAGATGCTGGAGACCTTCTCCCGCTCCATCATGTCCAGCGTCGCGGCCGGGTCGAAGGCGCCCGACTTGATGATCACGTGGACGCCGCCGAGGAGCAGCGGGGGCAGCCCGCCGGCGAGGCCCGCGATGTGGAACAGCGGCGCGCCGGGCACGCCCACCCGGTCGTCGGGGTCCCAGCCCAGCGTCGTGATCTGGCTGAACGCGTGCAGGAGCAGGTTCCGGTGGGTGAGCACCGCGCCCTTGGGGCGGCCGGTCGTGCCCGACGTGTACATGATGAACGCCGGCTCGTCCTCGTCGACCACGACGTCGAGCGGGTCGGTGCCGGCGGCGGCGAGCGCCGTCTCGTAGTCCTCGCTGCCCGGGCCGGCGTCGCCGCCGCCGACCACCAGGGCGGCGGCGACGTCCGGCGCCTGCTCGCGCGCCTTGGCGGCGACCTCCGCCAGCGGCGCGTCCACGACCAGCGCGACGGCGCCGGAGTCGGTGAGCACGTAGGCGACCTCGTCGGCCACCAGCCGGAAGTTCACCGGGACGACGATCGCGCCCAGCCGGACGCCGGCGAGGTAGGACTCCCACCCCTCCATGCCGTTGAGGGTCAGGACGGCGACGCGGTCACCGGTGCCGACCCCGCGCTGCCGCAGCGCCCGGGCCAGTCGGGTGACGCGATCGTCCAGCTCCGCGTAGCTGCGCCCCGTCCCCTCGAAGCGCAGCGCCGTCGAGTCCGGTGTCGCGCGGGCCCAGCGGGCCAGCTGGTCGCTCAGGGTCATGCCCCGGCCCTGCAGGGGAGGGATCTCGACGGTCACGGGTTGCTCCTCGACGTCCGACGCGGGTGTGATCTGCGTCATGGTGGCGACCGAGGGCGGAGCGGTCAACCCTGACTGTCGAGGGCGAGCAGCCGCGCGGCGAGGCGCTTCCAGAGGGCCAGGTGCGGGTCGGTGGCGGCAGGTCGGTCCTCGAACGCGTAGACCAGCGCCACGCCCCGCATACTCGTGAAGAGCAGCTCGCAGAGGTCGGCGTAGGTGGCGGCGCCGGCGATCTCCGGCCCCCAGATGCCGTCGGCCACCGCGGCGATGGACGCCCGCAGCCGCCGCTCCTCCCCGCGCAGGGCCGCGCGCAGTGCGGGGTCGGTGCGCGCCGCCGTCCAGAGCTCCATCGCCGCCCAGAACGGGGGCTCCTGGAACGTCGCCCACATCAGGTCGATCGCCCGCTCCACCCGCTCCCGCCCGGTCGGCTCGTCCTCCATCAGCGCGGCGGCCCGGCGACGGACCTCGTCCAGTTGGGTCGTGGACAGGTGCTCGGCGGCGGCGGCGAGCAGCTCGGCGCGGGAGGGGAAGTGGTGCAGCAGCCGGCCGCGCGAGACCCCGGCCCGGGCCTGGACGGCGAGCGTCGAGGCGCCCGCGAACCCGTCCTCCACCAGGCAGGCCACGGCCGCGTCGAGGATCAGCAGGCGGCTGTCGGCGGTCCGCTCCGAGCGCGAGCGGGGCCCGGCAGCGGCGCGGTCGGCGACGGGCTCTGCGCTCATCCGCGGAACAGTAGGCCGTGTGCGGGGCCCGGAACAGTCACCGTTGACCGTTCCGGGTGACGCCTGTCACGCTGCGGCCGACCCACTCACCGACGAGAGGCGTGCCCGTGGACTTCGACGACAGCCCCGACGAGGCCGAGTACCGGGCGCGGGTGCGCGCCCTGCTCGAGGAGCACGCCGGCGAGCTGCTGCACCTCGCGCCGGGGCAGGAGGGGATCGACGCCCGCACCCACGAGGCCGAGATGCGCCGCACCCAGCGGGTGCTCGCCGAGGCCGGCCTGGTCGGCGTCACCTGGCCCCGGGAGTACGGCGGGCAGGGCGGCACGCTCGTGCAGCAGGCGATCGTCGGCCAGGAGCTCGCCCGGGCCCGGGTGCCGGGGCTGATCAACCACATCGGCATCGGCATGTGCGGGCCCACCGTCATCGCTCACGGCAGCCAGGAGCAGCGCGAGCGCTACCTCGCCCCGCTGCTGCGCGCCGACGAGGTGTGGTGCCAGCTGTTCAGCGAGCCGGCGTCGGGCTCGGACCTCGCCGCGCTGCGCACCACCGCCGTCCGCGACGGCGACGACTGGGTCGTCAACGGGCAGAAGGTGTGGACGACGCTGGCGCACGTCGCCGACTTCGGCATCCTGCTCACCCGCACCGAACCGGAGAAGCCCAAGCACGCCGGACTGACCATGTTCGTCGTCGACATGCACGCCCCGGGCGTGACGGTGCGCCCGCTGCGCCAGATGGGCGGCCAGGCGGACTTCAACGAGGTCTTCTTCGACGACGTCCGCATCCCCGACTCGGAGCGGCTCGGCGAGCCCGGCGAGGGGTGGCGGGTCGCGCTCACCACGCTGATGAACGAGCGGGTGGCCATCGGCGGGGCCGGTGGCGCCATCGGGGCGCCGGTGGAGGAGTTCGCCCAGCACGCGCGGGAGCGGCTGCCGCGGCTGGACCCCGAGCGGCAGGTGCTGGCCCGCCAGGCGGTCGGGCGGGCGGTGGTCGCGGCGCTCGCCGCCCGCTACACCGGGTACCGGCGGCTGACCGTGCTCAGCCAGGGCGGCATCCCGGGGCCCGAGGCCAGTGCCGGGAAGCTCGCCGGCACCGAGGCCGGTCTGCTGATGGCCGACGCCGGGGTGCGGCTGCTGGGCGACGAGGCCGTGTACGCCACCGCCGACGGCGACGACCGCTGGCAGCGGACCCAGTCGTGGCTGCCCGGCATCAGCATCGCCGGGGGCACCGACCAGGTGCTGCGCAACATCCTCGGCGAGCGGGTGCTGGGCCTGCCGCCGGAGCCGCGCAGCGACAAGGCCGGGCCTTTCTCGGGAGGGACGCGATGAACTTCGACCTCGACGCCGACCAGCGCGACATCGCCGACGGCGCCCGGGACTTCTACCGGGGCAACGCCTCGCCGGCCGCCGCGCGCGCCGGGCTGGAGGGCGGCGGGCTGGAACCCGGCCGCAAGGCGCTGGCCGACATCGGTTTCCTCGGCATCACGGTCCCGGAGTCCGCCGGGGGCTCCGGGCGCCCGCTGCTGGACCTCGCCGTCGTGGCCGAGCAGGGCGGCGCGGTCCTGGCCGCGCCCTCGCTGGTCACCGCCGCCCGCGCCGCGGTGCTGCTCGGCGACGCGCCCGACCTGGCCGCGCAGCTGGCCGACGGGTCGACGGGGTTCGCCGTGCTGGACGGGGCCGTCGACGGCTCCGCGCCGTCGGTCGACGCCGCGGACGCCACCCTGTTCCTGGGGCTGGACGGTGCGGACCTGGTCGTCGGCGAGGGCGAGGTCGTGCCCGGCCGCCCGCTGGACGCCACCCGCGGGCTGGCCTCCGTCCGGCTGACCTCCCGCCGCGTGCTGACCCCGGACGCCGGCGAGCTGTGGGCCCGCGCCCGGCAGGTGGGCGCGGTCGTCATGGCCGCGGAGGACCTGGGCGGCGCCGAGCGGTGCGTGCAGCTCGGCGTGGCCTACGCCCAGGAGCGGGAGGCGTTCGGCCGCCGGATCGGCTCCTACCAGGCGATCAAGCACATGCTGGTCGACGCCTGGGTCGGCGTGGAGCAGCTGCGCTCCCTGGTCTGGTGGGCGGCGTGGGCGGCCGACTGCAACCCCGCGGAGCTGCCGCTCGCGGCGGCGGCGGCCAAGGCATGCGCGGCGGCGACCTTCGAGCGCGCCGCCAGCACCCTGATCCAGGTGCACGGCGGCATCGGGTTCACCTGGGAGCACGACGCGCACCTGTACTGGCGGCGGGCGAAGGTGGACCGGCTGCTGCTCGGGGACGAGGCCGAGCACCTCGACGCCGTCGCCCGGCTCGCCGTCACCGGAGCCCTGGGCGCGGGGCGATGACCGGCGACCTCACCGAGCTGCGGTACGAGGTGGCCGACGGCGTCGCGACGGTGACGCTGCACCGGCCGGACCGGCTCAACGCGTTCACCCTCACGATGGCCGACGAGCTCGCCCGCGTGGCGGCGGCCGCCGACGCCGACGACGACGTCCGCGTGGTGGTCGTGACCGGGTCGGGGCGGGCGTTCTGCGCCGGGGCCGACCTCGGCGGCGGAAAGGACACCTTCTCCGACCGGCGCACCCGGGAGCGGCCGCCGGGTCCGCTCAGCGAGGACATCGGTGGCTTCCCCCGGGACGCCGGGGGAGTGGCCTCGCTGCCCTTCGCCGCGCTGCGCAAGCCGGTGATCGCTGCGGTCAACGGCCCGGCCGTGGGCATCGGCGCGACGCTCACCCTGCCCATGGACGTCCGGATCGCCGCGAAGTCGGCGCGCTTCGGGTTCGTGTTCGGTCGCGTCGGCATCGTGCCCGAGGCGGCGTCCTCCTGGTTCCTGCCCCGGGTGGTGGGCATCAGCCAGGCCATGGAGTGGGTCGCGACCGGGCGGGTGTTCGACGCCGCGGAGGCGCTGCGCGGCCGGCTGGTGTCCCGCGTGGTGCCCGACGACGAGCTGCTGCCGACCGCCTACGGGCTGGCCCAGGAGATCGTGGCGAACACCAGCGGGGTCGCCGTCGGCGCGGCCCGGCAGCTGCTCTGGTCGATGCTCGGTGCGTCCTCGCCCTGGGACGCCCACCGCGCGGAGTCCCGGGCGCTGGTCGAGCTGGGAGAGGGGCCGGACCCGGCCGAGGGGGTGGCCGCCTTCCTGGAGAAGCGGCCGCCGCGCTTCCCCGGCCGCCTGCCCGACGGCGCCGTCGCGGGCGTGCCGCGCTGGCCGCTGCCCCCGGACGACGTCGGGCGCGCCTAGCAGGCCCGCCCACCTCGGTCGCTACTCGGTGGGCAGGGCCAGGTTCGGCCCGGCGATCTCCCAACCGGGTCGGAGCTCGCCGTCGAAGTCGTCCGGCAACAGCGTCGCGGCGCCGCGCTCGACGTCCGCGCCGCCCACCTCGACCCAGACTCCTCGCTCGGCGAAGGTGTCGTCGTCCGTGCAGGACGAGCCGGTCACCCAGTTCTCGCCTTCGACGGAGCCCACGAGCACCACGACGCACCAGGGGTGGTCGGCCGCGCCCCGGCCGGCGTAGACCTGAGCGCCGTCCGCCTCGGCGACGTGACGCAGGTCGTCGACCCCCTCCGGCACCTCGACGCCGTCCGGGACGGCGTCCTCGGCCGTCGCCGACCGGTCGAGCACGGCGAGCTCGGGTGCTGCCGGGCCGCCGCATCCGGTGAGCAGCAGCACGGTGCCGGCGACGAGGGCGGTCCTCCTGCTGCGCGGTTCCATGAGGAGACCCTAGGGGCGGCGTGGGGTCGGCCGGTGCGACGAGGCCGGGCGCCTCAGGGCATCCGCATCGGGTCCAGGTGGCGCAGCAGCGTCTCGCCGAGGTCGCGCATGGCGACCACCTGCGCGGGGGAGAGCTGGTCGAACAGCTCGCGCCGGACGCCCTCGACGTGCACCGGCGCCGCACCCTCCAGGGCGGCGAACCCTTCGTCGGTGAGGACGGCGAGCTGGCCGCGCCCGTCCTCGGCGCACACCTGCCGGCGCACCCAGCCGCGTTCCTCCAGCCGCGAGACGGCGTGCGACAGCCGGCTCCGGGAGGAGAGGCACCGGTCGGCCAGCTCGCTCATCCGCATCATGCGCTCGGGCGCCTCGGAGAGGGCGACGAGGATCTCGTAGTAGGCGTGCGAGATGCCGGTGCGGTGGCTGAGTTCGCGGTCGAGCCGGTCGAGCAGGAGCTGGGCGCTGTAGAGCCAGGCGCGCCACGCCTTCTGCTCCTCGGGATCGAGCCAGCGCGGCTCACCCGTGGGGAGGGACTCCGACGACACCGACATGGTCATGGGCACAGAATACTGGCGGAATAGTCAAGCGCTCAACTACGCTGACGCCAGACATCGCACCGCCACGCAGGACCACCAGGGAGGCACCATGACCAGCAGCACCAGCGTCCAGATCCCCGGCTACATCGCCGGCACCTGGGACATCGACGCCAGCCACTCCACCGTCGGCTTCTCCGTCCGCCACATGATGGTGAGCAAGGTCCGCGGCTACTTCCGCGAGTTCTCCGGCGAGATCGTCACCGCCGAGGACCCGACGCAGTCCAGCGTCACCGCCACGGTGGACATGGACTCGATCGACACCCGGCAGGAGCAGCGGGACGCGCACATCAAGTCCGCCGACTTCTTCGACGTCGGCAACCACACCGTGATGACCTTCCGCTCCACCGCTGTGAAGACCGACGGTGCCGACTGGACCGTCGAGGGCGACCTCACCATCAAGGGCATCACCAAGCCGGTCGTCCTGGCGCTCGAGCTGAACGGCTTCGGCCCGGACGCCTACGGCGGCACCCGCGCCGGCTTCAGCGCCAAGACCGAGATCTCCCGCAAGGAGTACGGCGTCGACATCGACATGCCGATGGACGGCGGCGGCGTCGTCGTCGGCGACAAGATCAACGTCGAGCTCGAGATCGAGGCCGTGCTCCGCACCGCGTAAGGACCCCTCTGCCCCCGCGCAGGGGGCCGCTCCAGCACGTCGCGAGGGCCCCGGACGGTTCGCCGTCCGGGGCCCTCTGCGTCGGTCGGGGGGCTACGCCATCGCAGGGTTCAGCACCTGGAACAGGACGTGGTCCTGCCAGCGCCCGGCGATCCGGAGGTAGTGCGGTGCCACCCCGTACCGCTCGAACCCGTTGCGCTGGAGCACCCGCTGGGACGCCGCGTTGTGCAGCAGCGTGCCGGCCTCCACGCGGTGCAGGGCGAGGTCGGTGAACGCCCGGCGCAGCATCTCGGCGACGGCGCGGGTGGCCAGCCCGCGGCCGTTGGCGGCCGAGGCGACCCAGTAGCCGAGGCTGCCGGACTGGAAGGCCCCGCGCACGACGTTGTTCAGCGTGATCCGCCCGACCACCGCGCCGGAGTCGTCCAGGATGACGCAGGGGAGCGCGAGCCCGGCGTCGTGCCGCTCGAGGGCCGCCCGGACGTCGGTCCGCTGACCCGCCTCGGTGTACCACCGCTCGTCGCGGGCCGGTTCCCAGGGCGCCTGGAACTCCCGGTCCGCGCGGACGAGGTGGGTGAGGACCGGGGCGTCGTCGAGGGCCAGGAGGCGGGTCCGTGCGTACACCCCCGCGACCATGCCAGGCGGCCGGGCGGCGCCGCGGTCGACTCCTCGACAGGGACACTGGGGGACATGTCGACCTCCGCCCTCGCCCGGATCCCCGCCTCGCTCCTGGTCGCCGTCGGCCTCGCCGCCGGCTTCGGCATCGCCCAGGGCACCGGCGTCCGGGCGCTCGGCGGCGCGGTGTTCGCCGCCTGTGGGGTCGGTGCCGCCTGGATCGCCGCCCGACGGCGGGGCACCGCCGTCACCGCGGGGCTCGCCGCCCTCTACGTCGGCGCCTTCGTGCTCGCGCACGTGCTCGCCCTGGGCGCCGGTCTCCCCGCCTGGTTCGCGGTGAGTCTGGTCACTGTCGCCGCGGCCGGGGCCACCTACGGGGTGGTCGACAAGCAGCGAGAGGCGGTGTCCGCGCACTGAGCACCTAGAGTGTAGGGAAGGTCGGGGCCCCGAAGGCTGTTGACCTGATGCCCGCGCGCGTCCGCGCGGCGCGCCCCCGAGCTCCCGAGGTGCCCTTCCGCATGCCCACCCGCAACGACCTGCGCAACGTGGCGATCGTCGCCCACGTCGACCACGGCAAGACAACCCTGGTCGACGCCCTCCTCCGCCAGGCCGGCGCGCTCGGCCGCGCCAAGGGCGAGGGGACGGACAACGACTCCACGCAGGACCGCGTGATGGACTCGATGGACCTCGAGCGCGAGCGCGGCATCACCATCCTCGCGAAGAACACCGCGATCCGCCTGGCGGACGAGGACGGCAACCCCGTCGTCGTCAACATCGTCGACACCCCCGGCCACGCCGACTTCGGTGGCGAGGTCGAGCGCGGCCTCTCCATGGTCGACGGAGTCGTGCTGCTGGTCGACGCCTCCGAGGGCCCGCTCCCGCAGACCCGCTTCGTGCTGCGCAAGGCGCTCGGCAAGGGGATGCCGGTCATCCTCGCGGTCAACAAGACCGACCGCTCCGACGCCCGCATCGAAGAGGTCGTCGACGAGTGCTACGAGCTGTTCATGGAGCTCATGGAGGACGCCGGCATGGACGCCGACGCCCTCGAGTTCCCGATCGTCTACTGCAACGGCCGCACCGGGCAGGCGTCGCTGACCAAGCCCGAGAACGGCACCGTCCCCGACAGCCCGGACCTCGGCCCGCTGGTGAAGACGCTGCTGGACACGATCCCGGCGCCGGAGTACGACGCCGAGGAGCCGCTGCGCGCGCAGGTCACCAACCTCGACGCCTCGCCGTTCCTGGGTCGCCTGGCGCTGCTGCGCATCCACTCCGGTGAGATGAAGCGCGGCCAGCAGGTCGCCTGGTGCAAGGTCGACGGCACGATCAAGAACGTCAAGATCACCGAGCTGCTGGTCACCGAGGGTCTGACCCGGACGCCGGCCGAGAGCGCCGGCCCCGGCGACCTGGTCGCCATCGCCGGCATCGAGGACATCATGATCGGCGACACCCTCGCCGACCCGAACGACCCGCGGCCGCTGCCCCCGCTGACCGTCGACGAGCCCTCGATCTCGATCACCATCGGGATCAACACCTCGCCGCTGTCGGGCAAGTCGGGCAAGAAGCTCACCGCCCGCCTGATCAAGAACCGCCTCGACCAGGAGCTGGTCGGCAACGTCAGCGTGCGGATGCTGCCCACCGACCGCCCCGACACCTGGGAGATGCAGGGCCGTGGCGAGCTGGCGCTGGCCATCCTCGTCGAGCAGCTGCGCCGCGAGGAGTTCGAGCTCACCGTCGGCCGGCCCACCGTCGTCACCAAGGAGATCGACGGCAAGCTGCACGAGCCCGTCGAGCGGGTCACCATCGACACCCCCGGCGAGTACGTCGGCACCCTGACCCAGGCTCTCGCGGTGCGCCGCGGCCGGCTGGAGAACCTGGTGCACCACGACACCGGCTGGGCGCGGATGGAGTACGTCGTCCCCTCCCGCGGCCTCATCGGGTTCCGCACCGAGTTCCTGACCGAGACCCGCGGCACCGGCGTGCTGAACAGCAACCTCGAGGGCTACGAGCCGTGGCTGGGCGACATGCGCGCCCGGCCGACCGGCTCGCTGGTCGCCGACCGCCAGGGCGTGGCGACGACCTACTCGATGTTCTCGCTGCAGGAGCGTGGCCAGCTCATGGTCCAGCCGGGCACCGAGGTCTACGAGGGCATGATCGTGGGTGAGAACTCCCGTCCGGACGACATGGACGTGAACATCACCAAGGAGAAGAAGCTCACCAACATGCGCAAGTCCACCTCCGAGGAGCTGGAGCGGCTGATCCCGCCGAGGATCCTCAACCTGGAGCAGGCGCTGGAGTTCTGTGCCGAGGACGAGTGCGTGGAGGTCACGCCGGCCGGCGTCCGCATCCGCAAGGTGGTGCTCGACCAGACCGAGCGCGGCAAGGCCAAGAACCGCAAGCCCAAGCCCAGCTGATCCGCCCATGACGCAGCGAGCCCCTGCCCGGTGATCCGGGCAGGGGCTCGCTGCGTCATGGGGCCGTTACGGCGCCGGCACGAAGGCCACGTGCGGGTGGTCCATGTGGTTGGCGGTGGGGGAGCCGCGGTCCTCCATGGGCTGCCAGGCCCAGCCCGTCCACGTCCCGGCGATCTGCTGCTGCCAGATCACGTACTCGACGCCGAGGCGCGCCGCGTTGTCGATGACGTACTGGCTGAGCGCGTCGCCCGTGGCCCGGTCGTCGTAGACCATGAAGTCGGCGGCGCGGCCCTCCGACGGGCTGTGGCCGGGGCGGGTGAGCACCGTCGGGATGCCGAACTCCGCGGCGACCTCCGCGACGGCGGGGCGCACGTGCGGTTCCCACGCGCCGTAGGCGGCGGTGTCGAGGGCCGGCCGGTCCGCGGCGCGGCTGGCACGCTCCGGGGCCGCCGAGGGGCCGCCGACGAGGGTGAGTCGCTGCCCGACGCGCAGCACGTTCGGGTCCGCCCCGATGACCTCGAGGTTGAGGGCGTGCACGTCCTGCCAGGTGGTGCCGTGGCGGGCGGCGATGCCGCCCAGCGTGTCGCCCGGCTGCACCACGTACTCGCCGCCGGCGGGGGCGGGGGCGGCAGGGGCGGCGCCCGATCCGCCGATGACGAGGACCTGCCCGACGCGCAGGACGTTCGGGTCGGCGCCGATGGTGGCGAGGTTGTCGGCGTGGATGGTCTGCCACGAGGTGCCGTGGGCGGCCGCGAGCCCGCCCAGCGTGTCACCGGGGACGACCGTGTGCTCCCCGGGGTGGGCCTGTGCCGGACCGGCGATCGCGAGGGAGGCGGCCGCGGCGGCCGCGAGGACCACGGCCGGACGTGCCATGGCCGCCGCCGCCGCGGAGGTGCGGGTGGAGCGACCGGGTCGTGCCGTGCGGTGCTTGAGCATGGGGAAGCCTCTCGCCGCCTGCGGGGTTAGCTGTCGGGTTCGGGCGAGAGCTGCCCGGCCGCGTGCTGCGGCTTCACCCCGAGGCCGAGGGCCAGGATCTCGTGGGTTCCCCGCGCCTGCCCGTCGTGTGCACGGGTCCGGTGGCGGTGGGCAGGTTCGGCGGTCCGCCATCCGGGCCCACCCGTTGGTGGACGCAGCACGGTAGGCAGACCGCCGTCCCCGACGGCAAGGCCGCGGAGCCTCCATCGCGGGCGGCCCCGCGCGGACTGACTCGCCGTGGCCCGCCCCCGACTGCCCGTGTGCGGTGCTCGTACCGGCGGCGCACGGTCCGCGGCGCGGGCTCCGTGCTCGTCGGGTCACGAATCGTGATGACTGGCCGAAGCGGTCCGACGCGCCCGCCACGCCGTCGAGGAGTCTCGCCTCGCACCCGTCCTACGTTGACCTCGGAGCCGTCTCCCCGGCTCCCTGGGAAGAGGAAGGCGGCCGAACGCTCATGGCGACGATCACCCGTACGGTTCCGGCGATCGAGGGCTTCCGGGGTGGCATCGACGTCCGGGTGAGCCTGCGCGCCGACGCCGGATCGGGCGGTTCGGCGTTCGACGGTGCGTGGTTCCCGCGGAGCCGGGACCTCGCCGTGGAGCTGCCGGAGCTGATCGCGGCGCTGGAGCGGCGTGGTGTGCGGGTGGAGCGGTTCACCTACGCCCTCGACGCCTGGGAGCCGGCCCCCCGCAAGCTGGAGGTGCTGGGCCGCACGGTCCGCGCCGGCGGCTTCCGGAGCATGGACCCGCAGGTCGTCTGCCTCACCTGGGCCGGGGGGAACCGCCGGGCCGACCTACTGGTCGTCCCGCCGGAGACGGACGTCCTCACCGGCGCCCGGGCGCTGCGGCTGTGCACCCGGCGGGGCCTGCCGTCCTCGCCCCAGATGGTGCTCGCCGCGGCCCGTTCCACGCCCCTTCCGCAGGTGCCCACGCTGCCGGTGTCCCGCGCGGTGTAACGCTCGTCCGCCGACGGCGGATCCGCTGCCGGCGAACTGCCTGGACGCGCGGGCGCCGACCGGGCTGGAGTGCTCGGCATGAGACTCCTCGTCCTCGGCGGCACCCACTTCCTCGGCCGGCACGTGGTGGAGGCCGCGCTCGCTCGCGGGCACGACGTCGCCACCTTCACCCGGGGCCTGACGGGTCCGCCGCCGGAGGGCGCGCGGGCGCTGCACGGCGACCGCGACGACCCCGGCGCGCTGCCGCGCGCGCTGGGGGAGTGGGAGCCCGAGCTCGTCGTCGACACCTCCTGCCAGACCCGGGCCGCCGCCCGCAACGCCGCTGCGGCGCTGGGCGGGGTCCGCTCCTACGTCTTCGTGAGCAGCCTCAACGCGTACCGCAACTGGCCGCCGGGGCCGCTCGGCCCGGAGGACGGCGAGCCGACCTGGGACACCGAGGACGACGAGTACGGGCCCATCAAGGCCTTCGGCGAGCGGGAGCTCGCCGCCGCCGTCGGTGGCCGCTTCCTCGCCGCCCGTGCCGGCCTGATCGTCGGCCCCTCCGACCCGATCCACCGCCTCGGCTGGTGGCTGGAGCGCATCGCGAGCGGCGGTCGGGTGGTCGTCCCGGCCGAGGGCGTCGCCCAGCCGATCGCGCTGGTCGACGCCCGTGACCTGGCCGCCTGGCTGGTGGACATGGCCGGGCAGGGCCGCACCGGTGCGGTCAACGCCACGGGGCCGGCGGGCATGACGACCCTGGGCGGCCTGCTCGAGCTCTGCCGGGTCGTCACCGGGAGCGCGGCGGAGTGGGTACCGGTGCCCGAGGCCGACCTCCTCGCCGCCGGCGTCCAGGAGTGGCTGCACCTGCCGCTGTGGCTGCGCCACGAGGTCGCCCGCACCGCCTGGGACGTCGACACCACCCGGGCCGCCGAGCTCGGGCTGGCCACGCGGGCGCTGGAGGCGACCGTCGCCGACACCTGGGCGTGGCTGCGCACGCACGAGCGGCCGGCGCCGCCGGCGCACCGCCCCGCCGACCAGCCCGGACCCGGCCTCCCGGCCGAGCTGGAGGCCTTCCTGCTGGCCGGCCGCTAGGAGCAGCCGGCGGGTGCCGTGCGGCGCCCTGTCAGTCGCGGGGGGCGCTGGGCCGGCCCGCGCCGACCGGGACCTCGCGGGAGTCGGTGGCGTCGGCGGCCACGTTCTGCTCGGCCACCTCGGCGAGGGCGTCGGCCGACTCCAGCCGCGTGTCCCGCCGGTACTGGCGGTAGGAGTGGACGACGGCCAGCACCCAGACGACCGCGAGCACTGCGTAGACCAGGGCGCTGACGGCGTCGCCGGCGCCCACCCAGTCGCTGCGCAGCAGCGTGCGGGTGTTGGTGATCACGATCATCCCGCCGACCAGGGAGCCCAGCATGCGCGGCGGGATGTGCCGCACCAGCCACGCGGCGATCGGCGCGGCGACGAGGCCGCCGGCGAGCAGCCCGGCGACCCACAGGGGGTCGATGCCCGCCGAGCCCAGCGCCATCAGGAAGCCGAGGCTCGCTGCCAGCGCGACGAGGAACTCGGAGGTGTCGATCGAGCCGATGACCTTGCGCGGCTCCATGCGGCCGCTGGCCAGCAGCGCCGGCGTGCCGACCGGTCCCCAGCCGCCGCCCCCGGTGGCGTCGACGAAGCCGGCCACCAGCCCCAGGGGGGTGAGGAAGCGCCGGCGGATGGGCTTGCCGACGTTCCGCCGGTCGATGCCGCGCAGCGTGAAGCGCACCAGGATGTAGACGCCCAGCGAGACCAGGATCAGCGACATGACCGGCGCCGCGACCGACGTCGAGAGGCCGGACAGGAAGTGGGCGCCGGCGAACGCCCCGACCGCACCGGGCACTCCGACCTTGGCGACGACCTTCCAGTCGACGTTGCCGAACTTCCAGTGCGAGAGCCCCGAGGCGAGCGTGGTGCCGATCTCGGCGAGGTGGATGGTCGCCGACGCCGCGGCCGGGTTGGTGCCGATGGCCAGCAGCAGGGTCGTCGAGGTGACGCCGTAGGCCATGCCGAGGCTGCCGTCGACGAGCTGGGCACCGAACCCGGCGAGGGCGAGCAGGATCAGGGTCTTCACGGGCACTGGCTCCGGGGTCTCAGGACGCGGGCGCGCAGCGGCGACCGCGTGAGGCGAGGGCGAGACGTGGTGGCGCCGGGGAGGCGCGGGGGCTCAGCAGCCCGGACAGGCGGCGGTGCAGACGCGCAGCAGGTCGACGTGCCGGCGGCTCACCAGGAGCAGCATCGTCGTCCGCGTCACGGCGCAATGTCTACCAGATCGATGCACTTAGGCGCAGATCCGGTCCCGACGCGTGGGACGGCGGTGGCGGGTGCGCGCGATGGGCCCGTTGTGGCACGGCGAGGTGCGGGTGCCGGCGCCGCGCGCTCAGCTGTGCGCGGTCTCGCCCGGGCCGGCGTCCTCGCGCACCGCAGCGAGGGACTCCACGAGGTCGGCCCGGGCCCGCGCCACCCGGGAGCGGATGGTGCCGACGGGGCACCCGGCGACCTCCGCGGCCTCGGCGTAGGGCAGTCCCAGCAGCTGCGTCAGCACGAACGCCTCGCGCCGGTCGGGGGGCAGCCGGGCCAGCAGGTCGGCGACCGCGGCGCCCTCGCCGACGGCGTCCGCGGCGCCCGGCGGGGCCAGCAGTTCCAGGTCGGCGGAGTCCCGGACCAGGGTCAGCCGGCGCCGGCGGCGGGACTTCAGCGCGTCGGCGCAGACCCGGCGGGCGATGGCCAGCAGCCAGGTGCGGACCGAGGACCGGCCCTCGAAGCGGTGCAGGGAGCCGAACGCCCGCAGGTAGGTCTCCTGCGTCAGGTCGTCGGCGGAGGCCCGGTCGCCGAGCGCGGCGCAGAGCCGCCAGACGTCGGACTGCGTCTCCCGCACGAGGGTGGCCGCAGCCAGCGGGTCGCCGTCGGCGGCGTCCGCGGCCAGGCGTGCCAGGTCGTCCATGTCCTCGTCAGCGTGTCGCAGGTCACCCGGGAGGCCCGGAACCGGGCGATGCCCGGCGGCGACTAATCAACCATGTCCTGCCACACCTGCCGCGAGGCGCTCTCCGCGCGGCTCGACGGCGAGCCGCTCGGGATGCCCGCCGACGAGCTCGACGCGCACCTCGCCACGTGCCGCGGGTGCGCGGCCTGGGCCGCCGCCGCCGAGCGCGTGACCCGCCGGGCGCGGCTGGCGCCGGCCCCGTCGGTGCCCGACCTCACTGCGAGCGTCCTCTCGGCGCTGCCGCGCGAGCTCCCGGGTGCGCGGGCGGCCGCGCGCGCCCGGCTGGCGGACACGGCGGTGCGGCTGGCGCTGCTCGCCGTCGGGGTGGCGCAGGCGACGCTGGCCTGGCCGGTGCTCGCCTCCGGCGCCGGCGCGATGAGCGCCCCGGTGCACATGGCCCGGGAGAGCGGCGCCTGGAACCTGGCGCTGGCCGCGGCGTTCCTGGCCGTCGCGGCCGGTCCGCGGCTGGCGGCCGGCGGGCTGCCCTTCCTGGGTTCCTTCGTGGCCCTGCTGCTCCCGGTGACGGTTGCCGACCTGCAGGCCGGGCACGTGCACACCGACCGGGCGCTGGCCCACCTGCTGCTCGTGGCCGGCACGGCGCTGGTGGCGACCGTCGCGTGGCGGGGCCGCCGGCACCGTTCCGTCCCCGCGGTCGCCGACCGGCGGGTGACCGCGTGAGGCGCACCGCCCTCCTGCTCGCGCTGCTGGTTCTCGGCTGGTTCGGTGCGGGCATCGGCACGGCCGGTCCTGCGGCCGCGCACGCCACGCTGGTCTCCACGACGCCGGGGGAGGGCGCGCGGCTCGACGCCGCGCCCGACGAGGTGACCCTGCGGTTCTCCGAGGGCGTCTCGCTGGGCGCCGGGTACGCCCGGGTCCTCGGCGCCGACCAGCAGCGGGTGGACGCCGGGAACGCCTCCGTCGACGGCGACGTCGTCACCGTCCCGTTGCGCGGGGACCTGCCCGACGGCGGCTACCTCGTCACCTACCGGGTGGTCTCGGCCGACTCGCACCCGGTTTCCGGTGCCTTCTCCTTCGTCGTCGGCGACGGGGAGCTGCTGGGCGCCGACGCGGCGGACGCGGCGGCGGCGACCGACCCGGTCGTCGGACTGCTGCTGCCCGTGGCGCGCTGGGTGGGCTACGCCGGGCTGGCGCTGGCGCTCGGGGTGCCCGTGCTGGTCGCCACCTGCTGGCCGACCGGGCGGGGCACCGCGCGGCTGCGGCGCATGGCCCTCGGCGGGGCCGCCGCGGTCGCCCTCTCCGCGGCCACCGGGTTCCTCCTGCAGGGCCCCTATGCCGCGGGCGCGGGGCTCGGCGCGATCGCCGACCCCGCGCTGCTCGGCGCCACGGCGCGGACGGGCGCGGGCTGGTCCGCCCTCGCGCGCGTCGCCCTGGCCGTCGCCCTGCTGCTGGCGCTGCGCCGGGCCTGGCGGGCTGCCGCACCACCGGGGCGGGGGACCGCCGTCGGGGTGGCGGCCCTGGGCGGCGGCCTGGTCCTGGCGACCGCGGCGGTCGGCCACCCGGTCGCCGAACCGTGGCCGGTCCTGGCCGTGCTGGTCGCGGCGGTGCACGCGGGGGCGATGGCGGTCTGGCTCGGCGGGCTCGCCGGCCTGCTCGCCGCCGCGGTGCGGCCGGGCGCCGCACCGGGCGACGTGGCCGCCGCCCTCCCACGGTTCTCCCGGCTGGCGTTCGGCGCGGTCGTGGCGCTCGTCGTGTCCGGGATCGTGCAGTCGGTGCGGGAGGTCGCGTCCCCCACCGCACTGGTGGAGACGACGTACGGCCGTCTGCTCGCGGTCAAGCTGCTGCTCGTGGTGGTCGTCCTCGCCGCGGCCGGGATCTCCCGGGTGTGGGTGCAGCAGCGGCTGGGTGTCCGCCGTCCCCCGCGACGCCGGACGACGACCGTGCACGCGTTCGCCGCCGCGACCGCCGCCGCGGGCCGGGCCGAGCCCGCCCCTGCGGCGGTGGCGGCCGCGGGGGAGCGGGAGCAGGCCCAGGCGGAGGCCGCGGTCGAGCACCTGCCGGCGTTGCGGCGCTCACTGCTCGTGGAGGCGGTGCTGGCCGCCGTCGTCCTCGCGCTGTCGGCGGTGCTGGTCGCGACGCCGCCGGCCCGGACGGCGCTGGCCCAGCCGGTGGAGGTCGTGCTCCCCCTGCAGAGCGGCTCCGGCGCCACCTCGGGCAGCGTGCAGATGACGGTCGAGCCCGCGCGCCCCGGCCCGAACACGCTGCACCTCTACCTCTTCGACGACGACGGCCGGCTCGCGCAGCCGGCCGAGATCCGGGTGACCCTCACCGAGCGGAGCCAGGAGATCGGTCCGCTGGAGATCGCCCTGCAGCCCGCCGGCCCCGGTCACTTCGTCGGCGACGGCATGTCGATCCCGGGCGCCGGCACCTGGACGCTCACCGCCACCGTCCGGCTCGACGAGTTCACCGCCCTCACCGCGGCCACGGACTTCCCCGTGCGCTGACCTCCCGCCCCCCGTCCGACCGCGTTCCTCCCCTTCCCTCCCGAGGAGTCCTGTGTCCCTGCCCCGTCCGCTCGCCCGGCTCGCCGTCCTGCTGCTGGCCACCCTGACCGCTCTGGTGGCGGCCGTGGGCCTCGCGACCGCCGCGTCCGCCCACGTCACCGTCTCCTCCGCCGACGCGGAGCCCGGCGGGTACGGCAAGCTCACCTTCCGCGTGCCGAACGAGAGCGACACCGCCAGCACCGTCGCCCTGCGGATCCAGATCCCCGAGGAGGCCGCGATGGGCTCCCTCCGGGCGCAGCCGGTGCCGGGCTGGACGGTGACGATGACGACCGCCGAACTGGCCGAGCCGGTCGAGGTGCACGGCCGGCAGATCAGCTCGTACGTCTCGGTGGTGGAGTACCGCGCCACCGACGGCGCCGGCATCGCGCCCGGCCAGTTCCAGGAGTTCGCCCTCTCCGGCGGACCGTTCCCGGAGGCCGAGCAGCTCAGCTTCCCGGCGGTGCAGAGTTACAGCGACGGTAGCGAATCGGCGTGGATCGAGCCCACGGTCGACGGGCAGGACGAGCCCGAGCGCCCGGCCCCGGTGCTGTCGCTGGCCGCCGAGGGCGAGCAGACGGGGCACGGCGCCGGCGACGAGACCGCGGGGCACACCGGCGACGAGGCCGCAGGGCACACCGGCGGCGACCCGGGCGCGATCGCGCTCTTCGTGTCGATCCTCGCGCTGCTCGTCGCGCTCGCCGGTGTCGTCCTCGGCGTGCGGGCCTCCCGACGTACCGTGTCCTCGTGACATCCGCCGTTCGACGTCCCCGCCGGGTCGCGCCGGCGCTGCTGCTCACCACGGGCCTGCTGCTGGCCGGCTGCGGGGGCTCGGCGGACGACGCCGCCGAGGAGCACGACCACTCCGCGGGTGCGCCGGCCGTGGTGGAGGCCCCCGACGACCGGTACGCCGGGCTGGACCTGAACGAGGCGTACCGCCGCCCGTCCTTCACCCTCACGGACACGACCGGCGCCGAGTACGACTTCAAGGCGGCCACGTCGGGCCGGCCGACGTTGCTGTTCTTCGGCTTCACCAACTGCCCCGACGTCTGCCCCACGACCATGGCCGACGTCGCGGTGGCGCTGCGCGGGCTGGACCCGCAGCTGGCCGAGCAGGTCCAGGTGGTCTTCGTGACCACCGACCCGGCGACCGACACCCCCGAGGTGCTCGGGGAGTACCTGGGCCGGTTCGACGCCGACCTGCCCACCCCGTTCATCGGCCTCACCGGCGACCAGGACAGCATCGACCAGGCCCAGCTGGCGGCCGGGGTGCCGCAGGCCGAGGACAACGGACGGCTGCACTCGACGCTGCTGCTGCTGTACGGCGCCGACGACGAGGCGCACGTCGCCTTCGACGCGGGCAACACCCCGCAGGACATCGCCGCGGACCTCCAGGCGGTGGCGGGCGCGTGAGCCGGGGGCCCGGCCGGCTGCTGACCGTCCTGGTCGCCGTGCTGGCGTTGCTGGCCCTGGCCGGGCCATCGTCGGCGCACGTCGGGGGCGGTGCGGCGGGGAGCGACTTCGACGCCCGCGTGCTGTCGGTGACTCCTCAGCTGCCGGGGGTGAGCGTGCGGTCGCTGCAGTTCGGTGACGAACTGGAGCTGGTGAACACCTCGGACGTCGAGGTGCTGGTTCCCGGGTACTCGGACGAGCCCTACCTGCGGATCGGCCCCGACGGCGTGTGGCGCAACGCGCACAGCCCGGCGACCTACATCAACCTCGACCGGTACGGGCGGACCGCGCTGCCGGCCTCCGCCGACGCCGACGCCGCGCCCGCGTGGGAGCAGATCTCGACCCAACCGCACTACGTCTGGCACGACCACCGCACGCACTGGATGAGCGAGGGCGTCCTCCCGCCACAGGTCGCGGCCGACCCCACCCGCGAGCACGTGGTCTCGGAGTGGGTCGTGCCCGTCCGGCACGGCGCCACCGAGGCGGAGATCGCCGGCGTGCTGACCTGGAGCCCGCCGCCGTCGCCGTGGGTCGTGTGGCCGCTCGTGTCCGCGCTGCTGCTCACCGCGGTGGCCGCCGGGCTGCTGGCGCGCACGCCCCTCCCGCTGGGCGCCCTGCTCGCCCTGGGCGCCCTGGCGTCGCTGTGGCACGCGGCGGCCACCCCCGAGCCCCCGGTGACCGCGGGCTCGCACACGGGCGCCGTCATCTCGGCGCTGCTGCCCGCCTCGGCCACGCTGCTGTGCGCCGTCCTCGGGCTGCGGGCCGCGCGGCGGGGCCGGGGTGCGCTGACCGGGCTGCTGGCGGTCGTCACCGGCTGGCTGCTGCTGGTGCAGGGTCTGCCCGACGTCGACGTGCTCTGGTCGGCGAACGTGCTCTCCGCCGGGCCGGAGCCGCTGGCGCGGCTGGCGGTGGGGGTGCTGGCCACCCTCGGTGCGGGGCTGCTCGTCGGTGGCATCGCGGCGGTGCGCCGCTTCCGGGAGACCCCGGCCCCGCCCGCGGGAACCGCCGCCGGCCTTCCGTTGCCGGCGGCCTGACGGCGGTTCCCGCGCGGATCAGGCGATGTCGGCGACGATGTTCGGCGCACCGCCGCCGAACAGGGTGTTCGCCCGCTGCAGGTCGCCCTCGAAGTCCACCTCGACCGCGGCGTACTGCGAGATGTCGACCGGCCGCACACGCATGCCGCGCTCGGCGATCGCCGTCTCGATGCCCCGCTCGAAGTAGTCCTCGTGCGAGCAGCTCTCGAGGTGCTCGATCAGCGTGGCCTTGTCGGTCGAGGAGACGTAGTTGATCCCCACCGCCTCGCCGAGGCCGCCGCGGACGATCTTGGAGAGCTCGCGGATGCAGCCGTCGTCGTCGAGGGTGTACTTGACCTCCTCCTCGGCGACGGTGCTGGTGTCGACGCAGACGAAGCTCTCGTCCGCCGCGATGCTCGGCAGGGTCGCCTCGAGCACGGCCGGGTCGAAGACGACGTCCCCGTTGAGCCACAGCACGCCGCCCTCGCGGGTCGTGCGCAGCCCGCGCAACAGGCTCTTCGACGTGTTGGTCACCGCGAAGTCGGGGTTGTACGTGAACAGCAGGTCCGGGGCAGCCTTCATGATCCGCTTGCTGCGGTAGCCGACCACCGCGGTGATCGACACGTCGGCGCCGAGGACGGCACGCAGGCCGTCGAGCTGGCGCTGCATGATGCTGCGCCCGTCGTCGAGCCGGGTCAGCGGCTTGGGGTCCTGCCGCCCGAGCCGGGTGCCCATGCCCGCGGCCAGGATGACGACCTGCACCGACGACGTCAGCGGGCGCCGACCCGTGGTGCGGGTGGCGGAGGGCGAGCTGCCCCGACGGACAGCGTTGAGGACGTGGTCACCGGTCCGCACGGACATCATCTCCCTCAGGGGTGGTGCTGGTGGTGTGCCCGGACGCGGGTGCGCCCGGGAGGAGCAGGTCGAGGACGCGCTGCGCGGCCGCGCCGTCCTCGAGGTGGCAGAACATCTCCTGGAAACGGGCGTAGCGCTCGGCGTACTCCCACCTGATGCCGTCGACGTCGGCGATCGCCGAGACCAGCTCGCGGCTGTCGCGCACCAGCGGGCCCGGGGCGACGTCCTCCAGGTCGAAGTAGAAGCCGCGCAGCTGGTCGCGGTAGTTCTCCAGGTCGTAGGTGTAGAACAGCAGCGGCCGGCCGGTGATCGCGAAGTCGAACATCGTCGACGAGTAGTCGGTCACCATCAGGTCCGCCGCCAGGTACAGGTCGCGGATGTCCGGGTGGTTGCACACGTCGCGCACCGCGGACCCGTCGACGATCTCCAGCCGGTCCATGACCATGTTGTGCAGCCGCAGCAGCAGCACGTGGTCCTCGCCGAGGCGCGCGGAGAAGTCCTCCAGGTCGATGGCGAACTCGAAATCCTTCGACGCCGCCTTCTCGAACACCAGGTCGTCGCGCCAGGTCGGCGTGTAGAGCACCGCCGTCTGGCCCGGCTCGATGCCGAGGTCGGCGCGCACCTGCGTGCGCAGCTCCTCGCGCCGTGGGCTGCAGAGCAGGTCGTTGCGCGGCAGGCCCGTCTCGTGGATCGGACCGGTGAAGCCGAAGGCCTTGCGCAGCCGCTCGGTGGTGACCGCGTTCGGTGACAGCAGCAGGTTCCAGCGGGCGATGTCCTGGTCCAGGTAGGCCAGCCGGCCCTCCGGCGCCCACAGCACGTCGTTGTGGATGCGCTTGAGCATCGTGCCGTGCCAGGTCTGGAGGTACGTCGTGCCCGGCCGCTTCTGCCAGTCCAGCGGGATGTGGTCGTTGGAGATGACCAGGTCGGCCCCCTCCAGCGCGGCGATCGACTCGGGGCTGCCGAACGTCAGCGTCTCGACGTCGGCCGGGAAGGTGGCCTGGGTGTGCGGTGCCGACAGCCACGTGTGGGTGGCCTCGACCCCCCGCTCGAGGAGGGCCTCGTAGAGGGCGCGCGGACTGTCGGAGAAGTGCCCCCGGAAGGCGACGTAGACGATGTTCACCGGGCCGCTCCCGTCAGCGCGTCGCCGGTCGTCGGTCCGCCGGCCAGCACCGGGAGGACGAGGTCGGCCAGCTCCTGCCAGGACTCGACGACGGTCAGCGCGCCGGCCGCCAGGAGGGCCTCGGCGCGCGCCGCGCGCTCGTGGGGGAGCACGAAGAGCAGGTTGCCGACCGTGGGGCAGCCGGCACCCACGGCCGATCGGACCCCGGCGACGGCGTCCTCCACCGCGAGCCCCTGCTCGGGAGCGATGCCCAGGGCCGCGCAGGCATGGCGGTAGACGGCCGGGTCGGGCTTGCTGGTCGGGACGGGGAGCGAGTCCTCGGCGCTGTACCGGCGCGCGGGCGGGATCAGCTCGTCCAGCCCGGTGGCGGTGAAGCACGCGGCCAGCCGGGACAGCGCGCTGGAGCTGACCGCGGCGAGCTCCAGCCGGCCGGCCAGCGCCTTCAGCGCCGCCAGGGTCGGCTCGTGCGGTCGCAGCGTGGCACCGAGGTGCTCGGTCACCGCCCGCCGCTCCTCGGCGACCCAGGGCTCGACGTCGACGTCCGTGATGCCCGCCCCGGCGGCGAGCGCCAGCGCGGTCGACCGGAAGTTCATGCCGGTGGCCGCGTGGCGCAGCTCGTCGGCGCCGTACCGGCGGTCGACGCCGACGGAGGCGAGGAAGGCGTTGGTGACCTCGGCGGAGGCCTCGAACGCCGGCTCCTCGGAGGGGAAGAGGTTGCCGTCGGCGTCGCAGAGCAGGTATTGCACCCGCTCGATCAGCGTCGGCGGAACGGTCGGCACCAGCTGGGCTCCCTTCGGGGACGGGGTGGAGGAGGAGGCGCCGGTCACCGCGGCAGACCCGCGGGTCCGGGTGTCCGGGCGGCCACGGTGGCCCGGACCCCGTCGCGGTCGAGGGCGGTCAGTACCTCCCGCAGCTCGGCCACGAACGCGGAGTCCTCCCCGAGGTCCCCGAACAGCGCGGTCTCGCCCAGGAGCGGCCGCGGGTCGTCGCCCCCGGCGCGGGCCAGCGACTGCAGGCGCTCGGCGAGCGCGTCCTCGACGGTGAGCGGCCGGCCGGCCTCGTCGGTGCCCCGCAGGAACCGGAACCAGCCGGCGACGGCGAGGGTGAGCAGGCCGTGCGGCCGCCCTTCCGCGAGCGCCTGGCGCAGGGACGGCAGCAGGTGGTGCGGCATCTTGGTCGAGCCGCGGCGGCACAGCCGGGGGAGGCCGTCGGCGATCGCCGGGTTGGCGAAGCGCTGGAGCAGCGTGCGCTTGTACTCGGCGAGGTCGATGCCGTCGGGCGGCGGCAGCAGGGGAGTGACCTCGTCGTCCATGAGCCGGGTCACGTAGCCGGCGAACACCGGGTCGGCCATCACCTCGTCCAGGCTCGCGTGCCCGGCGAGCGAGCCCAGGTAGCCCAGGGCGCAGTGGCTGGCGTTGAGCAGCCGGGTCTTCATCAGCTCGTAGCGGCCCACGTCGGGGACGAACCGCACGCCGACGGCGTCCAGCGGAGGCCGGCCGGCGGAGAAGTTGTCCTCGATCACCCACTGCGAGAACGGCTCGGTGATGACCGGCCACCGGTCGTCCACGCCGTAGCGCTGCGCCACCGCGGCCCGTTCCTCGGGGCTGGTGTGCGGTGTGATCCGGTCGACCATGCTGCTGGGGAAGGCCACGCGGTCGGCGATCCAGCGGGCCAGCACCTCGTCGCGCAACTGGGCGAACCCGACCACGGCCGCCCGGGCGGCGTCGCCGTTGCGGTGCATGTTGTCGCAGGAGACCACGGAGAACGGCTCGAGACCGGCCCGCCGGCGGCGGTCGAGCGCCTCCACGAGGTAGCCGAAGACCGTGCGGGGGGAGGTGGGCCGACGCACGTCCCACCGGATGTCGGGATCGTCGGCGTCGAAGAGCCCGGTCCGGGGGTCGAGCCGGTAGCCGCTGTCGGTGATGGTGAGCGACACCATGCGCGTGCGCTCGTCGGTGAGCAGGTCCAGCACGGCGACGGGGTCGTCGGGTGCGAAGTGGTAGCCGACCATGACGCCGACGACGCGGGCGCGCTCGCCGTCGGGGCTGCGCTCGACGACCGTGTAGAGGTGGTCCTGCGGGGCCAGGGCGTCCTTCATCGTGCGGCTGTGCAGCCCGACACCGACGACGCCCCAGTCGTCGCTGATCCGTCGCTCGGCGAGCTCGTCGAAGTAGAGCAGCTGGTGGGCGCGGTGGAAGCCGCCGACGCTGAAGTGGACGACCGCCGGGGTGAGCGCCGACCGGTCGTAGGTCGGCACGCTGAGCTGGGCCTCGTGGAGCGGCAGGGTGGCGTCGGTCAGCGGGTGGATGTCGGCTGCCGCCACCACGTTCGGGGCGCCGGGATCGGGCACGAGGGCGGGCGCTGGATGCCCGGCCGCCGCCGTCCCGGCGGTCGTCTGCAGGTGCAGGAGCTCGGCCTGTGACATCGCGTCCCTCCTTCTCGGTCCGTAGCGCGGCGGATGCGACCCGCCCCGGTTCCGGGGGCGGGTGGATCAGCAGTACACGGGTGAAACTCGGTGCCGCGCAAGGCCGGGCGCCGCGTAGCGGGAGCGGTGCGCACCGGGGCGGCGCGGATGCTTCACGCCAGAAGGAGGCAATGCCCGTTTCCGGCGCGGCGCAAACTGCTGGCAGTGTGCCGTGGGCGTCCATGATCGCCGATCACTGATCCGTCCTCGCGCCCGGGGTCGAATCACACGGTTGTCACTCGAAAACGGGGCTGCTGTGGCGCCCGGGGCGTGTGGTGCGGCTCGTCGCGGCGTGTCGCGGACGACGCGCCGAACGCCTGGTCACGGATGCGTCACGGAGTGTTTCGATGGAGGTGCCCGATCGGGGGCGCGCACATCCAGGAACGCGAGACGGACAGGGTGCATGGACGCTGGTATCGGCCCGGAGGCCCGCACGGAGCTGCTGGCGGCGGTGCGGCCTCGAGCCGATAGAGCGGCCGGCGGCCGTGGCCGCCGGCGCGCACCCCGCGCGCAGGCCCGGCGCAGCCCGGCGCTGCTGCTGGGGTCGCTCCTCCTCGGCGGCGTCGTCGCGGCCGGGGTGAGCCTGCAGGGCGCCCCCGCGGCCGAAGCCACCTCCGTGCTCGCCGCCCAGACCTCGCTGCTGACGGCCGAGGAGCGTGTCGAGGTGCTGCCGCAGGCCTCGATCACCGTCGCCGAGGCGCAGGCGCGTCTCGAGGAGGTCGCCGCCTCGCGCGCCGAGCGGCAGGCGGCCGAGGAGGCCGCAGCGGCCGCAGCGGCCGCCGCTGCGGAGGCCGCGCGACCCAAGGCTGTCCTGCCGGTCGCCGGCGCCCGGCTGACCAGCGGCTACGGCAGCCGGTGGGGGACCTTCCACTACGGCATCGACCTCGCGGCCCCCATGCGCACCCCCGAGTACGCCGCCGTCGACGGCGTGGTGCTGCGCGCAGGATCGGCCAGCGGCTTCGGCCTGGCGGTCTACATCCTCCACGAGAACGGCGACGTCACCGTCTACGGCCACATGGACAAGATCCTCGTGGAGCCGGGCCAGTACGTGGAGGCGGGGGAGACCATCGCGCTGCTGGGCAACCGCGGGCAGTCGACGGGGCCGCACCTGCACTTCGAGGTGCACAAGGGTGGCCTGGAGGGCAAGCGGGTGGATCCGATCGCGTGGCTGGCCGCGCGCGGCGTCCACGTCTGAACCACGGGCGGCCGTGGTCTGATCGCGGCGTGGCCGACGCCGTCGAGGACACCAACCGGCGGCTGCTGCGCGCGCGGGACGCCATGGACCGCGACTACGCCGAGCCGCTGGACGTCCCGACGCTGGCCCGCCTGGCCCACGTCTCACCGGCCCACTTCATCCGCACCTTCCGGGCGGCGTTCGGGGAGACCCCGCACCGCTACCTGCAGCGGCGACGGGTGGAGCGGGCGATGTTCCTGCTGCGCGCCACCGACCGCAGCGTGACCGAGATCTGCATGGACGTCGGGTTCTCGAGCCTGGGCACCTTCAGCCGCGTCTTCCGCGACATCGTGGGGGAGTCGCCGAGCGCCCATCGCCGGCGCGGGCCGCTCCCGCCGGTGCCCACCTGCTTCGCGATGGCGTGGGCCCGGCCGGCGACGGATCGAGCATTTTCGGAGAAGCGGTCGCCGGCGACGGCTCCCTAGCGTCCAGCCCATGCTGACGACCATCTCCATCACCCAGATCTACGTCCCCGACCAGGACGCCGCCCTCGACTTCTACGTCGGGAAGCTCGGGTTCGAGGTGCAGACCGACATGCACTTCGGGCCCATGCGTTTCCTCACCGTCGCGCTGCCCGGCGATCCCGGGCGGGCGGTGCTGCTGGAGAAGCCCGGGCCCCCGGCGATGAGCGAGGAGACGGCCGCGCAGGTGCGCGAGCTGGTGAGCAAGGGGGCGGCCGGTGGTCACCTCTTCTTCGCCTGCGACGACGCGTGGAAGACCCACGCCGAGCTGAAGGAGCGCGGCGTCGAGATCACCGAGGACCCGGTCGAGCAGCCGTACGGCATCGACTTCGGCCTCCGTGACCCGTTCGGCAACCACATCCGCGTCGCCCAGATGACGCAGGGCTGAACGCGGCCCGCCACGCGGTACACCGCGCCGACCCCCTCCGTCGGCCCCGCCGCCCGGCCCTGTACAGTCGTTCCCGGCCCGGAGGAAGTCGCCGGGCCGGGATCGGGGCTGTGGCGCAGCTGGTAGCGCACCACACTGGCAGTGTGGGGGTCAGGGGTTCGAGTCCCCTCAGCTCCACCCCGATGACCAGGCCGTTCCCCTTCGGGGGAGCGGCCTGAGTCGTCTCTGGTTGCAGTTGTGGTTGCAGTTCGCCCGCCCTTACCTGGCAGCAGCAGGGCGCCCTCCGGTCGGCTGCCTCGCGCGCGAGCGCCGGCATGACGTGGCTGTAGATGTCCATCGTCGTGCGCATCTGGCTGTGGCCGAGCAGCTCCATGACCACCCGCGGGTGCACGTTCTCGCTCAGCAGCAGGGTGGCTGCGGTGTGCCGACCGTCGTGCAGCCGGACGTGCCGGACCCCGGCCTGCTGCAGTAGCCGCGTCCAGTCGTCGTAGTCGGTCTTCTTGTCGATCGGCCGGCCGTTGACCTGGGCGAAAACCAGGTCTTCGTCGTGCCACTCCGAGCCGGCCAGCATCCGCTCGCCGAGCTGGGCCGCCTCGTGCTCCCGGAGTGCGTCGAGCAGGGGCAGTGGCAGCGCCAGTGTGCGCTGGCTGCGGCGGGTCTTGGGCTCCTCGTAGACCAGCCCGCCGCCGCGGACCCGGTGGATGCTGCGCCGCACGGTGAGGGTGCCGGCTAGCGGGTCGATGTCCTTCCACTGCAGCGCGAGCGCCTCGGACTGCCGCAGGCCGAGCGCGAGGGCGACGGTCCAGCGGGCGGAGTTGCGCACATGAGCCGCGGCTTCGAGGACGGCGCGGGCCTCGCCGAGGTCCAGGGCTGTAGCGACGTCGCTCTGCTTCTGGGCGGGCGGGTCGACCAGGCTGGCCACGTTGCGGGCGACGTAGCCACGTTGCAGGGCGACGGTGAGCGCGCGAGACAGGATGCGGTGCTGGCGCACCACGCTGGCGGGGGAGTAGCCGGCGTCGAGCAGGGCGGTGTAGAGCTGGTCGAGGTGCTCCGGCCGCAACCGGTCGAGGCGGTGGCGTCCGATGCCGGGGATCAGGTGCCTGCGGACGGCGGACTCGTACCTCTCCAGCGTCCGCTGTCGCACCGGGCGCGGCGCGATGGTGGTCAGCCAGTGCTCGAGCCACCAGGCGACTGTCGGGGTCGACGTCTCGCCGACCGTTCCGGAGTCGCGCTTGCGCTCGAGTTCTCGGACCTTCGCGACCACAACGCCGCGGCTCTTGCTGCTGACGTGCCGGCGGTCGGGCTTGCCGGTGAGGGTGAAGCCGACGGAGACGTATCCGTGCCAGCGCCCGTCGGCGTCCTGGTAGATCGTCGACTCACCGTTCGCTGAGCGCCCTGCCATGGCTCGTCCCCGTCGTCGTCGGTGGTGGGCAGTGTTCAGGAGCCCACTGACGGGCGGCCAGTGCTCGGGGCGAACAGCGCCGGCTGGTCCACAACGCTGGGCCGGCGGCGCCCTGGGCGTTCCGGGACGGCCGGTGGGGGAGAGTCGAGCCGGCTGACGTAGCGCTCGAGCTCGGCACGGGAGATCCGGCAGCTGCGGCCTATGTGCACCGGCCGCAACTCGCCCTCCTTGATCAGGGCGTAGACCGTGGTGCGTCCGACCCGGAGGACGTCGGCCGCCTCCTCGGTAGTCAGGAGCAGACGGTCGCTGCTCACGTCAGCCGGTGGTTCACGGTCGATACGCACGCTGTTCTCCCGGTGGGCGGTGACGGCGACCGGCGGGCGGGTCGCGCCTCACCCCGAGAAGGCGCTTTCCTCGGTCGATTGGTGACGGCTGGACGCGACGATCCGAACAGCGGTGGGCCGCCCGGGAAGGTGCTGAACCGCGCCGTCCGGTGTGAGGAAGCGGGGTGACGTTCGGATCCGTCGACGTCACCCCGGGGCTGCGCGGACGTCACCCCTTGCCTCCTGGTCAGCGCGGGCGGGGAGCAGTACGGCTGCGGATATACATCCGGCGGTTCACCGCGGCGTCAACGGCCGCAAGGGCGACGGACAGCTCGTCGAGGTCACGGTTGTAGATGCGGCCGGTGTCGAGTTGGACGACGAGCTCACCGAGCAGGCGGGACCAATCGTGGCGGGTCGGGGGGAGCGGCACGGGCGTCTCGACTCGTCGCTCGACGACCTGAACTGCCGAGAGCCCCGAGGAGGCCGCTCGGGACTGCTCCCACGCTCGTTGCCGGCAGGACGCCGAGCACCACTTCGGCAGGCGCCCCGTCTCTTTGACGGCGATCGGCCCACCGCACCACCCGCACGTGGACGCGGCGCGCCGCCGATGCTGGGATACAGGCTCGAAGGTCCCGCCGTATCAGCACCGAGGTCGCAGGACGGCGGCATTTCCGGCTGCCGTGGCTGCTGCCTCGTCGTTCGGCGCCCCGGTGCATTCCGACGTCTGCCCATGCCGGTCACCCTCCGGATCAACGTCCCGGCCGACGTCACCCCGATCCGTCACGACGCAACGAGAGCCCTGAATGCATGAGGTGTGTCAGGTCGTGATCTTGTCGGTGGGAGGGAGCTCAGAGGCGGGCCGAGGTGCCCCGAAGAAGGTCTGACGCCGCTTGGCCGAGGATAAGATCGACTGCGCCTGTCCGTGCGCCTTCTCGCGTGACAGCACTGGTTGCACGCTGGTGGCAGCCCTGGGTCACAACTCCGATCGGCCTACCAGACGCCCTCGATGCCGATGAGCGGTCGGGGCGCTTTGCCCAGACTGTCGGCGGTACATGGGAGCATCCGGGAAAGGTTAGCTGGGCATCAACGGCAGGAGCGTGCTACATGGCCAAGAAGGTCTTTCTGAGCTTCCACTACGACGGTGACGTGACCCGGTGTCAGCGCATCCGGAACATCGGCGCCATCGAGGAGGATCGCGAGGAGGTCAGCGCCCAGCGTTGGGAAACGATTAAGGCGGGCGGCGATCAGGCGGTCAAGAATTGGATCGCGAAGGAGATGGCGGGCAAGGACGCCGTCGTCGTGCTGGTCGGCGGCGAGACGGCCTCTCGCAAGTGGGTCAGGTATGAGATCGAGAAGGCGTGGCAGGACAAGAAGCGTCTCGTCGGCATCCGTGTGCACGGGATGCTGGACCTGAACGGCAACAAGGGATCCTACGGCGATAACCCCTTCGACAAGGTTTTCGACGCTGATGGCAAGGCGCTCAGTCGTCACGTCACCCTCCACAACCCTAGCGGCGCCGACAGCAAGGCTGTGTACGCCACCATTCGGGACAATTTCGAGTCTTGGGTGGCGGGCGCCGTCAAGCGCGCCTGATGAGTTCCATGCGTGAACCGGAGTGCGCCTTCTGCGACATCATCGCGGGGGACGCACCGGCTCGCATCGTCTCCCGGGGACACGGTGTCACTGTGTTCCTGCCGGACGAACCGGCAACGAGGGGGCACGTCTTGGTGGTACCAAACGATCACGCCGCCGACATATGGGCTCTGACTCAGGGAACAGCCCGAAATCTCGCCTCGGAGGTCCTGCGCGTCGCTGGCGCGGCGCGCGACGCTATGCGGCCCGAGGGTCTCAACGTGATCCAGTCGAACGGACGGGCGGCCACTCAGACGGTCAACCATCTGCACGTACACGTCGTGCCTCGATGGGCGAGCGACGCCGTGGAGGACTTCTGGCCGTCGCCGAACCCCACGTGGTCGACAGCAGACTTGGATGGGATGCGCTTCAGCCTTGAAGCCGCTGTGGCGACGTCCAAGCCTGTCGGATACGACATCGCCAGCGATCAAGACCGAGAAGACCGACGAAAGCATCTTGACCTGATCTCGGGAGCCATTGGGCGGATGGCGGGCTCGTCGGCCGCAGCGAAGGGTTGGTCGGTCACGCTCGCTGGCGCAGCATTTGGAGTAGCTCTAGTGCGCGAGAGTTGGCCATTTATCGCGCTCGGCATTCTGACTCTTATAGCGTTTGGAGCCCTCGACGCCAGATACCTCAACGCAGAGCGTCGGGCCAGAAATGTCTACGACTCGGTTGCCGACGACAACTCGATTGTTCCGCTGTCGATGAAGGGCTTAGCGACCCAGGCTCGCTCCCCTCGCTGGTGGTGGCCGAATAATTTTCGCAATTGGTCCGTCTGGCTCTTCTATGGCCCGCTTGCGGTCGTCGGCGGCGCGCTCTTGGTCATCGCTCTTTTAGCGGGCCCGGTGGAGAGGCCCGCGGACCCGGGCGTGCCCGGAGATGTGCCCAGCCAGCAGCCGTAGCGCTCGGCAGAGAAGTTCGTCGTGATTAGGCCAGTCGGTGTGCCCGCACCCCAGCGTCGTGCGTTGTCGCGCCGGGGACTGCCCCACTACGGGGCGATCCGCTAGGTGGAGGAGGGCCGGGGCACTTCCCAGCCGGACCTCATGAGGGCGTTGAGCGCCGCGGTCGAGGACTCGTCGGCCATGGCGGCACCGCCCACCCAGCTCGTGGCGAGAACGCCCAGGAATAGGTCCCTGCCGCGCACTTCGGGGCGGGCGCCGCCGTCGCGCTGGGCGGCGGCGAGGAACTCGTCGGTCGTGGTGACATAGCCCTGGCAGGTGAGTGCCAGCGGGGACGTCTCCTCGGTCAGCGCGGCCCGCAGGGGCTCGGGGAGCCCGTCGAAGGCGGTGGCCCAGGTGCCCAGAGCGTCCAGCCACTGAGAGAGGGCGTCGGTCGAGTCGCGCACCCCGGCGCGTATGGCCTCGCGACGGGACACCAGCTCGTCGGCGCGTGCTTCGAGCAGTGCGTCCAGCAACGCCTCCCTGTTGGGAAAGTGCCGGTAGAGAGTGCCCGGACCGACGCCGGCCCGCTTGGCGATGGCATCCAGGGACCCGGTGATGCCGTGTTCGGCGAAGTACTGCTCGGCGACGTCGAGGATGTGCGTCCGGTTCCGCTGAGCGTCCGTCCGTGGCCTGCGCTCGCGGGCCGCTGTTGTCTCGGACACGTCCGACCACCCCTCGTTGACAAAGCGGAGAGTGTCTCCGTATCTTCGGATGAGTCAACCGGAGACGCTCTCCACCTTATCGCGAAGGACTCGTCGTGCCCACCCCGCAGATGCTCCTGGCCATCCAGATCGCCAACGGCTACGGCTCCCAGCCCGGATCCTGGCGCATGCCCGGGGTGGACCCGTCGAGCTACACCGACATGGACGTCTTCGCGCGGCACGCCCAGGCGGCCGAGCGCGGGAAGATCCAGCTGGTCTTCCTGGCGGACACCCCGGCGCTGGAGAACGACATCGAGCGCGCGGTCCCGAACCACGCCATCGACCCGCTGGTGGTGCTCACCTCGATGGCCCGGGCCACCCAGCGCATCGGCCTGGTGGCGACGGCGTCCACGACGCTGAACGAGCCGTACACGATCGCCCGCCAGTTCAAGGCCCTCGACGTGGCCAGCCACGGCCGGGCCGGCTGGAACGCCGTCCCCACCTCGCTCCCGGCAGCGGCCGCCAACTACGGCATCACGCTGCCGTCCCGTGCCGAGAAGTACGAGCGCGCCCACGAGGTCGTCCAGATCGTCCAGGCGCTGTGGGGGAGCTGGGGGCACGACGCCTGGGTGCGCGACGTCGACGGCAAGCGCTTCGCCGACACGAGCCAGATCCAGCCGGTCAACCTGCAGGGCCGCCACGTCGCCTCCCGGGGTCCGCTGCCCATCCCGCCGTCGGAGCAGGGGCAGCCCGTGGTCTTCCAGGCCGGCGGAGGCGGCAACGGGCTGGAGGTGGCCGCCCGGTACGCCAGCGGCGTGTACGCCAACCCGTTCAGCATCGAGGAGGGCCGGGCGCACCGGACGGCGCTGCGGGCGGCCGCCGAGAGCGTCGGCCGCGACCCCGACGAGGTCAAGCTGTTCGCCGGCTTCATGCCGAGCATCGCGCCGTCCCGGCGGGCCGCCCTGGACCGGCGGCGCCGCCTGGACGAAGTCGTCGACCTCGACCAGAAGGTGGGCTACCTCGGCGCCATGCTCGGGCTGCGCCTGACGCCCGACCAGCTCGACGACCCGCTGACTGCCGCCCAGTTGGCCGCGGCGCGGCCCAGCCCCGGAGACCCGCGCTCACCCCACGCCCTGCAGGTAGCGCGGGAAGGCTGGTCGCTTCGGGACGTCCTGGCCCACGGCGTCATCGACTACCACCCGGTCGTGCCCGGCACGGCCGCCGACGTCGCCGACCACATGCAGGAGTGGTTCGAGGCCGGAGCCTGCGACGGCTTCTCGCTGGCCATCGACGTCTACGCCGACGGCATCGACGCCTTCGTCGATCAGGTCGTGCCGCTGCTGCAGCAGCGCGGTGTGTTCCACCGGGACTACGAAACGGCCACCCTGCGCGGCCACCTCGGCGCGCCCGGCCAGTACGGACTCGACCCGCGCCTCGCCGGAGCGGCGCACACGTCGAGCTGATACCTCCTCACAACTTCCAGAAGACAGAGAGCACAGACATGGCCATCCAAGACCCTCCGGCACCTGCCCTCGCGCCGCCCCTACCGCTGACCTCCTCCAGTGACCGGCTCGCCCCCGGCAGCGCCCTGATCATCGGCCTGCTCATGGCCTCGACGTTCACCGTCCTGCTCAACGAGATGATGCTGGGCGTCGCGCTCCCCACCCTGATCACCGACCTCGGCATCACCCCGACCACCGGTCAGTGGCTCACCACCGGCTACCTGCTGACGCTGGCGGTGCTCATCCCCGCCACCGGCTTCGTGATGCGTCGCTTCCACCTACGCACGATCTTCCTGGTCGCGATGTCGCAGTTCACCGTCGGGACGGCGGTCGCCGCCCTCGCCCCGGGCTTCGGCGTCTTGTTCACCGGCCGGATCATCCAGGCCGTCGGGACCGCCGTCTTCCTGCCGCTGCTGATGACCACCGCCATGCGGCTGGTCCCCGTCGCCCGCCGCGGCGCCGTGATGGCGATCGTCACGGCCGTGCCCGCCGTCGCGCCAGCGGTCGGCCCCGCGCTGTCCGGCGTCGTGCTGTCCGTCTTCAGCTGGCGCTGGCTGTTCATCCTCATGCTGCCGATCGCCGTCCTCGCCCTGGTGCTCGGGGCGCTCAAGCTCAAGAACATCACCACGCCCGAGCCGGTGACCCTCGACGTGCTCTCCCTGGCGCTGTCCGCGGTCGGGTTCGGGGCGCTGATCTACGGACTGGCGTCGATCGGTGAGTCGGTGTCCGGGCACGCGCCCGTCGCCCCCTACATCCCGATCGCGGTGGGGGTGGCCGGCGTCGCGGCCTTCGTCCTGCGCCAGATCGCCCTGCAGCGGTCCGGCAACGCCCTGCTGGACATGCGGGTCTTCCGGTCCCGGTCGTTCACGCTGTCCCTGCTGGTGATGCTCGTGCTCGCCATGATCGGCTTCGGCAGCCTGATCGTGCTGCCCCTGATCCTGACCAGCGTCCTCGGCCTGAGCACGCTCGCGCTCGGCCTGTTCCTCGTGCCGGGCGGAGCGGCCATCTCGCTGGTCTCAGCACTGGGCGGGCGGGTGTACGACCGCGTCGGCCCACGCCCCCTCGCGATCCCCGGCGCGATCGTCTGGACGGCGTCCCTGTGGTTCCTCAGCACCGTGGACCAGGACACCGCGGTCGGGACCGCCCTGGCCGCCTACCTGATCATGTCCGCATCGCAGGCCCTCATGTGGGCACCCATGACGACGACGGCCCTGGCCGGCCTCCGCGCCGACCTCTACCCGCACGGCACCGCAGCCTTCACCACCATCCAGCAACTGGCCGGCGCCGCGGGCGGGGCCGTGCTCATCTCGGCCTACACCATCGGTGCCGACGCCGCCGACGCCGGCGCGCTCACCCTCGCCCAGGCCGAGTCCGCCGGGCAGGCCGCCTTCGCAACCGCAACGGTCATCGCCCTCGGCGCCGTCGTGGGGACCTTGTTCGTCCGCCGGGCACCGGTGCCGTCCACAGCGACCGCGCCCGCCACCGACCAGACCTGACCACCAACCGAAGGAGCAGCAGCATGCGTATCGGCATCCTCGGCGTCGGCAACATCGGCGCCACCCTGACCCAGCGACTCAGCGCGGCCGGGCACAACGTGAAAGTGGCCAACTCGCGTGGCCCGGAGACCATCCCGGCCGAGGTGACCGCCTCGGGCGGGCGGACCGTCCACGCCCACGACGTCGTCTCCGACGTCGAGGCACTGATCGTGTCCATCCCGCTCATCCGGATCCCGGACATCCGGCCGCTGGTGGACCAACTGCCGGCCGGCGCCGTCCTGCTGGACACCTCGAACTACTACCCCTTCCGCGACGGCCACATCACCGCCCTCGACGAGGGACAGGTCGAGAGCCTGTGGGTCGCCGAACAGCTCGGCCGCCCCGTCGTCAAGGCGTGGAACGCGATCCTCTCCGGCTCGTTCGCCACCAAGCACGCGGCTGCCGGCACCCCCGGTCGGATCGCGATCCCCGTGGCCGCGGACGCGGAGGCGGACCGGGTCGTGGGCATGGCGCTGGTCGAGGACACCGGCTTCGAGGGCTCCGACGCCGGCAGCCTGGCCGACTCCTGGCGCCAGCAGCCCGGCACGCCGGCCTACTGCACCGACCTCACGCGCGACGAGCTGGCCGCCGCCCTGGCGGCAGCCGTTCCCGGCCGCGCGCCGAAGCGGCGCGACCTGGCCATGGCCGTGATCTCTGAGCTCATGGCCGACGACCCGACCGGCCGGGGGAACGACTTCCTCCTCCGCGTCAACCGGCTGGTCTACCCCTGACCCCCGCACGACCCGAGAACGGAGCCCACGTGATGGCAGGACGGATGGCCGGCAAGGTCGTCTTCTTCGCCGGTGTGGCCCCTGATCCCGACGGTCACCCAGTACGGCGGCGCCATCCCGGAGGACCTGCATGAGCGGACGTTCCGAGCATCTACGGACTGCAGCCAAAGCTAACTAGTTCTGCTACCAGCGTGGGACGCGTGGTTGCAGTTCTGGTTGCAGTTGGCCCAGATCGATCTTGGTTCGCGGTCGTTCGCCGTCGTCCGGCAGAGTGACGAAGCCGCTGGTCAGCGGGCCTTTCCGGACATCCGCGAACTTCAGCGAACGCCGTCACGTCGGCCTGGCAGTGTGGGGGTCAGGGGTTCGAGTCCCCTCAGCTCCACCCGATCGAGCAGGCCGCTCCTCCCACCGGGAGGGGCGGCCTGCTGCGTGTGGGGCGGCGGGCGCGCGGAGATGTGTGACGCGCGTAACCCCTGGTGAGGTCGCGCGTTGTTCCGCGCACACACCCCTCCCACCCGATCTGGAGGAGACGTGCGCCGTCTCGCTACCTGCATCCTCGCCGCCGTCGCGGTTCTCGCCGGCGTCCTCGTCGCGCCCACGGCGCAGGCCGCGCCGGCCCCGCTGAGGTACGTCGCCCTCGGCGACTCCTACAGCGCGGCCTCCGGCGTGCTGCCGCCGGACCTCACCGCGCCACCGCTGTGCCTGCGCTCGACTCGCAACTACCCGCACGTCATCGCCGGCGCGATCGGTGCCCGGCTCACCGACGTCACCTGCGGCGGCGCGGACACCGGCGACTTCTTCGCGGGGCAGTACCCGGGGGTCGCCCCGCAGCTCGAGGCGCTGAGCCGGGACACCGAGCTGGTCACCATGACCATCGGCGGCAACGACAGCGGGGTCTTCATCAACTCGATCATCGCCTGCAGCACGGCTGGCTTGTCCACGCTCGGCAAGGGCAGCCCGTGCAAGGACCGGTACGGCAGCTCGTTCGCCGACACCGTGCGCACCACGACGTTCCCGGCGCTCGTGGAGACGCTGCGTGCCGTCCGGCAGGCGGCGCCGGGCGCCCGGGTCGCCATCCTCGGCTACCCCTGGATCGTGCCGGCCAGCGGCAGCTGCTTCGACCGGATGGCCCTCGCCGAGGGTGACATCCCCTACCTGCGCGAGCTCCAGGCCACCCTCAACGACGCGGTGAAGCGTGCGGCATCGATGTCCGGCGTCACCTACGTCGACCTGAGCCGGGTCTCCGACGGGCACGACGCCTGCCAGCCGATCGGCGTCCGCTGGGTCGAGCCGGTGCTGCAGGGGACCAACGCGGTCATCGTGCACCCGAACGCGCGGGGCGAGGCGGCGATGGCCGCGCGCACCATGGAGGTACTGCGGCTCGACCGCCGCTGAGCCCGGCGTCCGGCGGCCCGGGCGGGAGCGGTCCCGGCCGGGCCGCCGGCGTCAGCTCGGGAGGGCGCCCAGCTCCGGCTCGGGCGCCCGGCCGGTGCCGTGCCGGCGGGCGAGCCGCGCGGCCGTCGGCATGGCGGCGTAGCCGTTGGTCAGCCGCGCCCGGGCGACCAGCGTGCCGGCCCGGTGCTCGGCGATGCTGCGCAGCACCTCGTCGAACTCCGTCGTCACCACGTAGTGGGTGCCGTCGACCAGGTGCACCACAGTGTCGGCGTGGTGCTCGATCCGCTCGATGTGGTCGGGGTCGACGGCGAAGTGCTCACCGTTGTGGCAGGTCACAGCGATCACGAGGTGGTCCTTTCGCACCCGTCGGCCCGGGGACCGGTGGGCCGGCCCGGAAGTCGGTCCGGCACCGAGACCATCGGCACACCGGGGGCGCTCCTGGAGCGCGGGCCGCGTGGTACGTCCCAACGGGTGATGCCGCAACCGGTCAGAAGCCGAAGAGCAGACCGAGCCCGCCGAGGGTGAACAGCACCATGACGAACACGAGGCAGAGCTGGACACCGGCCGGTGACACGGTGTCGGACCGGAGAGCTCAGTCGGAGCCGCGGCCCTCGCGCCAGTACCCCATGAAGGCCACCGACCGGCGGTCGACACCGACCTCCTGGACGAGGTGCCGCCGCAGCCCCTTCACCACCCCGGCCTCTCCGGCGAGCCAGGCGTAGACGCCGGAGGAGCCCGGCGCCGCGGTGTCCTCGGCCGGGACCTCCCACAGGATCCCGGCGTCGACGTCGACGTCGGCCAGCTCGGGAGCCGGGGCGGGGGAGAGCAGGTCGCCCAGCTCGCGCACCGCGTCCAGGACGGCTCCGGTGAGCAGCTGCCCCCGCGGCGCGGCGGGGGCGCCGTCGGCGGGCCAGCGGGGGAGCCAGGTGATCTCCACGCCGGCCGGCGCGACGACGTTCAGGGCGTCACCGGCCGTCGGCACCTCCAGCAGGACCTTGGCGCGCCGGCCCGCGGGCAGGCTCTCCACGATCGCGCAGATGGCCGGCACCGCGGTCTCGTCGCCGGCGATCAGCAGGCAGGAGGCGTCGGCCGGCGGGTGCCACTCGAAGCCGCCGGTCTCGCCGGGGAACCGGGCGTTCGGCGCGACCAGGACGACCTCGTCGCCGGCGGTGGCCTGCTCGGCCCAGGCCGACGCCGGGCCGGTGGCACCGTGCAGCACGAAGTCGACGTCGACCTCGCCGCTCTCGCTGCGCAGCGCCCGGATCGTGTACGTGCGGATCGGCATCTGCCGCTCCGGCGGCAACGCCCGCCAGGCGCCGTACCAGTCGTCACCGGCCGGGCAGTCGAGGATGCCCCGGCCGGGCAGCGGCAGCATGACCTTGATCCGCTGGTCGAAGCCGTTGGACGCGAGCGCGGCCATCTCCGGCCCGGTGAAGGTGACCCGGAGGAAGCTCGGGCTCAGCCGCTGCACCCGCGCCACGCGCACCGGGAAGGTGCGGTAGGCGGGGATCTGCGCGGTCTCGACGGTCACGGCGTCTCCCGGGCTGGGCAGGTAGGGGCGTCTTTCGACTTAGGCTAGCCTCACCTGGCTTCCGGCAGTCTTGCACACGAGCGCCGGTCGATCCAGACGCGCGTCCACCCGGGCGTGCGCGGCAGTTCGAAGGAGAACGATGACGACTCGAGTCCTGCGGGCCACCGCCCTCACCGTGGCGGCGGCCCTGACCCTCGCCGCCTGCGGGAACGACTCCGAGCCCGAGGCCGGCTCGACCGGGCAGGCCGCGGCCGGCGACGCCGCGTTCCCGCGCACCGTCGAGCACGCCATGGGCAGCACCGAGATCCCCGAGGAGCCCGAGCGGGTCGTCGTCCTCGACACCGGCGAGCTCGACTCGGTGCTGTCGCTCGGCGTGACACCGGTCGGCGCGGTCACCACGGCCGTGGACACCGACTTCCTCAGCTACCTGGCCGAGGACGCCGAGGGGGTGGAGGTCGTCGGCACGATCGCCGAGCCCGACCTGGAGGCGATCGCCGCCCTGGAGCCCGACCTCATCCTCTCCAACCAGGTGCGCCACGAGGACATCTACGACCAGCTGAGGCAGATCGCACCCACGGTCTTCGCCGCGGACCTCGGCGACACGTGGAAGGAGAACCTCCTCCTGGACGCGGAGGCGCTGGGCAAGGAGGAGGAGGCCGAGCAGCTGCTGGCGGACTACGAGGAGCAGGCCGCGCAGCTCGGCGAGGACATCGGTGACGCGGCCGGGACGACGGTCAGCCCGATCCGGTTCGTCGGTGGCACGATCCGCGCCTACCGGCCGGACTCGTTCATCGGCACGGTGCTGGCCGACATCGGCCTCGACCACGTCGACCTGCCGGAGGGCGACAACCCCACGTTCGCCGAGCTGAGCGCCGAGCAGATCACGCAGGCCGACGCCGACGTCGTCCTGTACTCGTCCTACGGCGGCGCCGACGAGTCCGGCGAGGCGGCGGTCGTCGGCGGTCCGCTGTGGCCCCGGCTCAGCGCGGTGCAGAACGGGCAGGCCCACCAGGTCGAGGACGACGTCTTCTACACCGGCATCGGGCTGCGCGCGGCGACCCTCCAGCTGGAGGAGCTGCGCGAGCTGCTCGCCGGCTGACGCACCGAGGGCCGCTCCCCGGTGATCGGGAGGCGGCCCTCGGTGTTCGGCCCCTCTGCAGGGTCCCGCGCCGAGCCTGCGAGGCGTGGGGGGCAGAGGGGTCCTTCGTCAGGGGGTCTCGGTGACGAGCTGCGCGGCCAGGTACTGCGGCGCACCCACCCGCTCGATGGCCGCGATCTGCGCCTCGAACCAGTCGGCGTGCTTCTCCTCGTCCAGGACCATCTCCTCGAACACCGACGCGGTGCCGTGGTCACCGAGGTCGTGGCACTCCTTCGCGGAGGCGTTGAACTGGGCGACGGCGGCCTTCTCGCTGTCGAGGGCCAGCACCAGCATCTCCTCGGCGCTCTCGCCGACCCGGATGGCGCCGAGGCGCTGCAGGTTGGGGTGGCCGTCGAAGAGCAGGACGCGCTGGATGAGGGCGTCGGCGTCGCGCATCTCGTCGATGGAGAGGTCGTAGAAGACCTTGCCCAGCTTGGGCAGACCCCAGGCGTCGAGCATGCGCGCGTTGAGGAAGTACGTGTTGGTGACCGTGAGTTCGAAGGTCAGCGCGTCGTTCAGCAGTTCGACCACGCGGGGGCTAACGGGCTGCACCGGATACTCCCAGCTCTCGCTCGGCCGGGCGCTCGGTGGTGCGCTCGGCTCGCACCGGGCAATGCTGACACACGAGGTCGCGGAGCGAGTCGACGCAGTTGCCGCAGGTCCGTCCCGCACCGGTGGCCCGGGCGACGTCGGCGATGCAGGTCGCGCCGTTGGCGATCGCCTCGAGGATGTCGCGGTCGGTCACCACGTTGCAGTGGCACACGTACATGCAGCGGTCGCCTAACGGGAGACGGCGGGCGGGCGGGCCCCGGTGCGGACACCAGGGCGTCGTGTGGAGGTTAGCCTCTCCTAACCGCTGCGCGCCAGGCCGCTGGTCAAGAACAGCGGGTGACCCCTAGGTTGCCGTCATGCCCGACCTGGCGTCCCGCGCCCGCGCGCTCCTGCGGCTCCAGACCGGGCCCCGGATCCTCGTCCTGGCCAACGTCTGGGACGTGACCTCGGCCAGGGTCGTCGCCGCGACGGCCGGGACCGGCGCCCTGGCCACCGCCAGCCACTCCATCGCCGCGTCCCTGGGGTTCGAGGACGGCGAGCGCATCCCGCTGGACCTGCATTTGGACGTGGTGCGGCGGATCACCGCGGCCGTGGATCTCCCGGTGTCCATGGACATGGAGTCCGGCTACGGCGACCCGGGGGAGACCACCCGGCGCGCGATCGCGGCCGGCGCGGTGGGCGGCAACCTCGAGGATGGGCAGCGCCCCCTGGACGAGGCCGTGGCCGCGGTGGGGGAGGTGGTCGCCGCCGGCCGCGCCGCGGGCGTCGACTTCGTGCTCAACGCGCGGACCGACGTCGTCCTGCTCGCGCCGGCCGGGGCCGACCGGGCGGCGCTGCTGGCGGAGGCGGCCGACCGGGGCCGGGCCTACCTGGCGGCCGGGGCCGCCGCGGTCTTCGTGCCGGGCGTGGTGGCGGCGGACGAGATCGCCGCGCTGGCCGGGGCGCTGGGGCGCGGCCGGCTCAGCGTGCTCGCCGTGCCGGGTGCCACGCCGCCGGTCGCCGAGCTGGAGCGGCTGGGCGTCGCGCGGGTCTCCACCGGCCCGAACGCGCAGCGGGTGGCCCTCACGGCGCTGCAGGACGCGACGGCGGCGCTGCTCGCGGGCGGGGTGCTCCCGCCCGGCACCCGGATGCTGAGCTGAGCTCCCGTGGCGGCGTCCGAGCGGCTGTCCTGGGCGGCCGGGCTGGTGGACCCCGCACCCGGGGAGCGGGTGCTCGAAGTGGGGTGCGGCCACGGCGTGCTGGCCGACCTGCTCGCCCGACGGCCGGGGGTCGGCCACGTGACCGCCGTCGACCGCTCGGCGACCATGGTGGCCGCGGCGACCCGGCGGAACCGCGTCGCGGTCGAGGACGGGCGGGTGACCCTGCAGACCGCGCCGCTGGTCGGGGCCGAGCTGCCGGAGCGCTGGTTCGACGCCGTCGTGTCGTTCGACGTCCGCGCCTTCTGGACCCCGCCGGCACCGGAGTGGGACGTCGTCCGGCGGGTGCTGGCACCCGGCGGGCGGGTCGTCGTCGCCTTCTCGGTCATGGCCCCCGGCGCCGACGACCGGATCCGGACGGCGGTGCTCCGGTCCGCCGGGGAGCGCGGCATGGTCGAGCACGCCGTCCACCGGGCCGCCACGGCGCCGGTCCCGTCGGCGGCCGTCGAGTTGCGGTCGGGGCAGGACGGGTAGGAGGCGGGACGCCACCGACGAGAGGACATCCGCATGACCGACGACCTGGTACCCGGTGACCTGTACGCCTACGAGTCGCTGCTGTCGGCGGAGGAGCGGGAAGAGCTCGCCGGCATCCGCACCTTCCTGCAGGAGGAGGTCCGGCCGCTGGTGAACGACTCCTGGGAGGCGGCCACCTTCCCGATGGAGCTGATCCCGCGCTTCGCCGAGGCGGGGCTGGTCGGCCGCAGCTACGACACCGAGGGGTCACCGCGCGCCTCGCGGCTGTTCACCGGCTTCATCGCCCTGGAGATCGCCCGCGTCGACCCGTCGATGGCCACCTTCCTCGGGGTGCACAACGGCCTGGCGATGGGGTCGATCGTCAACCTCGGCTCCGAGGAGCAGAAGCGCCGCTGGCTGCCGGGCATGCTGGCCCTGGAGAAGATCGGCTGCTTCGCGCTCACCGAGCCGCACGGTGGCTCCGACGTCGCGCTCGGCCTGGAGACCACGGCCCGGCAGGACGGCGACGAGTGGGTGATCGACGGCGCCAAGCGGTGGATCGGCAACGGCACCTTCGCCGACCTCGTCGTCGTGTTCGCCCGCGACGTCGCCGACGACTCGGTGAAGACGTTCGTCGTGGAGAAGGGCACCCCCGGGTTCACCGCGACCAAGATGGAGGGCAAGTACGCGCTGCGCACGGTGCAGAACGCCGACATCACGTTCGAGGGGTGCCGGATCCCGGCCGAGAACAAGCTCGAGGGCGGCAACACCTTCAAGGACGTCAACCGGGTGCTGAAGCTGACCCGCGGCGGGGTCGCCTGGAGCGCCGTCGGCTGCCAGATGGGTGCCTTCGAGGCCGCGCTGGCCTACGCCAAGGAGCGGGAGCAGTTCGGCCGCCCGATCGCCGGGTTCCAGCTCATCCAGGACCTGCTGGCCCGCATGGCCGGAAACGTCACCGCGAGCCTCGGCATGGCGGTCCGGGTGGCGCAGCTGCAGGAGGAGGGCGTGTTCCGCGACGACCACGCCGCGCTGGCCAAGAGCTACGTGACCAGCCGGGCGCGGGAGACGGTCGGCTGGGCCCGGGAGCTGCTCGGGGGCAACGGCATCCTGCTCGAGCGCGACGTCGTCCGGTTCTTCAACGACGCGGAGGCCCTCTACTCCTACGAGGGGACCCGGGAGATCAACCAGCTCATCGTCGGGCGGGCGCTGACCGGGATCAGCGCCTTCGTCTGAGCCCGGCCGAGCGCTGCGACCCGGCCGCCCCGGGGTCAGGGGGACGGCCGGGCCGCAGATCTCAGGCGCCGAGGACGGCGGTGCGCACCAGGTACAGCAGGACCACGACGGAGACCGCGACGGCGAGCCCCATCCACAGCCGGCGTTCGCGCACCCGGTCGGCCTCGGTCTCGTCGGCCAGGGCCACCGGATCGGCCCACACCGGGGTGCGGCCGCCGCAGCGGGCGAGCACCTCCTCGGTGAGCACCACCGGGGGGCTCACCCGGAACGGCTGCCCGGCTCCGACCAGCTGGTGGAGGTTGCTCATACCGTGACCCTCCCGGTCTTCTCGGTCTTGTCCCAGGTCATGGCCGCCCCGCGGAACTCCTTGACGTAGGCGTCCACGGTGATCGCGCACATCAGCGGCCCGAAGCCGACCAGGTAGAGCGCCAGCGGCACGAGCGGCCGGCCCCAGCGGGTGCCCTCGAGCTTCCGGACCCCGTAGGCCAGCGGGATGCAGAGCACCAGCCAGCTGTAGACGAACAGCGTCCAGAACGTCTCCACGCCGTCGGACATGGGGATCACCCCGGGGAACGCGGCCGACAGCAGGACGACGAAGGAGATGGCGCCCGGGAACAGCAGTGCCTCCCGCCAGACCTTGAGACCGGTGCGCGGATCGACCGACATGGTCAGCGTGATCATGAAGACGAAGGTCGCGATCGGCACGAACACCGCCGCCCCGAACACCTCCGAGGCCAGCTCGCTGTCGAGCAGGTAGAGCCCGATCAGGCCGATCGAGGTCAGCAGCATCGCCACCGGCAGCAGCAGGATCGCGAACCAGAAGACGCCGAAGAAGAAGCCGCCCAGCCCCGGGTGCACCGACCTGCGGAACCACAGGTGCCGGTACATCGAGGTGATCTGCACGTTGCCGCGGGCCCAGCGCAGCCGCTGCTTCCACAGCGCGTCCACGCCGGCCGGCTCCTCGGCCAGCACGCGGGCGTGCGGCTCGAAGACGACCCGGCGCCCGGCGAGCTGGGTGCGGAAGGTCGTGACCGTGTCCTCGGCCAGCGAGGAGGTGTCGATCTGCCCGCCGATCGCCACGAGGTTCTCCCGCGAGTGCAGCTGCGCGCCACCGGCGAGGCAGGCCATCGCACCGGCGACGTTCTGCGCCCGGCGGGAGGCGGCCTGCGCGGCCAGGTAGTCGAACCCGATGAACCGGGTGATCCCCTCCGGGTCGCCGCTGCCCTCGCGGATGTAGGCGGTCACCGCGCCGACCGTGGGATCGGCCAGGTGGCGGGTCATCTTGCGCAGCGACGCCGGCTCGTAGATGACGTCGGCGTCCATGATCAGGAGCGCCTCCATCCAGTCGTCGGCGAGGACCTCGCGCAGCCCGTGGTTGAGGGTGTGCGCCTTGCCCTCGCCGCCCTTCTCGCGGCGCAGGTGCACGACCCGGCCGGGGAAGCGCTCGGCGCAGGCGGCCAGCACGGCGGGGGTGTCGTCGGTGCTGGCGTCGTCCACGACGTAGACGCGCAGCCGGTCCGGCGGGTAGTCCAGCCCCATCAGCCGCTCGATCGAGCTGGTGAGGACGGCGGCCTCGTTCCACGCCGGGACGAGGACCGCGACGTTGGGCAGGTACGGGCCCGTCTCGCGGTAGTGGTTGCGGACCGCGTGGAACGGGATCACGAGGAACTGCGCCAGCCCGGCGACGACCGGGATCGCGCCGGTGGCCACCAGGGCCAGCAGGAACCAGGTCAGCACGGTCTCGCCGATGCCGGCCACGTCGGTGCCGACGGCGAGGAGGGTCACCGGGCACCCACCAGCCGGGTCGCCGACGCCGCGTCGGCCACCCAGGAGTAGCGGCCCACGGTGGCGGCCTCGTGGCTGTCGGTGGAGCCGACGAGGGTCACGCCGGCGGCCGCGAGGGCCAGCACGACGCGGGGCCCGGGGCAGCGCCACTTCTCGTTGACCTCGACCGTCGTGCCGGTCCGGAGGGCGGCGTCGGCGATCGCGGCGACGTGCTCGTCGAGCAGCTCGCTCTCGTGCATGCCGACCTTGGGCAGCAGCGAGAACAGGTGGGCCAGCTGGCCCCGCCCGGCGCGCTCCATCGCCCGCACGGTCGCGTCGACGAGGATCGACAGCGCGTCTTGGGTGGACAGCCCGCCCGCGATCTCCTCCAGGGTGCGGCGCGGGCTCCACGGGCCGTCCGGCCCGGGGAACTGGTGGTCGGCGATGAGGATGCGGTCCACCCCGCCCGGCCCGACCACGAGGTCCTCGGGCACGTCGAGGCGGCCGGAGGCGTCCAGGATCTTCGCCTCGACGCCGGTGAGCACCTCCAGCCCCTCGATCCGGGGGAGGGCGGCCACCTCGGCGAGGAAGCCCGGTACCCAGGTCGTCGTCGTCCGGACGTGGTCGACCATGCGGATGCTGGCCAGCCCCGTGTCGCGGGCGGCGACGAGGTTCTCCATCGGCGCGCTCACGGCGTCGTCGGACCAGGTGGAGTGCACGTGGTGGTCGGTGAGCAGCAGGTCGAGCTCACCCAGGGCGGCGGTCATCGGGCGGCCTCCTCGGCGACGACGTCGGACGGGGCGAGGAAGACGTCCTCGAGGTAGCGCACCACCGCGAGCTCCCGGAAGGGCACCTCGTCCGGTAGCGGGCGGCCCAGCGCCAGGTCCAGGGCGAGGGAGGGCATGTCGACGCCGGCCGCGACGGTCAGCGGCATCGCGCCGGGGAAGCGCGGGTTGACCTCCAGCAGGGCCGGGCGGCCCTCGGCGTCGCGGCGCAGCTGCACGTTGGCCACCCCGACCAGCCCGATGGCGCGGGCCACCCGGCGGGCGGTCTCCACCAGCTCCGGGTCGGCCACCGTGGCGCCGGCGACCGAGACCCCGGAGTCGACCCGCAGCCGGGACCGCGGCACGGCGGCGACCACGTGCCCGTCGGCGTCGGCGAGCGTGTCGACGGAGTACTCGTCGCCGGACAGGTGGGCCTGCACGAGGGTGTCCTCGTCGCTGCCGAGGGCGGTCAGCGCGGCGGCGTCCTCGACCAGGTGCACGCCGCGGGAGCCGGCCCCCCGCCGCGGCTTGACGATCACTGGGTAGTTCCAGCTGCCCGGGTCGGTCTCGCCGAGCAGCGCGGTGCGGGGGGTCGGCAGGACCTCGGTGCAGCGCTGCGCGAGGGCGTACTTGTCCAGGCAGACCTCGAGGGTCTCGAGGCTCGGTGCGGCCAGCGTGGTGCCGACGGCGTCCAGGCGCTTGCGCTCGGCGGCCAGCCGCGGCAGCTCGACGTCGACGGTGGAGAACAGCACGTCCACGCGCTCCCGCTCGCACAGGGCGACGAGGGAGTCGACGAACTCCTCGCTGAGGCCGGGGCGGACCAGGTGCCGCGCACCGGCGTCCACCAGGTACAGGCCGCTGGCGTAGCGATCCATGTCCGCAGCCAGCAGTTCGACGTCGTCGCGGCGGGCCAGTGAGCGGAGCACGGCGATGCCGGCCGGTCCGCCGGCGCCGGTCACCAGGACGCGGGTGGGGGAAGAGTCAGACACCGAAGCGCTCCGGGGTGGTCGAGGTGGCGGGGGAGGACTGCTGGAAGGCCGAGTCGCTGGTGGCGCCCACGACGCCCCCGGCGTCCCGGACGATCTCCAGCGGTTCGCAGTACTGGCCGCCGCTGCCGTAGCGCGACCAGTAACGGGCGGTCGCCAGGACGAAGTCGTCCTGCAGGTAGCTGCGGATGCCGGCCTGCGAGCGGAAGCTGGCGAGCAGGTCGAGCTTGGTGCGGGTGAACCCGTCGATGGAGACGAAGCGGGACGGCCGGAAGTCGATGGTGGCCGAGGGGCTCTGGAAGCAGGCGACGGTCGGCACGGTGCGGGTCGCGACGCTCGCGGCCTGGTGCACGGCCCGGTGGTCCTGGTGCCGGTCGTTGGCCGAGTGGGTGTAGACGATGGTCGGACGGACCTCCTGCACGACCCGCTCGATGATCGACATGGTCGGGTCCATCGGGCTGATCCGGGTGTCCTCGAGGTCCTCGAGGAACAGCCGGGCGCCGATCAGCTCGGCCGCGGCCAGCGACTCGTCCTGCCGGTCGCCCGCCTCGCCGCCGCGTGCGCCGCGGGAGAGGGTCAGGATCACCACCTGGTCACCGGCGGAGCGGTGCGCGGCGAGCGTGCCGCCGACCCCGATCTCCACGTCGTCGGGGTGAGCGCCGACGGCCAGGACGGTCTGGCGCTGCGGAGCGGCGGCCCGCTTGGCCTGCGCGGCCTCCGCCAGCCGGCGGATCGTGGCGGCCAGGGTGTCCTTGGGCACCGGCTTGACGAGGAACTCGTCGGCCTGGCGGCGCAGCGCGTCCACGGCGTAGTCGACCGACGCGTGCGCGGTCATCACGGTGACCGGCAGGTCGGCGCGCAGCTGACGCAGGCGGTCGAGGAACTCCAGCCCGGTCATGCCCGGCATCTCGATGTCGGTGATAGCGGCGTCGAACTCGACGCGCGACGCCAGCGCCAGGGCCTCGAGCGGGTCGGCGCACGTGGTCACGGTCATGCCGCCCCGCTGCAGCACCGTGCGCACGAAGAGTGCGGTGTCGGGGTCGTCGTCGACGACCAGGACGTGCAGAGCACCGTCCACGGTTCCGGCTCCCGTCGGTGGATTCCCCCGGCTGCCCGGGAGGGGGACGGGTGTCCCCGCGGGAGTTGACGGCCGTTTCCGCTGGTCGCATGAGCCGGGCGCCCCGTGTCTCACCCCTCCGGGTGGGCCCGCCCGACCGGGCGACCGGTGCACCGCTCAAGCCGCGCCGCCGCCGTGCCGATCACCCGGTCAGGTGACCGGAGGACCACCCTCCGCACCCTCAGCGAGCAGTGAGGAGGAGGCGTCGTGGCGGATCAGTCCGTGCTCGTGGTCGAGGACACCCAGGAGATCCGCGAGCTGGTGACCACGGTGCTCGAGCGGGCCGGGTTCGCCGTGCGCGCCGTGGGCACCGGTGCCGAGGCCATCGCGGAGGTGCGGCGGGAGCCGCCGGACCTCATCGTCCTCGATCTCGGGCTCCCGGACGCCGACGGCACCGAGGTGTGCCGGCAGATCCGTGCCGAGACGCCCTGCTACGTCCTCATGCTGACCGCCCGCGCCGAGGAGGTCGACCTGCTCATCGGGCTGGCCGTCGGCGCCGACGGGTACATGGCCAAGCCGTTCTCCCCGCGTGAGCTCGTGGCGCGTGTGCAGGCGATGCTCCGCTTCCCGCGGACCGCGCCGCAGCCGGCCGCCGAGCCAGCCCCCGCGGGGGAGTCGGTGCGCCGGCTCGCCGAGCTGGAGGTCGACGAGGACAGCCGGGAGGTCCGGGTCGACGGCGACGTCGTCGACCTGACCCGCACCGAGTTCGACCTGCTCGCCGCGCTGGCGTCGCGCCCGGGCCGGGTGCTGCAGCGGGAGACGCTGCTGCGCGAGGTCTGGCACACCGACTGGGAGGGCAACCTGCGCCTGGTGGAGGCGCACATGTCGAACCTGCGCCGAAAGCTCGTGGCCGCCGGCCTGAACTCGCCGGAGATCAAGACCGTCCGCGGCGTCGGCTACCGCCTCGTCGCCGCATAGCCGTCGTCTCGAGGCATAGGAAGCTATCCACCCGTATCGGGGGCGCGAACCACCGGTAGAGCTTCCTATGCCTGGCCGGGCCGGACTAGACGCCGGCGAGCTCCTGGAGCCGGGCGACCCGGGAGTGGGCGAGCACGCCACGGCGGGCGTCGGCGGCGATCTCCCGGCAGAGGGAGGCGACCTCCGGGTGGCCCAGCTGGCCGCTCGTGCCGGCCAGGGTGTGCGCGGCGAACGCGACCGCGGTGGCGTCACCGGCGCGGGTGTGCAGGTCGATGGCCGACAGCCGGGTGGGCAGCGCATCGGCGTACATGCCCTGGAGCCGGGTCATCAGCTCGGCGTCCACCAGCTCGGCATCGCTGGGACCGCCCGTGTCCCCGGCCTGCGCCGCGACCGTGGTCCGGCCGCGGAGGAAGTCCAGGAGCGACCGCGCCGTCACCGGCTGGGCGAGGGTGACCAGTGCGCCGGCGGTGGCCGCCTCCGCGCGGTCCTCGGCGGTCGGGTCCGCGGTGACGACCACGAAGCGGGCGCGGGACCCGTTGCGCCGGATCCGGCGGAGCATCGCGGCACCCGAGCCGCCCGGCATCGCCAGGTCGGTCACGACCAGGTCGACGTCGGTGACCAGGGCGTGCCGGACGGCGTCCTCGGGGCCGGCGGCGTGCTGCACGTGCCAGCCACCGAGGCAGAGCAGGTCCGCGACCTGGTCGCGGACGGCGGCGTCGGCGTGGACGACGAGGGCGGTCAGCACGTCAGCACCGCCGAGCGGGGCGTCTCCGCGGTCCAGCCGTAGCTGGTGAGGGTGATGACCGAGATACGGGGCTGGTAGTCCAGGTAGGCGCGGTCCACCCGGGCGCTCACGGTCCGGTTCGTCGCGCTCGTCTCGGCCATGACGAGCGACTGGCCGTTGTTCAGGTGGGCCATGACGCGGTAGCCGACGACCCCGCTGGGCGTCGTGCTCGCTGGCCAGCTGATCGTGGCCTCGTACCAGTGGCTGTAGGTGGGGACCCACATCCCGTACCAGGTCCAGGAGCCTCCGCTGACGGTGCGGGTGCACCGGTCGTCGATGGTGACGGTGGCCGGCGCGGTCACGGTGGTGGTCGAGACCGTCGTCGAGACGGTGGCGCTGTCGGCATAGGTGGCCGAGGCGGGGACCGCGGCTCCCACGGCGAGGGCGAGGGCGAGGCCGGTGACGGCCAGGGTGCGGCGGACGGCGTTCATGCCCGGTCCTCCTCGATCGCGGGGGTGGGGCGCCAGATGGCCAGGAGCAGCCAGCCGGCGAGCAGCGCGGGAGCCCCGTAGAGCAGCACCTGGCTGATCACCGGGGTGCGCAGCAGCTGGACCACGTGACCGAACTCCGGGATCACGGCGCGCACCTGGTAGACGGTGTCGCCGGTGAGACCGGCCGTCCACGGGTCGATCGCCTCGTTGGCGTCGCCCTTGGTCTGCACGATGACGCCGCCGTCGGCGGCCCGGTCGACCGAGACGACGCGGTGGGTGACGAGGCTGTGGTCGCCCACCGGCATGTGGTACGTGATCACCATGCCCTCGGTGAGGTCCGTGACGTCGATCGGGGTGGCGATGGTGATGTCGCCCGGCTCGATCTCCGGCGCCATGCTCGCGGTCAGCATGGTCATCGTGCGGTAGCCGAGCACGTGCGGTCCGACGGCCAGGACGGCGAAGGCCAGGACGGCGACCCCCATGACTCCGCGGACCAGCCACGGGGCTGTGCGGCCCACGATGCGGCGGGCCCGGGCGGCCGGGTGGCCGGCCGTGGAGCGCTCGTCCTCGCTCGCGGGCAGCTGGGGAGCTGCCCCCGCGGCGCGGACGGGGAGGACGGTGGTCATGGCGTGATCTCCGGGAGGTCGTCGGACGGGGCTCAGCGGGCGGTGCCGGTGCGCTGCGTGCCGGTGAAGGTCAGCGTCAGGGCGGCGGTCTTGCCCTGGAACGTGTTGTCGGCGGCGGTCGGCAGGCCGATGGAGAAGGCGAGGAAGTCCGAGCCGCCGACGTTCAGCGAGTTCACCGCGCCGAGGTCGATGGGGGCGAGCACGGCACCCGAGCCGAGGATCTTCTCGCCGCTGGCGCAGGTGTAGGTCCGCGCCGCGGGGGTGCCCCCCTCGGTCCAGGCCACGGCGCAGGACCGCAGGGACAGCTGCAGCCCCCGGGTGGCGTCGCTGGTGAGGACGCTCGACGCGGCGGCGGTGGCGCTCAGGTTGACCGCGGCCAGGCCGGTGTCCCCGTCGTTGACCAGCGTCACCGGGCGGGTGAGCGTGTCGCCGGGGACGAAGCCGGCGGTGGTCACCGGGATGGTGACGGGCTTGGCGAGATCGATGGAGACGCTGCCCGAGCTGATGGTCGTGTCGACCGAGGTGGAGTCGGTGAAGCTGCCGAACGTCCCCAGGCCGGCCACGGCGGCGGCCGCGCCGATCACGCCGAGCGAGCCGACGACCTTGCGGGCGGTGGAGCCGGTGGCGGTGGTGGCGGTCTTGGTGCTCATGTCCCTGCTTCTCCTGTGTCCGTGTGACCGCCGGCGTTCCGGCGACAACCAGGACTCTGGACGGCGAACCGCAGGCCACCCGCCAGCGATCCGCAAGGAAGCCGCAAGAAGCGACGGGCACTCCTGCCTGCCCCTCGGCGGCCGCGGACGGGGCAGGCCGTACGCACCGCGCCCCCCGTCCCGGGCAGGAACGGGGGGCGCGGTGGGGCAGGCTCCGTCAGCCCGCGGGAGTCGCCGGCAGGGTCATGGTGAAGGTGGTGCCGACGCCCTCGGTGCTCACCAGGTCCAGCGTGCCGCCGTGCGCGGTGGTGATGGCCTTGGTGATCGTGAGCCCCAGCCCCACCCCGGGAACGGCGTTGCGCTGGGCGGTCGAGGAGCGGAAGAACCGGGTGAACAGCTGGCCCTGCTCACCGGCGGGGATCCCCATGCCGGTGTCGCTGACCGACAGCTGCGCGACCGGCTCCGCGCCGGGCGCCGGATGTGCACGGACCTCGCCGTCGGCAGAGCGCCACATCGACCGGAGGACGAGCCGCACCTCACCGCCGGCTGGCGTGAACTTCACGGCGTTGGAGACCAGGTTGTCGCACGCCTGCCCGAGCCGGACGGCGTCACCGGAGACCACCATCCCCTCCCCGGGGACGTCGACGACGATCCGCACGCCGGCGTTGCCGGCGGCGACCCGGGCCGTCTCCTCGGCGGCCCGGACAACGCCGGCCAGGTCGACGTCGGCGGGCTGCAGGGTGAACCGGCCGCTCTCCACCTGCGCGGTGAAGAGCAGGTCCCCGACCAGTCGCAGCAGCCGCTGGGCGTTGCGCTCCACGGTGGACAGGTACTGCCGCTGCTCGTCGGTGAGGGGTGAGTCCTCGTCGTCCATGACGAGCTCGAGGTAGCCGAGGATCGAGCTCAGCGGCGTGCGGAGCTCGTGGCTGATCAGGCTGACGAACTGGTCCTTCATCCGCTCGGTGGCGCGCGCCTCGGTCATGTCGGTGCCGACGAAGTTCCAGCCGGCGTGCACCCCGCGGTCGTCCGAGCGCGGGGTGATGGCGACCGACACGGTGCGGTGGCTGCCGTCGGCGGCGACGTAGGTCCAGTCGCGGACGTCGCTGCCGTGCTCCCGGGCGACGCGCACCAGGGCCTCGAGTCCGGTGCCGCAGCCGCCGTCCGCCGCTGCGGCGTCGAGCTCCTCCGGCAGGTGGAAGTCGAGGATCGACCGGGTACGGACCACGTCGGGGCGCGGCACGCCGAGCATCTTCTCGGCGCCGGGATTCCACACGCGGATGGTGCCGTCGCGGTCCGTGCCGATGATCGACTGCTCGGTGACCGCGTCGATCACGCTGGTCATCGTCTGGGCACGGGCGGCGAGGATGCGCGAGGCGGTGTCGAGTTCGTCCGCGCGGCTGCGCACCTGCGTCAGCAGCGCCGCCTGCTCCTGCTGCAGCCGTGCGATGTGCCGCGCCTGGGCGGCCGCGCGGCGGGTGCTCTCGTTGACCGCGAGGCTGCCGACGGCGACCGCCAGCGGGCCGACCAACAGCGCGCCGGGCAGGTCGTCGGCGCCGCCGAGCGGACCCACGAGCGAGGGCCCGGCCAGCACGGCCGTGGTCCCGGCCACCGCGAGCAGCACTCCCCGGCGGTCGGCGTGCGTGGCGAGCGCCCAGAGCGGGCCGAGCAGGAGGACGAGGGTCGTGGCCGACGCGGTGCCGGCGTACAGGAGGCCCGCGGCGGCCAGCTGCGCGACCGGTACGGCGAACGAGCCGGGCAGGGAACGCGACCGGGAGAACCAGGCGACGCCCGTGGCTGCGACGGCGACGGCGAGGCCGGTGTGCACGAGGGCCTGGTGGACGACCGGGACGTCACCGGTCAGCAGCAGCAGGGCGACCGCGGCGAGCAGGACGGTGCACGGCAGCGGCCCGCGGACGGCGGCCTGCCAGGCGGACGCCTGGGTGAGCCGGCGGGTCCACGGCGGGGGGTTGTCCCGTGGCCGGTCGAGGACGGCGAGGGTCATGCCACCGGCTCCCGCGTGGTCAGCGCCCGCACCTGGTGCACGAGACCGGCCACGCTGAACGGCTTCGCCAGGTACGCGTCCGCCCCGGCGGCCAGGCCACGGGCCACCTCGTCCGGGGAGGCGCCGGCGGACAGCAGCAGGATCCGGGTGCCGGCGGTGGCGGGGTCGGCGCGCAGCGCCGCGCAGATCTCCAGACCGGTCACGCCCGGCATGGAGACGTCCAGGACGGCCAGGTCGGGCAGCTCGGCCCGTGCTGCGGCGAGGGCGACCGCGCCGTCGGGCGCCGAGACGACCACCTGGCAGCCGGCCTTGCGCACGGCCAGGCACACCAGGCCGCGGATGTCGTCCTCGTCGTCGGCCACGAGCACCCGGACGGTGCCGCCCGGGGCCGGCCCGGCGGGGCCGCCGCCGGGGGAGTGCAGGGCCGGGTCCACGGGAGCTCCCGTCGGTCGTGGTCCCGCCCCGCGGGTGCGGTGGGACCGGTGGCGTCGTCCTGAGGAGGAACGGCGCCCCGACGGAAGGCCTGCAGCGCGGGCACCGGCGGCTCACCCCTTGGGGTGGCGGTCCGGACAGCACTGCGCCCCGCCGGGAGGACCCGGCGGGGCGCAGGCGAACGGAGCGGGCCGGTGGGCCCGCGGGGTGTCAGGAGCCGGACTGGCTCTGCACCGACTGCTTGGACTGCTGGGCCTGGCCCTGCACCGACTGCTTGGACTGCTCGGCCTGGCCCTGCACCGACTGCTTGGACTGCTGGGCCTGGCCCTGCACGTCCTGGGCTGCCGACTGGCCCTCCTGCTTGACGGTCCCGGCCGCGTCCTGGGCGGTCGACTTGACCTCCTCCATCGCGTGCTGGGCGGCCGGCTTGAGCTGCTCGCCCATCTCCTGCGCGGCATCCTTCGCCGGCTGGAGCAGCGCGTCCTTGTTCTCGCGCAGCGTGGACTCGGCCTGCTGGGCCAGCTGCTGCTCCTTCTGCGAGGCAGGGAGCAGGCTGGAGATCAGCCAGCCGGTACCGAAGGCGATGAGCCCGGCGGCGAGCGGGTTGCCCTGTGCCTGGCGCGAAATCGTGTCCGGTGCCTGCTGGACGGCGCCGACCGCGGACGAGGCCGCGTTCTGCACGCTGTCGGCCGCGTTCGAGGCCGCGCCCTGGACCGAGCCCGCCGCGTTGTGCGCCGCGCCCTGCACGGAGCCCGCCGCGTCGGAGGCCCGGTGCTGGGCCGCCGAGGTGGTGTCCTGGGCGGAACCCATGACCTTCTCCTTGAGGGTGGTCATGCGGCCCTTGGCCGCGGTCACCCGCCGGTCCATGACGCGGGACGGGTTGACCTTCTCGTTGAGGGCGTCGACGTCGTAGCTGAGCTCGCGCCGGGTGTCCTCGATCTGCCGCCGGATGACGTCCGGGTCACTGCTGGTCATTGGTATCGGCTCCTGCCGTTCAAGAGACCTCAGCGGTCTGGTGGTCAGTTGGGCTTGAGGGCACCGGGCACCTGCTGCAGGGTGTCCACGGTCCGTTCGGGCTTCGGGTGGACCTGCTCGAACTTCTTGCGGCCCATCACGTACGCGACGGCCCCGACGGCGCCCCAGAGGACGGCCACGATGAGGGCGGCCAGCCCGGCGTCCATCACGTTCTCCAACGCCCACCACAGGGCGAAGGACAGGAACATCAGCACCATGTAGCCGGCGAAGCCGGCGGCGCCGAACATGCCGGCACCCTGCCCGGCCTTCTTGGCCTCGCTCTTCAGCTCGACCTTGGCCAGCTCGAGCTCCTGGCGCATCAGGCTGGAGAGGTCCTTGGTGACCTCCCCGATGAGCGCGCCGACCGAGACGCCTTCGACGTCGGGGTGACCGGAGTCGGTGGTGGGGGTGCCCATGGCGCCGCTGTGCTGCTGGCCCTGGGAGTAGTCCGCCGCGTAGTTCTGCGGCGTCGGCTCCGCATAGCCCTGCGACCCGGCCGGGGTGGCCCCGGAGTAGGGGGTGCTCATGTCAGCGCACCTCACCGGGCCGGCGGGACGGGTCGTCCCAGCCAGCGGGCGTCGCCGGGGGCACCATGCTGCCGGCGGGCGGCACCGTGCCGTACGGCGGCGGCGGGAGCGGGGCGCCGGTGCCGGTCCCCGCGCCGGTGGTGGCGCTGGAGTAGTCCGAGTACGTCGGCGCAGGGTCGACGTAGTTCGTCGGCGTGCTGCGGTGACCGTTGCCCGACCCGGAGTCGCTGTGCGCGGTCTTGGCCCCGCTGGTCACCCGACCGGCGACGATCCCGGCGGCCGCGGCGCCGAGCAGGAACAGGCCCGGCTTGCGGCGGGCGAAGCTGCGCACCTCGTCGAGGAGCTGCGCCGGCTCGCGGTTCTGCAGCTTGTCGGCGAAGCCCTCGACGACGCCGGAGGCCTGGTGCAGCAGGTCACGCGCCGGGCCGGGGGCGCCGTCGCTCGTGCCGTCGGCGAGGCCCCGCAGCTCCTGCGCGAGGGACGACAGGCCGGTCGCGGCCTTCTGCTGCTGGCTGATGGCCTGTTCCTTGAGCTGGGTGCGCCCCTGCTCGATGAGGTCCATGGCCTGGCGCTGGGTCTCGTTCGCCACGTTCATGGCCTGGTCGGCGGCGGTCGAGGCGACCTGGCTGCCGGCCTGGGCCGCGGTCTGCCCGACGTTGCGGGCCTCGTCCTTGGCGACGTCCTTGGTCTGCTGGGCCTCGTGCTTGGCGACGTTCTTGGTGTTCTGCGCCTCGTGCTTGGCTGCGTCCTTGGTCGACGAGCTCTCGGTCGTGGTGCCCGTCGTGGTGCCCGTCGTCGCGCCGCTCGTCGGCGGAACCGGTGGCGGGAACGGGGCATCGATGGAGTGAGTCATCGGTCCTCCTCGGCATGCTTGCTGGTCGGTGGGAGCGCTACCCCGACGCCGTTGCGGCACACATCCGGGCGCTGCACGGGCCCGGGGTGCCGCGACGACGTCGGCTCGGCGCCCTGGTGGGGCGGGAAGAGCTGACCGAAGTCCACCCGGCGCATCCGTGCGTCTCGGGGCGGGATCGGGGGTGGCAGGTGGTGGGCAGCGTCGTCGCTACGCCATCCGCCTGCCGCTCGTGAAGAGCGCCGTTCCGCGCAACGGGTGGGGTACCCCTGGTGCGGGGTGGGCGAAACCGCCGATCAGCGACGCCAGGGGAACTGCGGCGCCCGTCGCTCGGCGAAGGCCCGTACGCCCTCGGCCAGCTCCCCGGCGGCGATCGTCTCGCGGTACCGCGCCGCGGCGAGCGCCTCGCCGTCCCCGCCCTCGGCCAGCGCGGCCACGGTCTCCTTGGTGGCGCGCTGGGTGAGCGCGGAGCGGGACGCCAGCACCCCGGCGAACCGGTGCGCCTCGGCAGCCAGGTCCTCGGCGTCGACGAGCCGGTCGACCAGCCCGGTGCGCAGGGCGGTGGGGGCGTCGATCAGCTCGCCGCTGTACAGCAGGTACTTCGTCGTCGCCGGCCCCACCAGGTCCACCAGGGCCTTGGTGGAGGAGGGCGTGTAGACGATGCCGACCTTGGCGGGGGTGACCCCGAAGACCGCCGTCGGGTCGGCGAAGCGGAGATCGCAGCAGGTGGCGAGCTCCACCCCGCCCCCGATGCAGTGCCCGCGCACGACCGCGACGGTGGGTTTGGGGAAGGTGCGCAGCGCCGCCTGCGCGGCGAGGTTGTGCCGCCGGACGTCGGCCATCGGGTCCGCGGGGTCGTCGCCACCGAGCAGATCGGAGATGTCGGCGCCCGCGCAGAAGCTGGGGCCCGCGCCGGTGACCAGCAGCACCCGGACCCCGGGGTCGTCGGCGAGCGGGGCCAGCACGGCGGGCAGCGCCGCCCACATCCCCACGGTCATCGCGTTGCGCTTCTGCGGCCGGTCGATGGTGAGGACGGCGACGGAGCCGTCCCGGGTCACGCGGAGGTGGTCGGTCATTCCTCAGCCCAGGTCGTCGGTGGCGAAGGTGTCGCAGCGGCTGGGGTCACCGGTCTCGTACCCGGTGCGGAACCAGCGCTGCCGCTGGCCGACGACACGGTGCCATCGGGGCCCGGGCACCCGCGACCCGGGTCGGCGGGCAGCCGCGCCGCGGCGCCCCTAGATTCGGGAGCATGCCGCTGGAGGGTGAGTACGAACCAAGTCCGCAGCAGTGGGTGCGCGAGCAGGTCGAGCGCTACGAGGCGACCGGGGGGCGGGAGGCGAACACGCTCCTGGACACCGGGCTGCCGGTGGTCATCTTCAGCACCCGCGGCGCGAAGAGCGGCAAGGTGCGCAAGCAGCCGCTCATGCGCGTGGAGCACGACGGGGTGTACGCGATGGTGGGCTCGCAGGGCGGGGCGCCGACCGATCCCGCGTGGGTCGCCAACCTGCGGGCGCACCCCGACCAGGTCACCGTGCAGGACGGCCCCGAGCCGTGGGACGGCGTCGCCCGGGAGATCTCCGGTGCGGAGCGGGACGAGTGGTGGGAGCGGGCCGTGGCGGCCTACCCGCCCTACGCCGAGTACCAGCAGAAGACCGACCGGCAGATCCCCGTGTTCCTCGTCGAGCGCCGCTGAGGAGCAGCGGGGCGGCGCCCGTCAGGGCCAGGCGTCCGCGAGCCGGGTGATGGCTGCCTGGACGTCGGCGTCCCAGGCGGTGAACGGCTCGGCCTCGACGGTGCGCGCGGTGCCCCGGCCGGTGAGCCGCCAGGTGCCGGCGATCCGGCCGTCGACGACCACGGTCGGGCGGAAGACGCCGTTGCGCCCGGGCACGATGCGCTGGGCGTCGGCCGGGTCCAGGACGGCGCCGCGGTCGGCGTAGCCGAGCACGAACTCGTCGAAGCCGGGCAGCAGCAGCGGTGCCCGGGCGGCCTCCCGGTGCGCCGCGCAGCGGTCGAGGGTGTCCGGGTCGAGGAAGTGCTCGGTCCCGTCCACCTCGATGCGCGCCAGCCGGTCGCGGACCGCGTCGAGCCCGGTGCGGACGTCACGCACCGTCGTCCCCGCCCAGCGGACCAGGTCGTGCACCGTGGCCGGGCCGTGGCCGAGGAAGTACCGCAGCACCAGCTCCGCGAGCGCCTCGTCGCGGGCGGGCCGACGCGGTGCGCGCACCCACTCGTCCAGCAGCACGAACGCCTGCTCGCCGTCCTCGGTCGGCCCCAGGCAGAGAGTGCCGGTCTGGGCGAGGAACCACAGCAGGTGGTAGCCGCGCTGGCCGGTGGTGGGCACGCCGCCCTCGTCCAGCACCCCCAGCAGGGCGCGGCGGGAGAGCCGCCGGCCACCCGAGAGGGCCGCCCGAGCGAGGTCCCGGGCGCGCTCGGCATCGGCATCGGTCAGGCCCAGGGCCGCCCGCCGGCCGGCCAGCCCGGCCAGCGCCCGGGGGCCCAGCAGCTCGAGCAGCCATGGCAGGTCCTCTCCGGGCACCAGGTGCAGCGTGCCGCGCATCGGCCAGGACCGGACGACGGCCCCGCTGTCGAGCGCCCGCAGCACGTCGTCCCGGCTCCGGCTGCGGGTGCGCAGGGCCACCGACGTCACCGCGCCCGGGAAGTCCTGCCCCTGCACCGCCACCAGCCGGCGGACGGCCGCGGCGGCGTCCTCCGCCGGCGGCCCGGCGAGCCGCTGCGCGACCAGCCGCAGCAGGGCCACGTCGTGCGGGGTCGTCATGGGCACAGCCTCACAGAGGGGTGCGACGGCTCCCGGGCTCAGCGCCGGCGCTCGACGACCTCGACCGGAGGCGTCGCGGCGTGCCAGGCGCGGGACCGCTCGCTGGCCTGGTCGCCCTCGTCGCCGTGCAGCCGGTCGGTGATGTCGTCGAGGATCGCCTGCCGCCCGTAGAGCACCACGACGTCGCCCGTGCGCAGCCGGAGGTCCTCCCTGGGCGCGCCCATCCACGTGCCGTCGTCCCGCTCGACGCCGAGCACGGCGACCCCTTCCTCGGGCAGGCGGAGCCGGCCCAGCGGCCGGGAGGAGATCCAGTCGTCGTCCTTGACCGGCAGCGAGACGACCCGCCACTGGCCCCGCAGGTGCAGCAGCGCGGCGTAGTCGCGGAGGTCGAGGTCGGCGACCCGCCGCAGCACCCGCTCGATCACCCGCCGCAGCACGCGGTCGACGCGCTCGTTGCGCGAGAGCCACAGCAGCGCGGTCATCGAGCCGACGATGGCGACCGTCCGGCGCACCCCGCCCACGGTGGAGTCCACGCCCGCGTACGTGAGGATCAGCGTGCCCAGCACCGACACGGCGCCGGCGCCGCTGACCAGCATCAGCACCATCACGATCCGCCGGCGCACCGGGTGGGAGACCACGGCCTCGGCCTCCGACGTCGTGAAGCCCGTCCCGGTGAAGGCGGAGCGGGCCTGGAAGCGGGCGTGCTGCAACGACATGCCGGTCATGGTCAGCGCGACCGTGGCGACCCGGGTGACGAGCAGGCCCAGCGTGACGATGACGACCAGGGAGACGACGGCGGCCACGCACCACCACTACCCCGTCCGGGCGCGGGCAGCGACTCCGGCTGCGAGACTGCCGGCGTGCGGGCGGAGGACTGGGACCGGCGCTACGCCGAGCACGCCCAGTGGCCGGCCGAGCCGAACTCGCTCGTGGCGGAGCTGCTCGGTGACCTACCACCCGGTCCCGCGGTCGACCTCGCCGCCGGGGAGGCGCGGCACGCCCTCTGGCTGGCCGCCCGGGGGTGGGCGGTGACCGCGGTCGACTTCTCCGCCGTCGGCCTCGCCCGCGGCCGGGGAAGCCCCGGCGCCGAGCGGGTCCGCTGGGTCACCGCCGACGTGCTGACCTGGTCGGCGCCGCCGGGATCGCTGGACCTGGTGCTGGTCGCCTACCTCCACCTGCCCGAGGAGGAGATGACCGCGCTGCTCACCCGGGCCGTCGGCTGGCTGCGGCCCGGTGGCCGGCTACTGCTCCTCGGGCACGACGTGGAGAACCTCACCGCGGGTGTCGGCGGGCCGCAGGAGCCGGCGATCCTGCACAGCATCGACCGCCTCGCGCCGGTCGCGCGCCTCCTCGACGTCGACCGGCTGGAGCAGGTCCGCCGGGCCACCCCGCACGGCACCGCTCTCGACACCCTGCTGTGGGGACGGCGACCGGTTCGGTCTCCCGACGGCCGGTAGCGTCGGCCGGTGTGATGGGGATGGGTGGCGCCGGCGGGCGTGACGCGGAGCGGCGCCGGCGACTGGTCGCCGCGCTGGTGGTCCTGGCGATGCTGCTCGCCGCCGGTGCGACGGTGCTCTCGATCGTGGTGGGCTGACCACGGGTCCTTGGACCCTGGTGCCGGCCACCGCGGAACGGAACCGTATGGAACCGCCGCGTCCGCTCCGGCCCGGCACCGCCCCGGAACGAAGGACCGCCGATGACCCAGGTCGTCCCGCCGAGCTCCTCCGGCCCCGCCGCCGACGAACCCGCCGGTGCGGGAGGGCTGCCCACCAGCGGTGAAGCGTTCCCCCGGGACGCCGGCGCCCTCCCGGGCGACGAGGCCGTCAGCGCGGCGGTCAGCCGGCTCAGCGGGGAGTTCTCCGGCCGGGTCGGGCGACGGGTGGTCGTGCGGATCGTCCGGGACTGCCGCCGCGAGCTCGGCGGGTCACCGGTGGGCGCGCTGCCCGAGCTGGTCGAGCGGCTGGCGCGCTACCGCCTGGACCGGCACATCGGCTGACCCCCGGGAACCCGGTTGCCCGGCGGGGCAGGATGACGGCGTGGGCTACGTCGACGTGACCGGGATCCGGCACACCCTCTCCGACGGGCGGGTGCTGCTGGACGACGTCTCCTTCCGCGTCGGCGAGGGTGCGCGCGCGGCGCTCGTGGGGGAGAACGGTGCGGGGAAGACGACGCTGCTGCGGATCATCGCCGGGGACCTGACGCCGGAGGCGGGCTCGGTCGCCCGCACCGGCGGACTCGGGGTGATGCGCCAGTTCATCGGGGCAGTGCGGGACGGCACGACCGTCCAGCGGTTCCTCGTGGATCTGTCGCCCCCCGCGGTGCGGGCGGCCTGGGACGCGGTGGAGGCCGCCGAGCTGACGCTCATGGAGACCGACGACGAGCGGTCGCAGATGGCCTACGCCGACGCGCTGGCGCAGTGGGGCGATGCCGGCGGCTACGACGCCGAGGTCACCTGGGACACGGTGACCGTCGCGGCGCTGGGTGTGCCCTACGAACGCTGCAAGTACCGCGAACTGACCTCGCTGTCGGGCGGGGAGCAGAAGCGGCTGGCGCTGGAGGCGCTGCTGCGCGGGCCCGACCAGGTGCTGCTGCTCGACGAGCCGGACAACTACCTCGACGTCCCGGGCAAGCGGTGGCTGGAGCAACGCCTGCTCGAGACCCGCAAGACCGTGCTCTTCGTCAGCCACGACCGGGAGCTGCTGGCCCGCGTCGCCGACCGGGTGGTGACCGTCGAGGGCGGGACGGCCTGGGTGCACGGTGGTGGCTTCGCCTCCTACCCGGAGGCGCGCACCGCCCGCCACGAGCGGCTGGCCGAGGTGCGGCGGCGGTGGGACGAGGAGCACCAGCGGCTGATCGACCTGGTGCGCACGCTCCAGCAGCAGGCCGCCAACTCACCCGACATGGCCAACCGGTACCACGCGATGCAGACCCGGCTGGCGAAGTTCGAGGCGGCCGGGCCGCCGCCGGACCGCCCGCCGGAGCAGAAGGTGGCCATGCGCCTGCGCGGTGGCCGGACCGGGGTGCGGGCGATCGTCGCCGAGCAGCTGGAGCTGACCGGCCTGATGCAGCCGTTCGACCTCGAGGTCTGGTACGGCGACCGGGTCGGCGTCCTCGGTGCCAACGGTGCGGGCAAGTCGCACTTCCTGCGGCTGCTCGCCGGCCAGGAGGTCGCGCACACCGGGGAGTGGCGGCTCGGGGCGCGCGTCGTCCCCGGCTTCTTCGCCCAGACCCACGCGCACCCGGAGTGGCAGGACCGCACCCCGGTCGACCTGCTCTGGCACGGCGAGCCGGGCCGGCCGGGCGTCGACCGCGGTCGGGCGATGGCCGTGCTGCGGCGCTACGGGCTCACCGACGCCGCCGACCGGCCCTTCCGCACCATGTCGGGCGGTCAGCAGGCGCGCTTCCAGGTCCTCGTGCTGGAGCTGTCCGGTGCGACCCTGCTGCTGCTCGACGAGCCGACGGACAACCTCGACGTGCTCTCCGCGGAGGCGTTGGAGGAGGCGCTCGCGGCCTTCGACGGGACGGTGCTCGCCGTCACCCACGACCGCTGGTTCGCCCGCTCCTTCGACCGCTTCCTGGTCTTCGGTGCCGACGGCCGGGTCTACGAGTCCGCCGAGCCGGTCTTCGACGAGACGAGGGTCGCCCGCGCCCGCTGATCAGCCGAAGGCCTTGCCCTCGCCGCGGTAGGTGGGCAGCGCGTCGACGACGGTGTCGCCCGCGACCGCGTGCAGGGCGCCGACGTGCTCGCAGACCTCTCCGGCCTTGGCGTGGCGGAACCACACCCGGTCACCGATGCGCAGACCCGCGGTGCCCGGTCCGCGCAGCGGCGTCTGCACCTCGCCGGCCCCCTCGCCGGGCAACCGGCGCAGCCCGGCCGGGAAGGTCGGCACCGGCAGCCGGTCGGCCCCCGGCGGCCCCGAGGCGATCCAGCCGCCACCGGCCACGGTCACCACACCGGGCGCCGGGACGCGCGTCACGGGGACGGCGAAGAAGGCGGCCGGGTGCCCCGTGAATGCGCGGTAGCCGTCGAACAGGGTGGGGGAGTAGAGGCCCGAGCCCGCAGCCACCTCGGTCACGGCCGGTTCGGCGGCGGTCCGCTCCAGGCTCCCGGTGCCGCCGCCGTTGACGAACCGCAGGGGCGCGACCGGGGAGACGGCGGCCACGACCGCGGCGCGCCGGGCGGCGAGCTCCCGGGCGGAGAGCGCCTGCAGCCCGCGTACCGCGAGCCCACGCAGGGGCCGGCCGGCGGGCGCGTCCTGCAGGCCGGCGATCTGCGCCTCGTACGCCATGAGGCCCACCAGCTCGACGCCGCGCCGGGCGAGCACCGCCCGCGCCAGGGCGACGGCGTCCTGGGGGGTGTGCACCGGTGACCGCCGGACGCCCACGTGCACCCGGCCACCGGCGGCGCGCAGCGAGGCGTCGACGTCGAGGCAGACCCGCAGCACCGGCCCTCCTGGCGGGGCCACCGCGTCGATGAGCTCCAGGTGCTCGACGGAGTCGACCATCAGCGTCACCCGGCCGGCCGCCTGCTCGTCCCCGGCGAGCTGCCGGAGCGCGACGGCGTCGACCGACGGGTAGCCGACGACGACGTCGGTGCTGACCGGCTCCTCGCCACCGGCCAGCCAGAGCGCCTCGCGCAGCGTGTAGGCGAGAACGCCGGAGAATCCCGGCCGGGCCAGCACCCGGCGCAGCACGCCGCGGCAGCGCACGGACTTGCTGGCCACGCGGATCGGCTTGCCGGCGGCGCGGGCGACCAGGTCCGCCGCGTTCGCGTCCAGCGCGGCGAGGTCCAGCACGGCGAACGGCGGGTCGAGCCCCGCGGTGGCGCGGTCGAGGGCCGCGTGCCGTGCGGCGGGTGGGTCCGCGGTCATGACGCCGCAGCGTGCCCCGCGCGGTCGGCCGGGGCAAGAGCCCCGGAGCGGTTGACCGGCCGGTGCCGCACCCGCCAGAGTCCCCGCTCGACGGAGGGAGACCAGGTGAGCGAGCCGCTGGACCGGCCGCATGACCGCACCCGCTGGCGCAACTGGGCGGGCAACCAGCGTGCCCAGGTGACCGCGGTGCACCCGGGCTCCGCGGACGAGGTCGCGCAGCTGCTGACGACGGCGGCCGCCGCCGGCCGACGTGTCCGTCCGATCGGCAGCGGCCACTCCTTCTCCGGCATCGGGCTGCCCGAGGACGTCCAGCTCGTGTGCGACCGGCTGACCGGCGTCCGCGCCGTCACCGCGGACGGCCTGGTCACCGTGGGCGCCGGGACGACGCTGCACCGGCTGGGCGTCGAGCTGCTGCGCCGGGGGTGGGCGCTCACCAACCTCGGCGACATCGACCGGCAGACGGTCGCGGGCGCCCTGGCCACCGGGACGCACGGCACCGGGGCCCGGTTCGGCGGGCTCGCCACGCAGGTCCGCGCGCTCGAGCTCGTGCTGCCCTCCGGCGAGGTGCTCGTCTGCGACGCGCAGCAGAACCCGGAGGTGTTCTCCGCTGCCCGCGTGGGCCTGGGCGCGCTGGGGGTGGTGACGGCGGTGACGCTGCAGGCGGAGCCGGCGTTCGCGCTCCGGGCGGTGGAGGGACCGGGCACCCTCACCGCTGCCCTGGAGGGCTTCGACGAGCTGATGACCGCCACCGACCACGTCGAGTTCTACTGGTTCCCGCACACCGACGCGACACTGGTGAAGCGCCACACCCGCGTCCCGCTGGCCGACGGCCTGGCGCCGCTCCCGCGCTGGCGGGCGGTCTGGGACGACGAGGTGATCGCCAACGCGGCGTTCGCCGGGGTGGTGGCGGCGGGTCGCCGGGTGCCGTCGCTGGTGCCCTCGCTGGCGCGGGTGTCGGCGCGGGCCCTGGGCCCGCGCGCGTGGACCGACCACTCCCACCGCGTCTTCGTCAGCCGCCGGCGGGTGCGTTTCCTGGAGATGGAGTACGCCGTCCCCCGGGCCGACGCACCGGCGGTGCTGGCCGAGCTGCGGCGGGTGCACGAGGCCGGCGACTGGCGCGCGGCCTTCCCCGTCGAGGTGCGGCTGGCCGCGGCCGACGACGTCCCCCTGTCGACGGCGTCCGGCCGCGACACGGCCTACATCGCCGCGCACGTCCCCGCGGGCAGCGAGCCGGGCTGCTGGTTCGCCGCGCTCGAGCGGATCGCCGGTGAGGTGGGCGGCCGGCCGCACTGGGGCAAGCTGCACGGCCTGGACGCGGCGACGCTGAGCCGGCGCTACCCCCGGTTCGCCGAGTTCGTCGCGGTGCGCGACCGGGTGGACCCGGCGGGCGTGCTGTCGAACGGGTACCTGGACCGGGTGCTGGGGCCGGTGGCTCGCGGCTGAGGCGCACCACCGGCCACCGGTCAGTCGGCCGGGTCGGGGTCGCCGGTGCCGCCGATCCGGTCGAGCTCGGCGAGCTCCTCCGGGCCGAGCACCCGGGCGGCCGCCTGCAGGTTCTCCTCGAGGTGGGCCACCGACGAGGTGCCGGGGATGAGCAGCAGGTTGGGGGAGCGGGCGAGCAGCCAGGCGAGCGCCACCTGCATGGGCGTCGTCTCCAGCCTGCGGGCGACCGTCTCGAGGGCTGCGGACTGCAGCGGGCTGAACCCGCCCAGGGGGAAGAAGGGCGTGTAGGCGATGCCCTCGCGGGCGAGGGCATCGATCAGCGGGTCGTCGGCGCGGTGCACCAGGTTGTAGTGGTTCTGCACGCACACGACGGGGGCGATGGCCCGGGCCTCGGCGAACATCTGCGGCGTCACGTTGCTCACGCCGAGGTGCCGGATCAGGCCCTCCTGCTGCATGGCCGCCAGCGCCTCGAAGGGCTCGGCGAGGGAGCGCTGCACCGGCTCGGCGAAGCCGGGCATGCGGAGGTTCACCACGTCGAGCGCCTCGACGCCGAGGTGGTCGATGTTCTCCTGCACCGCCCGGCGGAGGTCGTCGGGGTCCAGGGCCTCCGGCCAGCCGCCGTCGGCGTCGCGGCGGGCGCCGACCTTGGTGACGATGACCAGCTCGTCGGGGTAGGGGTGCAGCGCCTCGCGGATGAGCTCGTTGACGACGGTGGGGCCGTAGTAGTCGCTCGTGTCGATGTGGTCGACGCCGAGCTCGACGGCGCGCCGCAGGACGGCGATGGCGGCGTCCCGGTCGGCCGGTGGGCCCATGACGTGGGGGCCGGTCAGCTGCATGGCGCCGTAGCCGAGGCGGCGCACCTCCCGGTCGCCGAGGCGGTAGGTGCCGGACTGCTCTGCGGTGCCGATGGTCATGCGGGCTCCCTACCCGTCGCGGCGGGGGTATGCGCGCCGCTCACGTCGCGACGGCCGGTTCGGCGGCCTCCGCGCCGACGGGCGTCGCGGGGAGCACCGTGGCCGGGTGGCGCCGGGCGTCGGCGCGGATGGCCAGCGCGATCCCCGCGCCGACCAGGGCCAGCCCTGCCCCCACCCACATCGGCGCGGTGAGCCCGAGCCCCTGCGCGATGACGAGCGCGCCGAGGGCGGCGCCGATCGCGTTGGCGATGTTGAACGCGCCCTGGTTGGCCGCCGACACCAGGCTGCCACCGGGCACCTGCGCGGCGTCGATGACGGCGTTCTGGACGACCGGCCCCAGTGCGAAGGACAGGGTTCCGAACAGCACCAGCAGCGCGACGGCGGCCACGGTGGACCGGGCGAGGAAGGAGAACGCGACCAGGATGCCGGCCATCGCCACCAGCCCGACCGCGACGAAGGAGAAGCCGTAGCGGTCGCCCAGCCGTCCGCCGGCGAGCGTGCCGACCGTCGTCCCGACGCCGAAGAGCGCGAGAACCGGCGTCACCCACTGCGTCGGGATGCCGCCGAGCTCGGTGAGGATCGGGCTGACGTAGCTGTAGACGGCGAACAGCGCCGAGAAGCCGATCATGGTGAGCGCGAGGACGAGCCAGACCTGTCGACGCCGGAACGCGTGCAGCTCCGCGCGCAGATCGGTGGGCTCGCCGGCGTCGGCGGGCATCCACGCCAGCAGGCCGGCGATCGTCGCGACGCCGATCAGCGCGATCGCCGCCAGGACGATCCGCCAGCCGGCGTGCTGGGCGACGAACGTGCCCAGGGGGACGCCGACCACGTTGGCCAGCGTGAGGCCGGTGATCATCAGCGAGATGGCCCGGGTGGCGCGGTCGGGCGGGACCAGCCGGCGGGCGGCGACCGCCCCGACCCCGAAGAAGGAGCCGTGCGCCAGCGCGGTGAACACCCGGGCGGCGACGAGCAGTCCGTAGCTCGGTGCCACCGCGGACAGGGTGTTGCCGACCACGAACACGACCATCAGCGCGACGAGGGTCTGCCGCGGGGTGAACCGCAGCCCGAGCGCGGTGAGCGTCGGTGCGCCGACGACGACGCCGACCGCGTAGGCCGAGATGAGCAGGCCGACCGCGGACACCGAGACGTCGAGGCCGGCGGCGATCTCGGGCAGCATGCCCATCACGACGAACTCGGTGGTGCCGATGCCGAAGGCGCCGATGGCGAGGGCGAGCAGTCCACGAGGCACGCGAAGAACTCCGGGGGACACGGTGGGGAGCCGGCGGGCCGGGTGATCCCGGTCTGCCGATCAGCGGGGTGCTTGCGTGGTGCAGCGCGGGATCGCTGAGGTTGATGCCGGACCGGGGCGGTGGGACTGCTCACAGCGGGCGGGCGCGAGTGCGCCCGCCCGACTGCGGTCAGGGCTGGAGCAGCACCTTCACGGCGCCGTCCTTCTTCTGCCGGAAGTTCGCGTAGGCCTCCGGCGCCTGCTCGAGCGGCACCCGGTGGGTGGCGAACTCGTCCACGCCCAGCGGGTCGCCCTCCAGGAGCAGCGGCAGGATGTCGGGCACCCAGCGCCACACGTTGGCCTGCCCCATGCGCAGCTGGATCTGCTTGTCGAACATGCGCATGAGCGGGAGCGGGTCGGTGGCGCCGCCGTAGACACCCGACAGCGAGATGGTGCCGCCACGGCGGACCGCCTCGATCGCGGTGTTCAGGGCCGCCAGCCGGTCGATGCCGGCCACGGTCATGACCTTCTCCATGATCGCGTCGGGGACCAGGGCGCTGGCCTTCTGCGCCATCGTCGCCAGCGGCGAGCCGTGCGCCTCCATGCCGACGGCGTCGATCACCGAGTCCGGTCCGCGGCCGTCGGTCAGGTCGCGGACGCGGGCGACGACCTCGGCCTGCTCCGTGGAGTCGATGACGGTGATGCCGTTGCGCCGGGCCCGGGCCAGGCGCTCGGGCACGACGTCGGAGGCGATGACCTGTCCCGCGCCGAGGTGCTTGGCGATGCGCGTGGCCATGTCGCCGATCGGGCCGAGGCCCAGCACCAGCACGCTGCCGCCCTGTGGGATGCCGGCGTACTGCACGGCCTGCCAGGCGGTGGGCAGGACGTCGGAGAGGTAGACGAACCGGTCGTCCAGCGGGGCATCGGGCACCTTGATCGGCAGCGTGTTGCCGAAGGGCACCCGCAGGTACTCGGCCTGCCCGCCGGGGACCTGCCCGTAGAGCTTGGTGTAGCCGAACAGGGAGGCACCCATGCCCTGCTCGCGGTTCTGCGTGGTCTCGCACTGGGAGTGGAGGCCTTCGGAGCACATCCAGCAGGTGCCGCACGAGATGTTGAACGGCACCACGACGCGGTCGCCGGGCTTCACCGCGGTCACCTCGCGTCCGACCTCGCGGACGACCCCCATGGGCTCGTGGCCCATCACGTCACCCACCGACATGAACGGCGCCATGACCTCGATGAGGTGCAGATCGGACCCGCAGATACCGCTGGAGGTGATCTCGACGATGACGTCGGTCTGCTCCTGGATCGTGGGGTCGGGGACGGTCTCCACCCGGACGTCTCCTCGGCCGTGCCAGGTCACTGCGCGCATACGACTTCTCCCTCGATCGGGCTGCGGAAAACGGGCTCCTGCCCGTACGTGAGCCGGATCGCGCCACTCTCAACCATCCACGGCGCGCCCCTTACGTTCCGTAAAGATGCCCTCACGCAACGGCGAGAAGGCGCGCCGCATCGCGGTGATCCGGTTCACAGAACTGCAGGTCAGTACCCCGGTCGTCAGATCACGAACCCATCACGCCGTGTTTACATGGGCCCCGCTCCTCTCCCCGGGAGTCGCTGTGCAATGTCCGCCGACGGAAGTCAGGTGCATGAGTTCGCTCCACCACGACCGCCTCCCCGAGGGGGGTGCGGTGCCGGCCGGAACGGTCGACGCCACGCTCGCCCCGGCCCGCTCCACCAGCGGGACGATCGAGGAGAAGGCCGCGTCCACGGTTCCGCCGCAGCGCCAGGGGAAGGCGCGCAAGGCGGGGGCCGGCCGGACGACCGATCCCACCGCCCGCCGGCGGGCCAGAGCCGCCACCGTCAAGGTCGCCGGCGCGACCGCGGCCACCGCCGCAGCGGCGACCCGGAAGGCGACCACGGCGGCGCGCGCTGCTGCCGCCGCCCGCAAGACCGCGAAGGCGCGCGGCCCGGAGACCCCGGCCCCGGGTGCGTCCGGGCCGCAGGCGGGAACGGTCGACCGGGCCTCGACGCCGGTCGCGGACGGGTCCACCACGGCGGAGGCCCAGGGCGTGCAGGCGATCGCCGCGACGGCGGCCGCCGAGACGCCGGTGCGGCGCCGCCCGACCCCCTACAAGCGGTCCGCCGTCGACCTCGCGGCACTGGCGCCGGTCACCGACGTCGCCGCGCTCACCGACGCCCCGGTGGTCGCACCCGACGCCGTCGTCGTCGTGAAGGACGCCCCGGCGCAGCCGGAGCGGTCCGCCCTGGCACCGGTGCCCGCGGAGCCGGTCGTCCGGGTCGTCGGCACCCCGGGTGCCGACGCGGCCGAGGTCCTCGCGGCCGTCGCCACCGGCGGGCGTCGCTGGCTGGACCGCCGCCCGCCCGCGGTGCGGCGCCGCCCGGCGCTCTACCTCGCCGCGGTCCTCGTCGGCGCCCTCGGCCTCAGTGGCGCCTCGGTCGCCGGCCCGACGGAGGTCGCGACGGAGACGGTCAGCCAGTCGGTGAGCGTGGCCGAGCAGCTGGGCATCGACGGTTCCGCCGCGGCGCCGCGCGTCGACGAGGACGACACCTCCCGGCTGCGCGAGGTGGTCGCCAGCCGCAGCGCCCGCGAGACCGAGCGCACCGCCGCCGCGAACGCCCAGGCGGAGGCCGACCGGATCGCCCAGGAGGAGGCCGACCGCGCCGCCGCCGAGGCCGCCCGCCCCGCGGCGGTGCTCCCGGTCGAGGGTGGCCGGTTGACCAGCGGGTTCGGCGCGCGCTGGGGCACGCTGCACGCGGGCATCGACCTGGCCGCACCCATGCGCACGCCCGAGTACGCCGTGATGGACGGCGTCGTGCTCGAGGCCGGCCCGGCCGGCGGCTACGGGCTGGTGGTGTACATCCAGCACGGCAACGGTGACGTCACCGTCTACGGCCACATGGACGAGATCCTGGTGACCCCCGGCCAGGTGGTCCGCGCCGGCGACACCATCGCGCTGCTCGGCAACCGCGGTCAGTCCACCGGCCCGCACCTGCACTTCGAGGTGCACGTCGGCGGCATCGGCGGCGAGCCGATCGACCCGCTGCCCTGGCTCCGGGAGCGCGGCGTCCAGATCTGACCCGCGTCACTCCCGACGACGCCCCCTGCCGGAACTCCCGGCGGGGGGCGTCGTCGCGTGGGGAGGATCTCCGTGCTCCCCTCGGGGGAGCGCGGCGCGCGGTGGGACAGTGGGGTCGCACGACCGGCCGGCAGGAGGAGATCGCGGTGGAGCACGGGCACCACTCGGGCATGTGGGTCCCGGAGGACCCGCCGACCTGGGGGCGGATGTTCCTCCCGCACCTGGACGCCTGGTCGGTGCTCCCGGTGCTCAGCGTCATCGGGCTGGTCGTCTACCTGGCCGCTGTCGTCCGCCTGCGCCGGTCCGGGGTCAGCTGGCCGTGGTGGCGGACCCTCGCCTGGATCGCCGGCACCGCGTCGCTGTTCGCCGTCACCGGCACCTGGCTCAACGGCTACAGCATGGTGATCTTCAGCGTCCACATGACCCAGCACATGGTGCTGTCGCTCATCACGCCGCTGCTCCTGCTGCTCGCCGCCCCCGTGACGCTGGCGCTGCGCACCCTCCCGCGCGGCCGCGGGCCGGCCGGCGCCCCGCGGGCACTGCTCCTGGAGGCGCTGCACAGCCGGTTCGCCCGCGTCGTGGCCCACCCGCTGTTCAGCGTGCCGCTGTTCATCGCCAGCCTCTACGGCGTCTACTTCACCCCGCTGTTCGACTGGCTGATGTCGAGCCCGGTGGGCCACCAGTTCATGCTCGCCCACTTCGTCGTCACGGGGCTGCTCTTCTTCGGCCCGATCGTCGCGCAGGACCCGTGGCCGCGGACGCTCAGCCACCCGGGGCGGATGCTCGAGCTGTTCCTGCCCGTGCCGTTCCACGCCTTCTTCGGCGTGGCGATCATGATGGCCGGCTCGCTCGTCGTCGACACGTTCGCCGACCCGCCGGCGGGGTGGGGCGTGGACCCGCTCACCGACCAGGCGGTGGCCGGCGGCATCGTCTGGGCCTTCGGGGAGCTGCCCACCGTCCTGGTGCTCGCCGTCGTCTTCTTCTCCTGGGCCCGCTCGGACGACCGCCGGGCCCGCACGCTCGACCGCGCGGCCGACCGTGACGGCGACGCGGAGCTCGCGGCGTACAACGCCCGGCTCAAGGCGCTCGCCGAGCACCGGGCCTGACCGGTCCCCGGCGCGCAGCGGCCCGCGCCCGGAGGGGCGCGGGCCGCTGCGAGGGGCCGGGACGAGTTCCTTCTCAGCCGACGTGGACGACGGCATCGCCCTCGGCCGGCAGGTCCTCCTTGGTCGCCTTGATGAGCAACGCCGAGACGACGGCGCCCAGCAGCAGCAGCCCGGCGGCCCACGCGAAGGCCGTGGTGTAGCCCTCCACCTGCGCCGAGAGGCCCACCGACGGGTCTCGCGGGTCCGCACCCGAGGCGAGCACGTCGGCGGTGTAGGTGCTGATGGCGGCCACGGACAGCGAGGCGAGCACGGCGGTGCCGATGGAGGCGCCCACCTGCTGCGTGGCGTTCAGCATCGCGCTGGCCGCCCCGGCGTCGTGGACGCCGGCGCCCACCAGCGCCAGGTTCGACAGCGGCACGAACGTGAAGCCCAGGCCGAGCCCGAGCAGCAGCTGGCCGGGGAACGGCAGCTGCCAGAACCCGGTGTCCAGACCGACGAAGGACAGGGTGGCGAGACCGCCTGCGGCGAGCACGCCACCGAGGACCATGAGCGGCTTCGGCCCCACCCGGGGGACCAGCACGCTGGCCAGCCCCGCCGAGATGAAGACGCCGAGGGTGGTCGGCAGCGACGCCAGGCCCGCCATGACCGGCTCGTACCCGAGCACCTGCTGGAAGTAGAGGCTCAGGAAGAAGAACGCCCCCAGCAGCCCGGCTCCCACGAGCGTCGAGGTCAGGTAGGCGCCGCCCCGGTTGCGGTCGAGCACGATGCGCATCGGCAGCAGCGGGTTGCGCGTCCGCAGCTCCAGCAGGACGAACAGGGCGATCAGCACCAGGCCGCCGGCGATGAACAGCCACGCGAGACCGTCGGTCCAGCCGCTCTCCGGCGTCACCAGCGTCGGGATGCCCTGCGCCGCAGCCTCGGCGTTGGCGGCGGCAGCCTGGGCCGCGAAGGCCTGCGAGGCCTCGGCCACGCGGGTGAAGCCGTAGACGATCGACGCCAGGCCGAGGGTGACCAGGACGGCGCCGGGGATGTCGTAGCTGGTGTCGCCGGGAGCCTTGCTCTCCGGGACGATCGGGATGGCCAGCACGATGGCGAGGATCGCCACCGGCAGGTTCACCCAGAAGCACCAGCGCCAGTCGGCGTACTCGGTGAGGACACCGCCGAGCAGCAGGCCGATGGCCGAGCCGCCGCCGGCGATCGCGCCGTAGACGCCGAAGGCCTTGGCGCGCTCCTTCGGGTCGGTGAACAGGACGGTGAGCAGCGCGAGGGACGCCGGGGCCAGCAGTGCGCCGAAGACGCCCTGCAGGGCGCGGGCGCCGAAGAGCATCGTCTCGTTCTGCGCGACGCCGCCGAGCGCCGAGGCGACGGCGAAGCCCGCCGCGCCCACCAGGTAGGTGCGCTTGCGGCCCCAGAAGTCGGCGATGCGGCCGCCGAGCAGGAGGAAGCCGCCGAAGGTCAGGGTGTAGGCGGTCACGATCCACTGCTGGCTGGCCGCGCTGATGCCCAGGTCGGCGGTGACCGCGGGCAGCGCGATGTTGACGATCGTGGCGTCGAGGATGACCAGCAGGACGGTCATGGCGATGACGCCGAGCGCCAGCCACCGCTTCTCGTAGGGCTCATCGGCGGAGGTCGTCGCGCCGGTCGCGGCAGGGGAGGGCAGGGGTTCGGTCACGGGAAGTCCTCGGGTCGTGCGGAACGGGCCGGATCGCCGGCCGGGAGAGAAGGTAGCGGCCTGCAACGATGTCGTCGTGCCTGTTTCGCTGGTGTTCACCGCAGATACGCACGTCCCCAAGCGCGCGCGTGAGCTACCTCTCGGCCTGTGGTCGGCGATCGACTCCGCCGACGTGGTGGTGCACGCCGGTGACTGGGTGGACGTCGCCCTCCTCGACGAGCTGGATCGGCGGGCGCACCGCTTGGTCGCCGTCCACGGCAACAACGACCACGGGGCGCTGCGCGAGCGGCTGCCGGAGGTCGCCCGCGCCGAGATCGAGGGCATCCGGTTCGCCGTCGTGCACGAGACGGGGCAGGCCACCGGGCGCGAGGCGCGGTGCGCGGCGCGCTTCCCCGACGTCGACGTCCTGGTGTTCGGGCACAGCCACATCCCCTGGGACACCACGGCGCCCACCGGGCTGCGGCTGGTGAACCCGGGGTCGCCCACGGACCGGCGTCGCCAGCCGCACGGGACGTTCGTCACCGCGGTGGCCGACGCCGGGCGGCTGCGGGACGTGATCTTCCACGCGGTGCCCCCGCGGCGGTGAGCGCCGCACCGCTCGACCCCCGCGCGGTCGCCCTGCTCGCCTGCCCCGTGTGCGCCGCGCCGTTCACCGCGGAGCCGGACGGCTCGGGCCTGCGCTGCGCCGAAGGGCACCGCGTGGACCGCGCGCGCCAGGGGCACCTCACGCTGCTGCCGCCGGGGCGCCGTCCCCCGACCGGCGACTCGGCCGAGATGGTGGCCGACCGGGTGGCGTTCCTCTCCGCCGGCCACTACGACGGCGTGACCGCGGCCCTGGCCGCAGCCGTCCGCCGGCCGGGGGAGCCCGCGACGCTGCTCGACCTGGGCGGTGGCACCGGGCACCACCTGGCCCGCCTGCTCGACGCCCTCCCGTCCGCCACCGGCGTGGTGCTCGACGCCTCGCGCTACGCCGCCCGCCGTGCCGCGAAGGCCCATCCGCGCGCGGTCGCCGTGGTCGGGGACACCTGGGCCCGGCTGCCGGTGCGCGACGCGGCGGTGGACCGGGTGCTGGTCGTCTTCGCCCCGCGCAACGGGCCCGAGATCGCCCGGGTGCTGCGCGCGGAGGGGCGGCTGGTCGTGGTGACGCCCGGCCGCGACCACCTCGCCGAGCTCGTCGGGCCGCTGGGCCTGCTCCGGGTCGACCCCGGAAAGGCCGAGCGGCTCAGCGCGACGCTGGAGCCGCACCTGGCGCGCGAGGACGCGCACCGCCACCGCCAGACCTTGGTGCTGGACCATCCCGCGGTGGCGACGCTGGTGGGCATGGGGCCGCACGCCCGGCACCTCACGGCCGCCGCTCTCGCGGCCTCGCTGGCGCGCTTGCCGGCCGCCGTGCCGGTCACGATCTCGGTCGACGTCGCCACCTACCGGCGGCCCGGATGATCCTCGCGGCGCGCCCTGCCCGCCCGACCTGAGGCGCCGTATCGCACGGTCTAAGCTGCCAGCCGTGACGATTGCACCGGCGCCCATCGTGAGCCGGCCCAGCCCGGCTCACGTGGTCGAAAAGGGCTCGCGGCTCTCGAACCTGCTGCGGACCACCGACCACAAGACCATCGGCCTGATGTACATGGCCACCTCGTTCACGTTCTTCGTGCTGGGTGGCCTGATGGCGCTGCTGATGCGTGGTGAGCTGGGGCGGCCGGGGCTGCAGTTCCTGTCCCCCGAGCAGTACAACCAGCTGGTCACGATGCACGGCACAATCATGCTGCTGATGTTCGCGACGCCGCTGTTCTTCGCGTTCGCGAACCTGATCATGCCGCTGCAGATCGGTGCGCCGGACGTCGCGTTCCCGCGCATGAACGCCTTCTCCTACTGGCTGTTCCTGTTCGGCAGCCTGATCGTGGTGGGGGGCTTCCTCACCCCCGGTGGGGCGGCGGACTTCGGCTGGTACGCCTACGCACCGCTGTCGAACGTCGTGAACTCCCCGGGCGCGGGCGCGAACATGTGGTTCGCCGGCTTGGCGGTCAGCGGCCTGGGCACGATCCTCGGTGGCGTCAACTTCATCGCCACGATCGTCTGCCTGCGGGCCCCGGGCATGACGCTGTTCCGGATGCCGATCTTCACCTGGAACACGCTGGTCACCAGCCTGCTCATCCTGCTGGCGTTCCCGATCCTCACCGCCGCGATCATGGGCATGCTGGCCGACCGCAACCTCGGTGCGCTGATCTACTCGGACGAGAACGGTGGCCCGATGCTGTGGCAGCACCTGTTCTGGTTCTTCGGCCACCCCGAGGTCTACATCATCGCGCTGCCGTTCTTCGGCATCGTCACCGAGGTCATCCCGGTGTTCGCCCGCAAGCCGTTGTTCGGCTACAAGGGCATGGTCTTCGCGACCATCGCGATCGGCGCGCTGTCGCTGGCGGTGTGGGCGCACCACATGTACGCGACCGGTGCGGTGCTCCTGCCGTTCTTCGCGTTCCTGACCTACCTCATCGCCGTGCCGACCGGCATCAAGTTCTTCAACTGGATCGGCACCATGTGGCGGGGTCAGATGACCTTCGAGACGCCGATGCTGTTCTCGATCGGCTTCATGATCACCTTCCTCCTCGGTGGTCTGACCGGTGTGCTGCTGGCCAGCCCGCCGCTGGACTGGCACGTCAACGACAGCTACTTCGTCGTCGCCCACTTCCACTACGTGGTCTTCGGCACCGTGGTGTTCGCGGCCTACGCCGGCATCTACTTCTGGTTCCCGAAGATGTGCGGCCGGATGATGGACGAGCGGCTGGGCAAGCTGCAGTTCTGGCTGACCTTCATCGGCTTCCACGCCACGTTCCTGGTGCAGCACTGGCTGGGCAACGAGGGCATGCCGCGCCGGTACGTGGACTACCTGGAGACCGACGCGTTCACCGTGCTCAACACGGTCTCGACGATCGGCTCCTTCATCCTCGGCGCCTCGGTGCTCCCGTTCATCTACAACGTGGTCAAGTCCTGGAAGTACGGCGAGCTCGCGCTGCGCGACGACCCGTGGGGCCATGGCAACAGCCTGGAGTGGGCCACCTCCTCCCCGCCGCCGCGGCACAACTTCGTCGAGATCCCCCGGATCCGCTCGGAGCGGCCCGCGTTCGAGGCCCACTACCCGCACCTCGTCGAGCGGCTGCAGGCCGAGGCCCACGTCGGCAAGCGGCACGAGCCCTACGCCGGTGTCAGCGAGCTGGGTGGTACCGGCGGTGCGCGCCAGGGCCCGAAGGACCCCGACCCGACCTGATGAAGGACCACCCTTCCCCCCGCGCCTCGCAGGCTCGGCGCGGGTCCCTGAAGGGTGGCCGTTCCAGAACGTCACGGACGCCCCGCCGGCCACTGGCCGGCGGGGCGTCCGTCGTCCACGGGTGGAAGACCCGGGCGGCGGGCCGCCCCGCATCGCGGCGACCGGCGGGTCAGGGGTCCGGGCGGTCCCCGGGCGGACGTGCGGCACGATGACCGCGTGCCGCTCGACCCGACGCCCCGCCAGCTGCCCGAGCCCGACCCCACCGCGGCGCGGGCGCTGCTCACGGTCACCGGGGCGGACCGGCCGGGGGTGACCGCCCACCTCTTCGCCGCACTGGCCTCGGACGGGGACGGGCGCCCGGAGGTGGAGGTCCTCGACGTCGAGCAGGTCGTCGTGCACGGCCACCTGGTGCTCGGCGTCGTGGTCGGTGCCCTCGCCGGCGATCGGCGACCGGAGGTGGGCGAGGCGGAGCTGCTCGGCCACCTCCGGCGGGTGGCGGGTGAGGTCGAGACCGCCGTGGGCGTGCACGTGGCGGTGGAGTCGGCCAGCGGGCCCGACGCGCCCCTCGTGCAGGGGCGCCCGCACCACGTCATCGTGCTCGGGCGGCCGGTGCCACCCGAGGCCGTGGCCGGCGCCGCGCGGGCCGTCGCGGGCATCGGCGGGAACATCGACGCGATCCGCCGGCTCTCCGACCACCCGGTCACCAGCTTCGAGCTCACCGTCTCCGGGGCGGAGGCCACGGCGCTGCGCACCGCGCTCGCCTCGGTGGCGGCGTCGACAGGTGCCGACATCGCCGTCGAGCAGGTCGGGATCGCCCGGCGCAGCAAGCGGCTGATCGTGCTGGACGTCGACTCGACCCTGGTGCGCGGCGAGGTGATCGACGAGCTGGCGGCGCGCGCCGGGCGGGCGGCGGAGGTCGCCCGCATCACCGCCGCGGCCATGAACGGCGAGCTGGACTTCGCCGAGTCGCTGCGGGCGCGGGTCGCCGTGCTGGCCGGCCTGCCCGAGGAGGTGCTCGACGAGGTGCGCGAGCACCTGGTGCTCACACCCGGCGCGCGCACCCTCATCCGCACGCTCCAGCGTCTCGGCTTCCGCTGCGGCATCGTCAGCGGCGGGTTCACGCAGATCACCGACCCGTTGGCGGAGAGCCTCGGGCTCGACTTCGCCGCCGCCAACACCCTGGAGGTCCGCGACGGCCGCCTCACCGGTGGGCTGGTCGGGGACATCGTCGACCGGCCGGGGAAGGCCCGGGCCCTGATGCGCTTCGCCGAGGAGTACGGCATCCCGCTGGACCAGACGGTCGCGGTCGGCGACGGCGCGAACGACCTGGACATGCTCAACACCGCGGGCCTGGGCATCGCCTTCAACGCGAAGCCCTTCGTGCGCGAGCAGGCGCACACGGCGCTCAACCAGCCCTACCTCGACGCGGTGCTGCAGGTGCTCGGCTTCACCCGCGACGAGGTCCTCGACGCGGCGCCCTGATGATCAGGTGACCTGATCATCAGGGGTCCTGGCTCAGCGTCGGTCGTGAGCCAGGACCCCATACGGTGAGCCAGGACGCGGTACGGCGAGCCAGGACGCCGTACTGCGGGACGACGCGGGCGTCAGCCCGGCCGAGCGTCGGGGCGCCCGGCATCATGACCCGGTGGACGAGCAGCTTCCCGTCGGGTCCCTGGTGCGCATCCGGGAACCGGAGGACGCGCCGGACCAGCCGATCGGCACTGTGGTGATCTCCCGGGACGCGATGGGACAGGTGCACGTCCGGCGCGACGGGGTGGGCGTGGAGGTCTACGCGCCCGACGAGGTGGTCGCGGTCAGCACGGACGGTGAGGGCGCCTGACCTCGCTCACGCGTTGGGTCCGAGCTCTCCGGCCAGCTCGACGCCGGCCGTGCGCAGCTGGTCCAGCGCAGCGTCGGTCGTCGCCTCGGAGACCCCGGCGGTGAGCGGCAGCAGCACGCGGGTGGCGAACCCGGCCGCCACGGCGTCGAGGGCGGTGGCGCGGACGCAGTGGTCGGTGGCGATGCCGACGACGTCGACGGCGTCGACCCCTCGCTCGCGCAGCCAGTCGGCCAGCCCGACGCCGTGGGCCGCGCCCTCGAAGCCGGAGTAGGCGGCGGCGTACTCGCCCTTGTCGAAGACCGCTTCGAGCGGCTGGCGGTCCAGCGCCGGGTGCAGCTCGACACCGTCGGTACCGACCACGCAGTGCGGCGGCCAGCTCTCGAGGAAGTCCGGGTGCTCGGCGAAGTGGTCGCCGGGGTCGATGTGGTGGTCGCGGGTGGCGACGACGTGGGCGTACCCGGCGCCCGCCGTCCGCAGGTGCTCGGTGACGCCGGCCGCCACGGCGGCGCCACCGGCCACCGCGAGGCTGCCGCCCTCGCAGAAGTCGTTCTGCACGTCGACCACGATCAGCGCGCGGGTCATGGGCTGCTCCTCCCGGGTCAAGCGGGAACCGTCTCCAGGACCGGTTCCCCGCGTGAGAGCGCCCATGCCTCGGCGGGCAGCGCCTCCCGCACGCGCGCGTGGTGCTCGCGGGCGAGCCGCAGCGCCTCGGCGGGGGAGACGTCGGCGCAGAGCGCGCCGCCGCGCACCAGCGGGACCACGAGGTCGCGGTCGCCGTCGCGCGGCCCGACCGGTGCGCTGCTGACCACCTCGGCGACCGCGGTGCCGTCGGCGTCGTGCCGCCGGACGGCGTGCTTGCGCCCGCCGATCGAGTTCTTGCCCTCCGACCGCTTCGCGACCGGGACGCCGTCGCGCTCGACGAGCTTGTAGACCATGCCGGCCGTCGGCGCCCCCGAGCCGGTCACCAGCGAGGTCCCGACCCCGTAGCCGTCGACGGGTGCGGCCATCAGCCCCGCGATCGCGTACTCGTCGAGATCGCTGGTGACGATCACCCGGGTGCGGGTCGCGCCGAGCTCGTCGAGCAGCTGGCGGGCGCGGGTGGCGAGCGTGGGCAGGTCGCCGGAGTCCAGCCGGATGGCGCCCAGCTCCGGGCCGGCCACCTCGATCGCCGTCCGGATGCCCTGCTCGACGTCGTAGGTGTCGACGAGCAGCGTCGTGCCCACCCCCAGCGTCTCCACCTGGGCACGGAAGGCCGCCCGCTCGTCGTCGTGCAGCAGCGTGAACGCGTGGGCGCTGGTGCCGGTGGTGGGGACGCCGTAGCTCCGGCCGGCCTCCAGGTTCGAGCTGGACGCGAAGCCGACCAGGTGGGCCGCGCGCGCCGCGGCCACCGCGGCTCGCTCGTGGGTACGGCGGGAGCCCATCTCGATGCAGGGTCGCTCGCACGCCGCTGCCACCATGCGGGCGGCCGCCGAGGCGATCGCCGAGTCGTGGTTGAGGATGGACAGCGCCAGGGTCTCCAGCAGGACGCCTTCGCCGAACGGTGCGCGCACGGTGAGCACCGGCGACCCGGGGAAGAACAGCTCTCCCTCCGCGTAGCCGTCGATGTCCCCGCGGAACCGGAAGTCGGCCAGCCAGTCCAGCAGCCGCTGGTCGGTCAGCCCCTGGGCACGCAGGGTCGCGAGCTCCTCGTCGCCGAACCAGAAACCGGGCAGCGCCTCGAGCAGCCGGCCGGTGCCCGCGAGCACCCCGTAGCGACGGCCGTGGGGCAGCCGGCGGGCGAACACCTCGAACACGCAGTCCCGCTCGGCGGTGCCGTCGGCGAGCGCCGCGGCCAGCATCGTCAGCTCGTAGCGGTCGGTGAGCAGCGCGGGGGCCGTCGGCATGGCTCCGCAGCGTAGGCGGCGCCGGGTCCGCGGGGCCGGGCGACGTCCTAAGCTGGATGCGTGGCCGCACCGCTCGCCCCGACTCGGACGCCCGAGACGACCGACGAGGAACGCGGCGACCTCGACCGGCCGTGGGTCACCATCGTCTGGAACGACCCGGTGAACCTGATGACCTACGTGACCTTCGTGCTGCAGGAGCTCTTCGGCTACGACGAGCCGACGGCGACCTCGCTGATGCTGCAGGTGCACCACGAGGGGAAGGCGATCGTCAGCTCCGGCCCGCGCGAGCGGATGGAGCACGACACCAGCCGGCTGCACGCCTACGGGCTGTGGGCCAGCTACCAGAGGGACTCGTGAAGCCGTTCCGTGCCCGGGGCGGGTGGCTGGTCGCCCGGCTCGACCGGGCCGAGGCCGGCATCGTCGGGCTGCTGCTCGACCAGCTCGAGCAGCTCCTGGCCGCCGATCGGGCCGACAGCAGCGGCGATCCGGTGATGGCCCGGCTGTTCCCCGCCGGGCACCGCACCGACCCCGCGCTGGCCGAGGACTACCGGGGGCTCACCGAGCAGGCGCTGCGCGGCGGCAAGGCCGACGACCTGGCCACCGTGCGCGCCACCCTGCCGGCCGACGGGGGAGAGGTGCGCCTGGACGCCGACCAGGCCGGTGCCTGGCTGCGCACGAGCAACGACCTCCGGCTGGCGCTCGGCACCCGGATCGACGTCGGTGAGGACACCGAGCCGCCGGACGAGATCGTGGACGAGGCCGACCACCAGCTCGCCGTCTACTACTGGCTCACCGCGCTGCAGGGGTCGCTCGTGGACGCGCTCGTCGCCGATCGCGCCGGCCGAAGGTGAGCAGCACCAGGGCGGCGAGCAGCAGGTCGAGCACGAAGAGCACGTAGACCATGCGGTGCAGCTCGACGTCGGCGAGCATCGCGCCGATCGTGGACACCAGTACCAGGGCCGAGGCGGCGAGCAGCAGCAGCAGGAGCACGGCGCGCACGACGACGATCACCACCACGGGAGCCCGGTCGCCCGGATGGACCGCGCTGTAGCCACGGTGCCGGAACAGCCCCCGTAGCCCCAGGAGGAGCGCCGGAAGGGCCAGCAGCACGACGCCGGCGGTCAGGAGCGACGGGACCCACACGACGCCGACCGTATCGGTCCGGGAGCGTCTCCCGACGGCCGCCCGTCCGTGCGACCGGGGGCGATGGGGGAGCGGCGCGGCGGGCCCGCCTAGACTGGCCCCGTGCTGCGCATCGACCGCGCGACCTACGACGCCATCGTGGCCCACGCCCGGAAGGACCATCCGGACGAGGCCTGCGGTGTCGTCGCCGGTCCGGAGGGGACCGAGCGCCCCGAGCGCTTCGTGCCCATGCTCAACGCCGCACGGTCGCCGACGTTCTACGAGTTCGACAGCGCCGACCTGCTCGCGCTGTACCGCGACCTGGACGACCGCGACGAGTGGCCGGTCGTCGTCTACCACTCGCACACCGCCACCGAGGCCTACCCCTCGCGCACCGACATCGGGTACGCCTCCGGTCCCGCCGCCGATCCGCGCACCCACTACGTGCTGGTGTCCACGCGCCACCACGGCCCGCAGACCGGCCTGGCCGGTGACGAGGTCGAGTTCCGCAGCTACCGCATCGTCGACGGGGAGGTGTCGGAGGAGGAGGTCGAGATCGTCGAGTCCTACCTGTTCGGGCACTCGCCGACGACCGTCGTCTACGACTGAAGAAACACCCCGTTCCCCCCGCGCCTCGCAGGCTCGGCGCGGGTCCCTGAACGGGGCCGGAATCCCGCGCGGCGGCCGGGCGTTGACCCGCCAGACGCACGACCGCTGCCCTGTGCAGCGCCCCCACGCATCGACGTCCCCGAGGAGAAGCACGCCATGGCCATCGAGGTCCGTATCCCGACCATCCTGCGCACCCACACCGGCGGCAACAAGACCGTCGAGGGCAGCGGGGACACCCTCGGCGCGCTGATCGACGACCTCGACAGCAAGCACTCGGGCCTGAAGAACCGCCTCGTCACCGAGGAGGGCAAGCTGCACCGTTTCGTCAACGTCTACGTCAACGACGAGGACGTGCGCTTCACCGGCGCCCTGGACACCCAGGTGAAGGACGGCGACTCGGTGACGATCCTCCCGGCGGTCGCGGGCGGCTGCTGAGCGGTCCCCGCTCCGCCCCCGCCCGTCTCCCCGGAAGAGCATCCCTATGGCCCGCTTCGCCTCCCTCGTCGACTCCCTCGGCGGCACCCCGCTGGTGGGGCTGCCGAACCTCTCGCCGACGCCCGACGTCCGGTTGTGGGCCAAGCTCGAGGACCACAACCCCACGGGCTCCATCAAGGACCGCGCGGCGATCAAGATGATCGAGGCGGCCGAGAAGGACGGGCTGCTGAAGCCCGGTTCGACCATCCTGGAGCCCACGAGCGGCAACACCGGGATCTCGCTGGCCATGGTGGCCCGGCAGCGCGGCTACAAGCTGATCTGCGTGATGCCGGAGAACACCTCGGTGGAGCGCCGGCAGCTGCTGGAGATGTACGGGGCGCAGATCATCTCCTCGCCCGCGGCCGGTGGCTCGAACCAGGCCGTCGCCGTCGCCAAGGAGCTGGCCGCCCAGCACGACGACTGGGTGATGCTTTACCAGTACGGCAACCCCGCGAACGCACACGCGCACTACGAGGGCACCGCCCCGGAGATCCTGGCCGACCTGCCGTCGATCACCCACTTCGTCGCCGGCCTGGGGACGACCGGCACGCTCATGGGCTGCTCCCGGTACTTCCGCGAGCACAAGCCCGGGGTGCAGGTGATCGCCGCCGAGCCCCGCTACGGCGAGCTGGTCTACGGCCTGCGCAACATCGACGAGGGCTTCATCCCCGAGCTCTACGACGCCTCGCTGCTGGACTCACGGTTCTCCGTGGGCCCCGACGACGCGATCCACCGCACCCGCCAGCTGGTGGAGCGCGAGGGCATCTTCGCCGGGATCTCGACCGGCGCGATCCTGCACGCGGCGCTGGGCATCGCCGACAAGGAGGTCGCGGCGGGCCGCCGGGCCGACATCGTGTTCGTCGTCTGCGACGGCGGCTGGAAGTACCTCTCCACCGGCGCCTACGCCGGCACGCTCGAGGAGGCGGCCTCCGCGCTGGAGGGCCAGCTCTGGGCCTGAGGCGGTCCCGCTCGGCCCGCTGGTCGCTGACGGGTGGCCGTTCCCGCGCGTGACCTCGGTCGGTGGTGTCTGGCAGGGTGCGGCGCGTGCTCCTCCAGGCCTGCCTCAACGGGTCCCGCCGGCCCGGGGAGCACCCTGCGCTGCCGGTGACACCGGCGGCCGTGGCCCGGGACGCCGCGCTCGTCGTGGCGTCCGGCGCCGGCGCCGTCCACGTCCACCCCAAGGACGACGCCGGCGCGGACTCGCTCCGACCGGGCGACGTGGCCGCCGTCGTCGACGCGGTGCGGGCGGCCGCCCCGGGCATCCCCGTGGGGGTCACCACGGGGGCCTGGGCGGCGCCCGACCCCGCCGACCGGATCGCGGCGATCCGCGGCTGGGCGGTGGTGCCGGACTTCGCTTCCCTGAATTGGCACGAGGACGGCGCGGACGGCGTCGCGGCGGCGCTGCTCGACCGTGGCATCGGGGTGGAGGCCGGGCTCTGGCACCTCGCCGGTGCGGCCGCGTGGGCCGCCTCGCCGCACCGCGACCGCTGCCTGCGCGTGCTGTTGGAGCTGCCTGACGGGCTGGACGAGGCGGGCACCGGGACGGCGGCCGGGCGCCTGCTGACGGCCGTCGGCGACCGGGCGCCGGTGCTGCTGCACGGGGAGGGGAGCAGCGCCTGGCCGGCGCTGCGGCTGGCGGCCCGCCGCGGGCTGGACACCCGCATCGGTCTGGAAGACGTGCTCGAGCTGCCCGACGGCTCGCCGGCCCCGGGCAACGCCGAGCTGATCCGCGCTGCGACCACCGTCACCGCCGCCGTCGGGGCGAGCGGCGAGGCGGGCGGCTAGCCTGACCGGCGACATGGGGACGCAGCCAGCAGCCGACGCGCCGATCGGCATCTTCGACTCGGGGGTCGGTGGGCTCACCGTCGCCCGGGCGGTGCTCGACCAGCTGCCGAACGAGGCGGTCCGCTACATCGGGGACACCGCGAACGGGCCCTACGGCCCGCTCCCGATCGCCGAGGTGCGCCGGCACTCCCTGGCGGTCATGGACGAACTCGTCGACAGCGGCGTCAAGATGCTCGTCGTCGCCTGCAACTCCGCCAGCGCCGCGTCGCTGCGGGACGCCCGGGAGCGCTACGACGTCCCGGTGGTCGAGGTGGTCCTCCCCGCGGTCCGCCGGGCGATCGCGGCCACCCGCAACGGCCGCATCGGCGTCATCGGCACCCAGGCCACCGTCACCAGCGGCGCCTACGACGACGCGTTCGCCGCGGCCCCGCACGTGTCGGTCACCTCTGCGGCCTGCCCCAGCTTCGTCGACTTCGTCGAGCGCGGGATCACCAGCGGCCGGCAGCTGCTCGGGCTCGCGCAGTCCTACCTGGATCCGCTCATGGCGGCCGGCGTGGACACCGTCGTCCTCGGGTGCACCCACTACCCGCTGCTCACCGGCGTGCTCTCGGTCGTGCTCGGCGACGGGGTCACGCTGGTCTCCAGTGCCGAGGAGACCGCCAAGGACGTCTACCGGGTGCTCACCCGAACCGATCTGCTGCGCGACCCCGACGCGCCCGCGCCGGAGCACGCCTTCCTGGCCACGGGCGACCCCGAGCCGTTCGCCCGGCTCGGCCGCCGCTTCCTCGGGCCGGAGATCGGGGCCGTGCTCGGCGCCGGACGGGCGGGGGTCGCGTGAAGCTGACCGTCGTGGGGTGCTGCGGCAGCGGCCCCGGTCCCGACTCGCCCGCGTCCTGCTACCTCGTGGAGCACGACGGCTTCCAGCTCGTGCTCGATCTCGGCAACGGCGCGTTCGGTGCGCTGCAACGGGTCGTGGACCCGGGCGCCGTGGACGCGGTCTTCCTGTCGCACCTGCACGCCGACCACTGCCTGGACGTCGCCCCGTTCGTCGTCTGGCACCGCTACTCCGGCCGGTCCCGGGGAGCGCTCGTGCCGCTGTACGCGCCGGTGGGTGCCGAGCGCCGGCTGGCGCTGGCCTACGACGGCGACGGCGACGGGTTGACCGACGTCTTCGACTTCGTCCCCGTGGGCCCGGGCGCCCTCCGCATCGGGCCCTTCGAGGTGGAGCTGGCCCGCACGGCCCACCCGGTCGAGACCTACGCCATCCGGCTGACCGCGGGTGGCCGGTCGATGGTCTACACCGGCGACACCGGCCCCAGCGACCGGCTGGTGGAGCTCGCCCGCGGGGCCGACGTCCTGCTCGCCGAGGCGGCGCATCCGGACAACGCCCCCGACCAGCCGCCCGGTCTGCACCTCACCGGGCGGCAGGCAGCCCAGCACGCGGCGGCCGCGGGGGTGGGCCGGCTGCTGCTCACCCACGTGCCCGCCTGGGTCGACCACATCGGCCAGCTGTTCGCGGCCAGCTCGGTGTTCTCCGAGACCGAGCTGGTCAGCCCCGGCGCCACCTACGAGATCTGAGGAACCGCCCTCCTGCCCCCACCGCTCGCAGGCTCGCGGCGGGCCCCCGCACGAGGGCCGGTTGCCGGATGGCCGCGATCGCGGAACGGTGACCCCATGGACGAGCGGGACGGCGTGCCGCTGAGCAGCCTCGACTCGCCGCTCGGTGACGGGCTGGGGGTCTCGAAGCGCGCGCTGGTCGACCACCTCGACGCCGTCGCCGACCGGCTGGTCCCGCTACTGGCCGGCCGGCCCCTCTCGGTGGTGCGGGTGCGGCCGGGCCAGGCGCCGTTCATGCAGCGGAACGTGAGCAAGGGCGCCCCCGCGTGGGTGCGCACCGTGCCCGTCTGGGCCGAGTCGGCGCACCGCGAGGTGCACCAGGTGCTCTGCGAGGACCGGCGCACCCTGATGTGGCTGGCCAACCAGCGCGCGGTCGAGTTCCACGTCCCGTTCCTGCGGGCCGGGTCGCGCGAGCCCACCGGCCTCGTGCTGGACCTGGACCCGCCCGACGGGGTGGAGTTCTCCACCGTCGTGGCGGTCGCCCGGCTGGCCCGGCGGGCGCTCGAGGAGGCCGGCCTGGCCGGCGCGGTGAAGACCAGCGGCGCCACCGGCCTGCACGTCGTGGTGCCCGTGCGCGGCGCTCCGGTCGAGGACGTCGCCGCGGCGACCCGGGCGCTCGCGCAGCGCACGGCGCAGCTGGACCCGGGGATCGCCACGACGGCGTTCCTCAAGGATGAGCGGCAGGGGCGGGTCTTCGTGGACTCCACCCGCTCGGGCACGGGCACGGTCGCCGCCGCCTACAGCCCGCGGGTGCGGCGGGGTCTGCCGGTGTCCGCCCCGGTCGACTGGAACGACCTGGGGTCCATCCGCCCGGGGGAGCCCACCGTCGCCTCCGGGGCGGCGGGGCTCCCCGACTGGGCGGCCCTGCTGCCCGATCCCCAGCGGCTGCCGGCCGACCTGGTCGCCGAGGGGCACACCATCCCGGTCGCCCGTGTGCAGGCGATGCACGAGGGCAAGCGACGGGCCCGCCTCCGGCGGGAAGCCGGGGACGACGGGTGACGGGCGCCGGGCGGCTCCGGCCCGTGCGGCGGCAGGCTCCGCAACAAGGCGAGGATTTGTTGCAGCAACCGTTGTCGAGCGGTCTTCCGTCGGGCTAGCTTGCAGGGGACGCCATGTGATCGGCGTCATGGTTCTGGGCCTGGAACTCGTTCGCTCCCCATCTGACCGCTGCTCCTCGAGGGTGCCCGTCGGGGTGCCCAGGGGCAGCAGAAGGAGTTCCCTTGCCCGTTCCCACGCCCCTGAGCGCCCGGGCCGGCGGCACCACCGTCGCCCTGGGTGTGGCCCTGGCACTGCTGGCCCCGGCCCTCCCGGCCGGAGCTGCGGACGACGTCCGCGTGCCGATCCGCGACGCCGAGGTCACCGGGCCGCTGCCCAGCGATCTCGGTGGCAGCCCGCTCTCCGACGACCTGGCGGAGACCTACCCGTTCTTCGCGACGTACCAGGATCTCGCCGGCGTCGGGTACGTCGAGGAGGAGTTCCTCGTCTCCGGCCTCGCCGATGCCTACGCCAGCCCCCGCACCCCGGACATCGCCCCGGGCACGCTGCTGGAGGAGGACGTCCCCTACACCACGCGGATCGTCGTCCGCCGGCCGGTGAACCCCCGGCACTTCAGCGGCACCGCCCTGGTCGAGTGGCAGAACGTCACGGCGGGCTACGACCTCGATGCGCTGTGGAACTTCGAGGACGTGACCCGCGACGGTGACGCCTGGATCGGGGTCTCCGCCCAGCAGGTCGGCGTCGACCAGCTGCGGGAGTGGAGCCCGACCCGGTACGGCTCGCTGGACGTCACGGCGGGGGGTGAGTACGCCCTCGACCAGCTGGCGATGGACATCTACGCGCAGGCGGCCAAGGCGCTCGTCGCCCCGACCGGTGTCGACCCGATGGGTGGCCTGGACATCGAGACGCTGCTCTCCATCGGTGCATCGCAGTCCACCCGGTACCAGAGCGCCTACTACGACCACGTCCTGCCGAAGGTCGAGCCGGTGTTCGACGGTTACGCGATCATCGTCGGGACGGCACCGAGCCGGGCCGGGGACGAGCCGGTGTTCCAGGTGCAGTCCGAGACCGACGTGACGGCCGCCGCGGCGGCGGCCCGGCGTCCCGACGACGAGGTGTTCCGGCGCTGGGAAGTCGCGGGCGCGGCCCACTCGGGCTGGCAGGGGCAGGAGTACCGCGCCCCGCTCTCCGAGCGCGACCTCGGTGGCGCACCGCAGTACGACTGCGACCTCCCGCCGTTCAGCCGGGTGCCGATGCACCACGTGACGGCGGCCGCCTACGCGCACCTCGCGCGCTGGGCCGAGAAGGGGATCGCACCTCCGTCGGCGCCGTACCTGGAGTTCGACGACGAGGGCAACAAGGTGCGCAACGAGCTGGGGCTGGCGCAGGGCGGCATCCAGCTCTCCCAGGTGGCGGTGCCCACCGCGCTGAACGCGGGCTACAACAACGGCGCGAGCTTCTGCCGCCTGTTCGGCACCCACCAGCCGTTCACGCTCGAGCAGCTCACGGCGCTGTACCCGCGCAAGGGTGAGTACATCAACGGCGTGCTGGCGGTCGACCACGCCAACCTGCGGGCCGGCTACATCGAGAAGGCCGACGCGAAGGAGAACTACCAGGAGGCGCTGGTCGTCGAGCGCCAACTGCGGCAGCAGCTGCGGGACGACCGCGGCTGAGCACCTGGCACGTCGGACGGCCGGCCCCTCCGGGGGCCGGCCGTTCGCGTGTCCGGGTCGAGGGCAGGCCGGAGGTCCGGGAGGGGGCGGATCGGCCGGTCCCGGCCCCGGACGCCTGCCGGAGGGAGGCGTGGGCGGCCCCCACGGAGGCGGCCGACGGGCCCTGGACCAGGCAGTTCTGAAACACTTGCCGAAAGTGTTGCGCACCTGCAGAGCGTGACGCTACCTTGACGCCACGTCGGCGGTGATGTGCATCACAACCGGGCCCGGTGCGCCGGCGTACGTCCTCCTCGGTCGTCGCGACCGTCGGTCGCGACACTCCTTCCGAAAGGTCCACCGTGCCCATTCCACGCCTGTTGGCGCGCGCCTCCGCGGCGCTCGCCCTCACGCTGGCGACGGTCGTCGCCACGTCGGTCCCCGCCTCCGCCGACCCCGCCTGGTGGCGGGGCCCCGCCCCCACCCAGGCCAGCATCACCGCCGAGCGCGGTCCGTTCGCCGTCTCGACGACGTCGGTGTCGGACTGGTCGACCCCGGGCTTCGGCTCGGCGACCATCTACTACCCGACGACGACGTCGGCGGGCACGTTCGGCGGGGTGGCGATCTCGCCCGGGTACACCGCGTCGGAGTCGACGATCGCCTGGCTGGGCCCGCGGATCGCCTCGCAGGGCTTCGTCGTCATCACGTTCAACACCAACTCCCGCTACGACCAGCCGGCCTCCCGCGGTGACCAGTTGCTGGCCGCGCTGGACTACCTCACCGGTTCCAGCGCCGTCCGGTCGCGGGTCGACGCCTCCCGGCTGGCGGTGATGGGGCACTCCATGGGTGGTGGCGGCTCGCTCGAGGCGGCCAAGGACCGGCCCGCGCTGCGCGCGGCGATCCCGCTGACCGGCTGGAACGTCGACAAGACCTGGCCCGAGGTCCGCACGCCCACCCTGGTCATCGGCGCGGAGAACGACAGCGTCGCGCCCGTCAGCAACCACTCGATCCCGTTCTACAACAGCCTGACCAACGCCTCCGAGCGGGCCTACCTGGAGCTGAACAACGCGAGCCACTTCGCGCCGAACAGCCCCAACGCCGACATCGCGTCCAGCTCGATCGCCTGGCTGAAGCGGTACGTCGACGCCGACACCCGGTACACCCAGTTCCTGTGCCCCGGCCCGACGGTGTCGATCTTCGGCAGCATCTCGGACTACCGGTCCACCTGCCCGATGTGAGCACCCCCTAGGCCGGCGGGGCGGGTTCCGACGACGTCGGGGCCCGCCCCTCCTGGCCTAGGCTCACTGCTGTGAGCGGCGTCCCCGAGGAGATCGTCCGCCACGCGGCGCGGACGCTGATGAGCGGCCGCCGGCTGGACACCGGCGCCCTCGCCGTGGAGCTGGGCATCTCCCGCGCGACGCTGTTCCGCCGGGCCGGCAACCGGGACGCGATCCTCGGTGAGGCCCTGGCCTTCCTCGGCCTGCGGACCCTGCGGGCGATCGAGCGCGAGCACGACGCCCGCCCGGCTCCCTCCGGGGCGCCCACCCGGCTGCGCTCGCTGGCCGTCAGCGAGGACTTCCGCTACGCCCTCAGCACCGCCCTCCCGATCCGCCGCCTCCTCGACGAGGAGCCGGCGACGGCGATCCGGGTGCTCACCGATCCGCAGGGCCGGGTCCAGCCGCGGGTGGTCGAGGCCTACACCGAACTGTTCCAGCACGACGTCGACGAGCACGGGCTCGAGCCGCAGATCGCCGTTCCGCTGCTCGCGCTCGCCGTGGTCCGGCTCGGGGAGTCCTTCCTCTACTCCGACGTGCTGGCGGCGCGCGCGCCCGACCTCAAGGCGGCGACGACGGTGCTCGACGCGCTGATCACGAGCGTCTTCGGCCTCGACGACCGCTGAGCGGCGGTCGTCCCCAGGCGCGCCGCCCGTCCACAGCCCGAGCCGGCCGCGCCCTGGTTGTCGGTGGTGAGCCGCACTCTCTGTCGCATGACGACCGATCCGCAGACGCTGGCCTGGCTCGACCAGGAGGACAGCCGGATGGCGCAGACGATCCGGGCCCACCGCGTCGCCGTGCAGTACGTCATGCGCGGCGAGGAGTCCGACGAACCGCCGTTCGGCTACACCGTCGGCCTGTTCGGGGTGGGCCATCCCGAACTCGTCGTCGTGGGGGTGGGCCACGGGACCGCCTGCGCCATGCTGAACACCGTGGCCGGCCTGGTCCTCGCCGGGCGGGACCTGGTGCCGGGCGAGCTCCTCGTCCTCGACCGGGAGCGCCGGCTCGCCGTCGAGACGCTGCCCAACCCGGCCGACGTGCTGTTCTCGGCCAATCGCTTCTACCAGCGGCCGGACGAGTTCTCGGTGCCCGCCCACCAGCTCACCTGGGCCCACGAGGGGGGCGTCTTCCCCTGGGATCCCGGCTATCCCTGCCCGCCCGAGTGCCAGCCCCGGCCGGGGACGTGGCGCGCGTAGAGCGACGTCCCGGGCACGGCCGCCCCGCAGGGCCCCGCCGCCGGCCTGCGAGTGGCGGGTTGGTCGTCGTTCAGTCGAGGCCGAGGTCGCGGCGCAGCTTGGCGACGTGCCCGGTGGCCTTGACGTTGTAGGACGCGCGCTCGATCCGGCCCTCGGCGTCGATCACGAACGTCGAGCGGATCACGCCGACGACCTCCTTGCCGTACAGCTTCTTGGTGCCGTAGGCGCCGTAGGCCTGCATCACCTGCTTGTCCGGGTCGGACACCAGCGTGATGTCCAGGTCCTCCTTCTCGCGGAAGCGGGCGAGCTTCTCCACCGGGTCGGGCGAGATCCCGATGATCTCGAGCCCGGCCTCGGCGAGGTCGCCGGCGGCGGCGGTGAAGTCGACGGCCTGGGTGGTGCAGCCGGGGGTCAGCGCCGCCGGGTAGCAGTACACGATCACGCGCCGGCCGCGGTAGGAGGAGAGCGACACCGGGTTCCCGTCGGCGTCGGGCAACGTGAAGTCCGGCGCCGGGTCGCCGGGGGTGAGGCGGACGGGGGCGGCGTCGGTCTCGCTCATGCCGCGCATCCTGCCGTGTCCCGGGGGCGGCCCTGCAAGGGGGCGGCGGGGCTCACCCGGGCAGGAAGGAGAAGCGCACCTGCCGCTGGGGGTTGTCGGTGTTGGTGTCCACCAGGCAGATCCGCTGCCAGGTGCCCAGCATCAACCGCCCCTCGAGGACCGGCACGCTGGCGTGCGGCGGGACGAACGCCGGCAGCACGTGGTCGCGCCCGTGCCCCGGGCTGCCGTGCCGGTGGCGCCAGCGGTCGTCGCGGGGGAGCAGCTCCTCCAGCTGGGCCAGCAGGTCGTCGTCACTGCCCGAGCCGGTCTCCAGGATCGCCAGGCCGGCGGTGGCGTGCGGGACGAAGACGTGCAGCAGGCCGTCGTCCTCGGACCGCACGAAGTCGGCGCAGTCGTCGGTGAGGTCGACGACGACGGGGGCGCCCCCGGTCCGGACGGCACGCAACTCCGATCTCATGGCGACGATCCTGCCCGGTCCGCCGGCCCGGTGTGCGGTGGACGGGTACCGCGGGTCCCCGGGGCGGCGTCGGATCCGTCGCCGCGGGGATCCGCCGACAGGAGCGACCGCAGCCGGGCGACCTCCTCGGTGAGCGCCTGCAGGTCGCGTCGCGTCACCGCTTCGGACTCCTCGCCCACCTGCTGCACGCGCTCGACCAGCCAGGACGCGAACGTCGCGGTGATCACCCCGAGCAGGGCGATACCGGTGAGCATGAGACCGGCGGCGACCACCCGCCCCTCGGCGGTCACGGGGTAGCGGTCGCCGTACCCGACCGTGGTCACGGTCGCGAAGGCCCACCACAGCGCCTCGCCGAAGCCGTCGATGTTCGCCTCCGGGTGGTTCCGCTCGGCGTCGAGCACGGCCAGGGCGGCGACGAACATGAGCAGGGCCGTGGCGCCCACGACGAACACCGCGACGCGGCCGCGCAGCGAGTGCCCGGCGTGCCGGTTCAGCGCGTGGAGCAGGGTGACCAGGCGGAGCAACCGCAGCGGCCGCAGCAGCGGGAGGACGATGACGGCGAGGTCGAACAGGTGGGTCCGGACGAACCGCCGGCGGTGCTCCGACAGGGCGAGGCGGATCCCGTAGTCGACGGCGAACCACAGCCAGCTCAGCCAGGTGACCCAGCGGCAGACGGTGGGCCACGGCGGCGCGAGGTCGGGTTCGAGGACCGGCCAGGCGTAGGCGGCCAGGAACAGCAGCGCGGCCGCGGTGAGGATCCAGTCGGTGGAGCGCTCCCAGCGCTCCCGCCGCGGATCGGTCAGGGAGGTCGCCGCCATGCCCGCCGACGCTAACGGGACACCGCTCCGGGCATGCGCCGTGGTGGTCCTGCACGGGGCACTACTGTCGGTGGCCGTGACCCGCCCCGACGGCCGTACGGCCGAGCAGCTCCGCCCGGTGACGATCACCCGCAACTGGCTGGATCACGCCGAGGGCTCTGTCCTCGTCGAGTTCGGCCGCACCCGCGTCCTCTGCGCGGCCAGCGTCACCGAGGGCGTTCCGCGGTGGCGCAAGGGCTCGGGACTGGGGTGGGTGACCGCCGAGTACTCGATGCTGCCGCGCGCCACGCACACCCGCAGCGACCGCGAGTCGGTGAAGGGGAAGATCGGTGGTCGCACCCACGAGATCAGCCGGCTGATCGGCCGTTCGCTGCGCGCCGCCGTCGACCTCGGCGCGCTGGGGGAGAACAGCATCGCCATCGACTGCGACGTCCTGCAGGCCGACGGCGGCACCCGCACCGCGGCCATCACCGGCGCCTACGTCGCGCTGGCCGACGCCGTCTCCTGGCTCGGCGCGCGGAAGCGGCTGGCCCGGCCGACGGCGATCGTCCAGTCGGTCGCCGCGGTCAGCGTCGGGATCATCGACGGCGAGCCCCGGCTGGACCTCGCCTACGAGGAGGACGTGCGGGCCGGTACCGACATGAACGTGGTCTGCACCGGCGACGGCGGGTTCGTCGAGGTGCAGGGGACGGCGGAGGGCGCGGTCTTCGACCGTGCGGCGCTGGACGCGCTGCTCGACCTGGCGGTCGCCGGCTGCGCCGAGCTCACCCGCCTGCAGGCCACGGCGCTGTCACTGGAGCCGGTGGTCCGATGAGCACCCGGCTGCTGCTGGCCACCCGCAACGCCGGCAAGCTCGCCGAGCTGCAGCGGCTGCTCGCGAGCGCGGTGCCCGGCGTCGAGGTGGTCGGGCTGCGCGACGTCCAGGAGTACCCCGAAGCACCCGAGACCGGGGCGACCTTCGCCGAGAACGCCCTGCTCAAGGCGCGCGAGGCGGTCCGCTACACCGGTCTGCCGGCGGTGGCCGACGACTCCGGGCTCGCGGTGGACGCGCTGAACGGCATGCCCGGCGTGCTGTCGGCGCGCTGGTCGGGCCAGCACGGTGACGACGACGCCAACACTGCGCTGCTGCTCGGGCAGCTCGCCGACGTGCCGGACGAGCGGCGAGGAGCGGCGTTCGTCTGCGCGGCGGCGCTGGTCACCCCCGACGGCGCCGAGCGGGTGCTGGAGCGGGAGTGGCGCGGGCGGGTGATCCGCGAGAAGCGGGGGAGCAACGGCTTCGGCTACGACCCGGTGTTCGTCCCGGAACGCCTGGAGCTCACCTCCGCCGAGCTGGAGCCCGCCGAGAAGGACGCCCGCAGCCACCGGGGGCAGGCGTTCGTGGCGCTCGTGCCCGTGCTGACCGAGGTGCTCGCCGGGCGCTGAGCCCCCGTCGGGTCAGTCCCGGCGCAGCGCGAAGCCGAGCCAGGCGAGTGAGTCCTCCTCCTCGGGCTCGGCGTGCCGGCCCGGGCGGAGCAGCTGCTCCTCGTCGGGCACCCGCGCCGGGGCCTCGAACTCCGAGGCGCGGTGCCGGCCACGGGCAGGTGCGGCGGCGGGGGAGTGGACGACGGCGGCGCGCACCATGGCGGCCGGCAGCCAGGTCGTGGTCGGGGTGGCGCCGGAGGTCATGCCCTCCCATCGGCCGGTGCCCCGCCGGGCGAGAGGGGCACCGGGGCGACGCCACCCGGCTGGGTGAACGGCCCGACCAGGTTCTGTGACGGGGTGCACTCCCGCCGCCTCAGTAGCCTCCGGGGCATGGAGCTCGTTCGTCTTCTCCTCGTCGTCGTCCACATCCTCGGCCTCTCCCTGATCATCGGGCCGTTCCTGTTCCAGGTGAGCCGCAAGGCCGGGTTCGACACGACGCTGATGACGATCGGTGCGCTCACCCAGCTGGTGAGCGGCCTGGCGCTGGTCGGCATCCGCGAGGCCGACGACCTCCCCGTCGACCACGCCAAGATCGGTGTCAAGCTCGTCGTCACGGTGCTGGCCGTGGTCACGGTGTTCCTGGCCGCGCGCAAGCAGCAGGCCGCCGACGCCGGCCGGGCCGCTCCGAAGTCGCCGCTGCCGTTCTTCCACTCCACCGGGGCGCTGGCGATCCTGAACGTCTTCATCGCCGTCCTCTGGACCTGACCGGAGCGGAACCCGGCTGACAGCTCCGGGGGCGGGGCGCTAGCGTCCGGCCCCGTGCACCCGCCTCCGCGTGTCCGACCGCCCGGGGCCGCGGACGAGCGGGCTCAGCTCGGGGGCTGGCTGGACCTGCAGCGTTCGCTGGTGCACCACAAGTGCGAGGGCCTGGGCGAGGACGACGCCCACCGCGCCCTCCTGCCGACCTCGCCGCTGATGACGGTGGCCGGCCTGGTCTCCCACCTGCGCTGGGTCGAACACTGCTGGTTCGAGGTGCTGTTCCTCGATCGGCCCGCCGCACCCAACCCCCAGTTCGGCCAGGAAGGGGACGCCGACTTCCGCGTCGAGGGGGTGCCGCTGGCGCGGCTGCTGGACGAGTACGCCCGCCAGTGCGCGGTGTCGAACGGGATCGTGGCGGCGGCGTCGCTGGATGACCGCGGCCGGAACGGGCAGTACGGAGCCGACGCGCTGTCCCTGCGCTGGATCCTCGGGCACATGGTCGAGGAGGTGGCCCGGCACGTGGGGCACCTCGACCTGCTCCGGGAGATGCTCGACGGGCGGACCGGCTACTACTGAGCGGGCGCGTGACCCGCCGTCACCCGGGGCACACCCCAGCGATGCAGGTCTTCGTGGACGCCGCCCGGACGCTGAGCTTCGCCGACGGCACCCCGGTGACCGCGGCCTCGGGCGTGGCCCCGCTCGGGGACGGCTGGCTCGTGGTGCCGGACGACTCGACGATCGCCGCCTGGCGCCGTCCCGGCGAGGTGCTGGCGGTGCCGGTGCTCCCACCCGTCGAGGGGCTGCACACCTTCCGCGAGTCCGACGGCACCAAGCACCTCAAGCCCGACCTGGAGGTCGCCTGCCCCGCGGAGTTGGACGGGGAGCCCGCCGTGCTCCTGCTGGGCTCGGGGTCCACGCCCCGGCGGATGCACGCGGTCCTCGTGCGGCTCGAGGACCGGCAGCCGGTGGTGCGCTCCGCCGAGCTGACCCCGGTGTACCAGCGCGTGGCCGAGCGCCTGGGGCTGCCGATGGACCACGTGAACCTCGAAGGCGCGAGCTGGCACGGGGACGTGGTCCGGTGGTTCAACCGGGGCAACCTCTCCGCCGGCGTCCGCTCGGCGAGCGTCGACGTGCCGCTGCACGACCTGGTCGCCGCCGTCCTGGGCCGGGCCGAGCCCGCCGCCGTCCCGGTGGACCGGCCCCGCGAGTACGAGCTGGGCGAGGTCGAGGGCGTGGGCCTGGCGGTCACCGACGCGGTCGCGCTGCCCGACGGCCGGGTGCTGCTGAGCGCCGCCGCCGAGGACACCCCGAGCGCGGTCGACGACGGGCCGGTGGTCGCCACCGCGATCGCGCTGCTGGACGGTGACACGGTGCGGGAGGTCGTGCCCATCCCCGAGGTGGACGGCCATGTGCAGAAGGTCGAGGGCCTGGCGCTGCGCGGCATCGAGGACGGCGTGGTGCGTCTGCTGGCCGTCGTGGACGACGACGACCCGGACACCCCGTCGGCCGAGCTGGACCTGCGCGTCGACCTGGGCTGAGCCGACCGGCTGCTACGGGCGGTGAGCGGGCGGGCCGGGCGGTTGGCGTCATCCCATGGACTTCGTCGTCTGCCCGCACGACGCCGCCCACCTGAAGGTCGTGGAGCGGCGCCGCGGCCACCCTGACGGACCTCTCCTGACCTGCCCGCACTGTCGACGACGGTTCGTGATGTCCGGTCGCGAGGTGAAAGAGGTGCCACCACCGTCGCCCTGAACGGTCGCTGCGGGCGGAGTCCCGACGCCGTCCAGCGGGTGGGCTACGGGTGAGGGCCGGCGGAGGCGCGGTAGGCCGCCCGCGCCGCTCTGATCATCTCGTACGACGGGTGGGCCTTGTTGTCCCGCTGGTTGAGCGGCGGGGCCGACTCGGCGATGACGGCCGCCTCCACCGCCTTCGGTTCCGGGTGCACCGCCCACGTCACCTGCAGGTGTGTGCGCATCCACTCGGACAGCCGCGCCTCGTCAGCGTCGACCGGGACGACGCGGTCCGTCGTCCACCGGGTGGTGTAACCCTCGGACGGCATCAGCAGCGCGACCAGGACACGGCGCAGGGTGGAGGAACCGGTCGGGCCTCGGAAGTGGTTGCCGACCACTCTGGCACGCAGGTCCCGAGCCAAGCCGATGTATAGCAGCTCCAGCCCTTCGACGCCCGGATGAGCCGGGCCGGACACCCCGGGCAGCGTCGCCGCCCGAGCCCACCAGGCGTAGAGACCGGAGCGACGCGGGATCTGTCCGCCCGCTCGCTCCGCATCGGCCGGTGGCCCGCACAACTCGTTCGCGACGGCGAGTGCATCGGTCACTCCCGCAGCCTCCCACCGCTCTCCGGCGGGACGTGGCGTCGTGCGGGGGAGACCCGGGCGTCGTCCGGCGTGGGACCCCGGCCTGCGGGGTTGCTCCAGTGCGGGAGAGGGGAGTCGAACCCCTACGCCCGAAGGCACCAGATCCTAAGTCTGGCGTGGCTGCCGTTACACCACTCCCGCGTGCTTCCGGAGTCTAGGAGCACCCGTGCGGGCACCCCGGGAGGACCGTCACCGCGCTGACCTGCGCCGCGTCTGGCAGGCTGTCGCCGTGCCCCGCGACCCACGACAGATCCAGCTCGAGATCGATGCGGCCCGCGAGTCGCTGGCCGCCACCCTGGACCAGATCGCCTACCGCAGCAGCCCCACGCGCCTGAAGGCCCAGGGCAAGGACGCCGTGCAGCGCTTCCTGCAGACGCCCGCCGGTCAGGCCACGATGGGCGCCGTCGGGCTCCTGGTCACGCTGGTGGTGGTGCAGAAGGTCCGGCACCGCAAGGCCGCGGCGCCGGCCAAGCGGAACCGTCGGCCCGTCGTGGAGAAGAAGGTCCAGTACCGCACGCGCTGATCGCCGTCCGACACGACGAGACCGGCCCGTCCCCCAGGGGGACGGGCCGGTCTCGTGGTTCTCGGGTGCTCGGCCGGGTCAGGCGCTGGTCGCCCGGTGGCGCACCAGGGGCAGGACGACGGTCTCCAGCACCTCGTCGACGAAGGCCTCGTCGACCGGGCGGTGGGTGAGCAGCCAGCGCTGCACGAGGAGCGCGCTGACGGTCTCGGCGGCGACCGAGGTGCGGAACGACGGGTCGAGCTCGCCGCGCGCCTCGGCGTTCTGCCACACCTGCTCGAAGGACTGCTGCCACACGGCCAGCGGACCCTTCTCGAACGCCTCGGCCAGCGCCGGGTGACGCGGCACGGTCGACAGCAGGGAGAGGGTGGCCGCGCCCGTCGGGCCGTTCACGACGCCGACGAGGGAGTGCATGATCTCGCGCAGGTCGCCCTCGAGGGAGCCGGTGTCGGGGCTGTGCGCCTCGGCGCGGTTGAGGTCGGAGATCGTGTCGACGACCAGGTCCTGCTTGGTGCGCCACCGTCGGTAGATCGTCGCCTTGCCCACGCCGGCCTCCGCGGCGACCGCATCCATGGTCAGCGCGCCGTAACCCACGTCGGCGAGCAGGCGGAGGATCGCCGCGCGGATCACGCCGTCCCGGCTGGGATCGCGCGGCCGGCCGCCACGACTCGGACGAGCGGCTTCTGCGGTGGGGAGAGCGGCCATGGGCGAAACCTTAGACATTCAAGTTGTGAACTAGCTGGGAGTCCCCTGCGAGTACCCCCGGAAGAGCGTTCCGATACCGCCGCGCGCCTATCCCGTGTGCCCGTGCGCGTGAGTCACCCTGTCCTCCGTGGGAACCATCTGCGGCGGCGTCTGCGGGTGCCGCCAGAACTGGGAGGTGCCCGGGCGGGCGGGTCGTGCGCTGCTGGCGACGTCGATCGGGCACGTGCTGCCGCACGTGGCCCGCACCGCCAAGGCGCTGGGCCTCACCGTCTACTCCGCGCCCCAGCTGGTCGACGTCGTCGACGACCGGGGTGGACGGGGTCTGGAGCGGCTGTTCCAGAAGCTGGCGCGGGAGCTGACCGCCGCCGAGACCGAGGCGGTGCGGGTCGCCACCGACCCGCCGGACGACGGCGCCGCGCTGACCGCCCGGCTGCTGACCGCGCCCACGCTGGCCGTGGAGCTGGCGCGCCGCGGCGTCACGGTCGAGGTCGGCGTCCTGGCCGAGGCCGAGTTCTGGTCGGTGTACCAGCCGATCGTCTCGCTGGCCGACCGCTCCGTCGTCGCGCACGAGGCGCTGCTGCGCGGGCTGGTCGACGGCCGTGAGGTCGGCGGCGGGGACCTGTTCTTCGTGGCCGAGTCCGCCGGCTGGCTGCACCGGCTGGACCGCATCGGCCGGGAGTCCGCCATCGCCGGCGCAGTGCCGTGGCTGGGCGAGGACGACCTGTTCATCAACTTCAACCCCGCCTCGATCTACCGGCCGCAGGTCTGCCTGGCCAGCACCGAGCAGGTCGCGCACGACGCCGGCATCGCACCGACCCAGCTGGTCTTCGAGGTGGTCGAGTCGCACGCCATCGCCGACCGCGGGCACCTGGTCTCGGTGCTGGAGCACTACCGCTCGCTGGGGTGGCGCGTCGCGCTCGACGACGTCGGCGCCGGCTGGAACAGCCTGTCGCTCCTCGCCGCGGTCCGGCCCGACGTGGTGAAGCTGGACAAGGGGCTGGTGCAGGAGCTGCCCGACGACGGTGCCCGCACGGTGCTGAAGGCGGTGACCGACCTGGCCCACCAGCTGGGGGCGGTGGTCGTGGCCGAGGGGATCGAGACCGAGCGGCTGGCCGAGGAGGTGACCGCGCTGGGGGCCGACATGGGCCAGGGCTGGCTGTTCGGCCGGCCGGTACGCCCCGAGCCGCCCGCCGAGGAGCCCGAGGGTCGCTGGCAGCCGGTGGCGCGGACCCGCTGACGCCGTCGCCGGTCAGCCCAGGGCCCAGCCGGTGAGCACCGGCCGGCCGTGCTCGTGCCCCAGGACGCCGTACCGGCCGGCGGGCAGCGCGAACAGCGCCCCGGCCTCGGGCGCCAGCCCGAGCCAGCGGGCCGTCAGCACCCGCAGCACGTGGCCGTGGGCGACGAGCGCGACGTCGCCGTCGGGAAGGCGGTCACGGACCCGGTCGAGGACTCGGTCGACCCGGGCGCCGACGTCGGCCAGCGTCTCGCCGGGGACGTCGGCGTCGGCCGTGCCGTCCCGCCAGATCGACCACTCCCGGCCCAGCTCCTCGCTGATCTCGGCAGTGGTGCGGCCCTCGTAGCCGCCGTAGTCGAGCTCGACGAGGTCGCCGTCCACCGCTGTGGCGGTCAGGCCGGCCAGCTCGGCGGTCCGCCGGGCCCGCTGGAGCGGGCTGACCCGCACCTCGGCGAAGCTGCGTCGGCCCAGCGCCGCGCGCAGGGAGCGGGCCTGCTCCTCGCCCTCGGGCAGCAGCGGCAGGTCGGTGGCCCCGGTGTGCTGGCCGCTGCGGCTCCACTCGGTCTGCCCGTGCCGCAGCACCACGAGCTCTCCCAGCCGTCCATCGACGATCTCGCCCACGTCGTCCATCGAACACGCCCGTCCGGGAACACGCGCGGTGGCTGCCGCGCTGGCTCCCGGCATGACCACCGCACAGCTCAGCGACACGTTCAGCATCGGCGGAGACCTCCCCGTCCACCGGCTCGGCTACGGCGCCATGCAGCTGCCCGGCCCCGGCGTGTGGGGCGAGCCGGCCGACCGGGCCGCCGCCGTCCGCGTCGTGCAGGCCGCCGTCGAGCAGGGCGTGGACTTCATCGACACCGCCGACTCCTACGGCCCCGAGGTCAGCGAGCAGATCATCGCCGAGGCGCTGCACCCCTACCCCGAGGGCCTGGTCATCGCGACGAAGGCCGGGCTGACCCGCCAGGGCCCGGGCATCTGGACGCCGGTCGGCCGGCCCGCCTACCTCAAGCAGCAGGTCGAGCTCTCCCTGCGGCACCTGAAGGTCGACCGCATCGACCTCATCCAGCTGCACCGCATCGACGCCGAGGTGCCGCTGGCCGACCAGCTCGGCGCCTTCGCAGAGCTCAAGGAGCAGGGCAAGGTCCGGCACATCGGCGTCTCCGAGGTGTCGGTGGATGAGCTGGAGGCGGCGCGCGGGATCACCGAGATCGTCAGCGTGCAGAACCTGTACAACCTGACCACCCGCCAGAGCCAGGACGTCCTGGACTACGCCACCGCCGAGGGCATCGCCTTCATCCCGTGGTTCCCGATCGCCACGGGTGACCTGGCCGCCCCGGACAGCCCGGTGGCGGACATCGCCCGCGAGCTCGACGCCACTCCCTCGCAGGTGGCGCTGGCCTGGCTGCTGCAGAAGTCGCCGGTCATCCTGCCGATCCCGGGCACCAAGTCGGTCGACCACCTCACCGAGAACCTCGGTGCGGCTCGGCTGACCCTGTCCGACGAGGACATGGCCCGCCTGGACGCGCTGGCCTGAGCCGCCGCCCGCCCGGGCATAGGAAGCTCTACCCGCGTTCAGCCACCCCCGGATGCAGGTAGAGCTTCCTATGCCTCACCGGCGCGGCGGGACCCCCGGCGCGCCGGAGGGCTGAGGCACGCGTCACCATGGCCTGCGTGGACGCCGAGGACTTCCGCCAGGTCAAGGACGCCGTTCGACAGCTGATCCGCGAATCGGTGCTGCCCCGCGAGGAGCAGATCGAGGACGAGGACCGCATCCCCGACGACCTGCGGGCGCAGGCCGCGGAGATGGGTCTGTTCGGGTACGCGCTGCCCGAGGACTACGGCGGGCTCGGCGTCACGATGAGCGAGGACGTCGAGCTCGCGATGGAGTTCGGCTACACGACGCCCGCCTTCCGCTCCCTCTTCGGCACGAACAACGGCATCTCCGGCCAGGTGATCGCGAAGTTCGGCAGCGAGGAGCAGAAGAAGAAGTACCTGCCGCGCCTGTCGGCCGGTGAGCTCATCGGCTCCTTCGCGCTCACCGAGGCCGAGGCCGGCTCCGACCCCTCGGCACTGCGCACCAGCGCCCGCCGGGACGGCGACGAGTGGGTCATCAACGGCAGCAAGCGCTACATCACCAATGCGCCGATCGCCGACCTGTTCGTCGTCTTCGCCCGCACCGACCCGGAGCAGAAGGGCGGCCGGGGCATCTCCAGCTTCGTCGTCGAGACGACGACGCCGGGCGTCACCGTCGGCCCCAAGGACGCGAAGATGGGCCAGGCCGGCGCCTGGACCAGCGAGGTGTTCTTCGACGACGTGCGGGTGCCCGCCGACGCGCTGATCGGCGAGGAGGGCCGCGGCTACGCGAAGGCCCTCACCGTGCTCTCCCGCGGCCGGCTGCACATCGCCGCGCTCTGCGTCGGCATGGCGCAGCGGGTGCTCGACGAGTCGGTCGTCTACGCCGCCACCGCCAAGCAGGGCGGGGCGCCGATCGGCCGCTTCCAGCTGGTCCAGGCGATGCTCGCCGACATGCACGCCGAGCTGCTCGCCGGCCGCAGCATGGTGCGCGACGTCGCCGCCCGCTACGACTCCGGCGAGGACACCTCCGTCGGCCCGTCGTCGGCCAAGCTCTTCTGCACCGAGATGGTGGGCCGCGCTGTCGACAAGGCCGTGCAGGTGCATGGCGGCATGGGCTACCTGCGGACGACGCCGGTGGAGCGCTTCTACCGCGACGCCCGGCTGTTCCGGCTCTACGAGGGCACCAGCGAGGTGCAGCGGGTCATCATCGGCGGCGCGCTGCTGCGTGAGGCCGGCATGGCACGTGGCTAGGCCCGAGCTCACCGACGACGAGCGCGGGGTCCGTCGCGAAGCGGCGGCGGAGCTCGGTGAGGCCCTGCGCGAGCTGGTCGACGCCGCCGTCCGCACCGAGGTGCCGGTCGACCGGCTGAGCGAGGCGACCCGGGCCGCGCGCGAGCTGACCGCGCTGCTGTCGGAGGACCTGCGCGAGGTGCACGAGATCGCTTCGGTGGACGACCCGGAGACCGGCCAGCGGTGGTACAGCCCGGTGTACGGGCCGGGCAGCCCGGTCGCGCCGCCGATGGTCGTCGAGGACCTCCCGGACGAGGGCCGCTGCGTCGGCCGGGTCACGATCGGCAAGAAGCTCGAGGGCCCGCCCGGGCTCGTGCACGGCGGGGTGGTGGCCACGCTCCTGGACCACGTGCTGGCGCGCTCCGCGCGCAGCGCCGGTCACGGCGGACTGACGGCGACCCTGACCGTCACCTACCGCCGGCCGGTGCACCTGGGCGTGCCCCTCGTGGTGACCGGTCAGGTCGTGTCGGTCGACGGCCGACGCGCCACCGCGACCGCCCGGCTGGTGGCCGAGGACGACCCGGCGACCACGCTGGCCGAGGGGGAGGCGCTGCTGGTCGCCCTGCGTGCGGAGCGGGCCTCGGAGGTCTTCGCGAAGACCGGGCGGCCCGTCGCCGCCTGGACCACCCGCGGCTGAAACCGGTTCGGGAACCGTCCGGTACCCGGTAGCGTGCGCCCTCCACCGATGCACCAGGAGGGCACGTGCGGCGCACCTACGTCAGCTACAGCGGCTCCTACCAGCCGCTCACCGCGGCGGCCGTCGCGGCTCCCGACGAGCTGCGGCCGGAGCTGGCCGACGTCGGCCGGCTCGCCCGGCGCGGCGTGCGGGCGCTGGTCGGCGCCGCCCGCGCGGGGGAGCGGCCGCGGCTGTCCCGGGTGCTGGCGGCGCACCTGGGCGACGCGGCCGAGGGGCTGGACGTGGTGGAGGAGACCTGGCCCGGCTACGACCACGTCAACGTCCAGGCCGGGGTCGACGCCTGGCTGACCGGGCCCGGGCGGAGCCACGAGCTGGTCGGCGTGGCCGGGTTCCAGCACACCCACTTCGGCCTCGGGGACCTCCTCGGCCCCGACGGCGAGCACCCGCACGGACCCCGGCCGGGCAACCCGGCCACGGTCAACCTCGCCTGCGGCCCCGACGGCGAGGTCCGGGCCTGCCAGCGGTGCGCGATCTACCTGGTCACCGAGCCCGACGGCAGCCGCGCGGCGCTGCTGCTGCGGGGTGCGGCACCGGAGTACGGCGTGCCGCAGGTGTCGGTGCAGCTGGTGGGCACCGACCCGGCCGCGGTGGCCCATGCCGCCGCCGAGATCCGCGCCGCGAGCATCGAGCACAACGTGTTCCGCGGCCAGGTTCTCTCCTTCGGTCAGGAGGTGTTCGGGCACGGGCAGACGTTGCTGCAGTTCCACCGCCGGCCGGAGCTGCGGGCCGACCAGCTGATCCTGGCGCCGGCCACTCTCGCCGAGATCCGGCGGCAGGTGGTGGACGTCGCCCGGCACAAGGAGCGCCTGCTCGCGGCCGGCCAGCACCTCAAGCGCGGGGTGCTGCTCTACGGCCCGCCCGGCGTCGGCAAGACCCACACCGTCCGGTACCTGGTGAGCAACCTGCGCGACACCACGGTCATCCAGCTCACCGGCAACGCGCTGCACCTGATCGCCGAGGCGTGCTCGGTGGCACGGGCGCTGGCGCCGGCCATGCTCGTCGTGGAGGACGTCGACCTGATCGCCGAGGACCGCGGCATGCACCCGGGCCAGCATCCGCTGCTGTTCCAGCTGCTCAACGAGATGGACGGGCTGGCCGAGGACGCCGACGTCGTCTTCGTGCTCACCACGAACCGCGCCGACCTGCTGGAGCCTGCGCTGGCCGCACGCCCGGGCCGGGTGGACCAGGCGGTGGCGCTGGAGCTGCCCGACGCGGCGGCGCGCCGGGCGCTGTTCGACCTCTACCGCGGGGCGCTGGAGGTGGACACCAGCGGCCTGGACGACGTGATGGCCCGGACCGAGGGCGTGACGGCGTCCTTCCTCAAGGAGCTGCTCCGCCGGGCCGCGCTGGTGGCGGCGGCGCGGACCCCGGACGGCGGCGGGCTCACGGTGTCGGCGGGTGATCTGACCGCGGCGCTGGACGAGCTGCTCGACACCCGCAACGCGATGACCCGCACCCTGCTGGGCAGCCTGCCCGGCTGAGTCAGTTGGCCCGCGGCCCGGGCGCGTTGGCCCGGTCACCGGCCGGGTCCAGCTCCGGGCCGCCCGCCGGGCGCAGCAACGGCCCGGGCGCACCGGTGCCGGTGCCGAGCGCCGCCACGAACTGCCGCAGCACGTCGTCGCCGGCGTGGAACGGGGCCCAGTCGAGCAGCTTGCGCGCCCGGGCGGTGTTCAGCGCGGGCGCCTGCGTGCCGATGTCCACCCAGCCGGGCTCGGTGGGCACCACGTGCGCGGTGAACGCCGCGTGCAGCCCGGCGCGCACCGCGAACGCCGGGGTGGGGATCCGCACCGAGCCGAGGGCGCGGGCCAGCGCGTCGGCGTCCATCAGCGGCTCGGTCGCCAGGTTGAACGGGCCGGGGGCACGGCGGTCGAGCATCCGCTCGAGGGCGTCGGCGACGTCGTCGGCGTGCACGAACGAGAGGGCCAGCGCGGGCAGGGGGAGCGGGAGCAGCCGGGCGACCGCGCCGGGCAGCATGCGCGCGGCCCCGAACAGCAGCGGCCCCAGGAAGTAGCGGCCGATCTCGCTGCTGGCCTCCGGCTGCAGGACGAGGGTGGGGCGGACGACGGTCAGGGTGGTGTCCGGGTGTCGGGTGAACACCTCGCGGACCACCCGCTCGGCCTCGGACTTGTCGCGGCTGTACTGCGCGCTCGGGATGCCGGTCGTCGGCCAGTCCTCCGTCACCCGCTGCCCGCGCGCGCCGGCGGCGTAGGCGCCGATCGAGCTCATGTGCACGAACTGGCCGACCCCGGCGGCCGCCGCCGCGCGGGCCACCCGCCGGGTGCCCGCCACGTTCACCTCGCGCAGGCGATCGGGCTGCCGGCCCGGCTGCAGCGCCCAGGCCAGGTGCACCACCGCGTCGGCTCCCTCGACGAACTCGGCGATCTCCGCCTCGCTCGCGGCCTCCCCCAGGTCGGCGGAGTGCCAGCGGACGCCGTCGTACGGGGCCGTCGCCGGCGGCCGGCGCCGGGCCAGCCCGCGGACCTCGGCCACGCCGGCCCTCGGGTCGGTGAGCCGACGCAGGAGGGCGGTGCCGACGTTGCCGCTGGCTCCGGTGACGGCGATGGTGCGGCCGGAGAGCTGGCCGGGGGAGAGGTTCGGCATGTCCTGCGGCTACCCGTCCGCCCCCGCGCCAACCGGCGCGCCCCGCGATCAGCCGGTCGAGCGTGCGGGGTCGGGCGAGGTGGCGTCGTCGTCGAGTGACCGGCCCCGTAGCTCGGGCAGTGCCCACGCCGCGATCGCGGCCACCACGAAGAAGACGGCGAAGGTGGCGAACACCAGCCCCGTGCCCCCGGCGTCGACCAGCAGCGGCACGCACAGGGGCGCGGCGATGGAGGCGAGCCGGCCGAAGCCCGCGGCGGCGCCGGCGCCGGTCGCCCGCAGCGCGGTCGGGTAGATCTCCGGTGTCACCGCGTAGAGGGCACCCCAGGCGCCGAGGTTGAAGAACGACAGCACCATCCCGGTCACGAGCACCGCGGTGTCGCCGTCAGCGGCCGCGAACAGCCCGGCGCCCAGCGCGGAGCCCAGCAGGAAGGTGGCCAGCGTCGGGCGGCGCCCCCACTTCTCGATCAGGTAGGCCGCCAGGGCGTACCCGGGCAACTGGGCGATCGTGATGATCAGCGTGTACTGGAAGGACCTCACCAGGGAGAAGCCCTCGTTGAACAGCAGCGTCGGCAGCCAGATGAAGGCGCCGTAGTAGGCGAAGTTGATGCCGAACCAGACGATCCAGAGCGCGGCCGTCCGGCGGGCGGTGCCGGCCGCCCAGAGGGCACCGACACCCGGCGGGGTGGCCGGCGGTGCGGGGGGCGGCGACGCGACCGGCGCGACGTCCGCGGCGCGCTCGAACCGGCGCACCGTCGCCTCCGCCTCGTCGGTGCGACCGCGCAGCTCGAGGAAGCGCACCGACTCGGGCAGCCCGCGGCGGACGACGACGGCGTAGAGGGCGGGCACGGCCCCGATCGCGAGCGCCCAGCGCCAGCCGTCGTCGCCGACGGGGACGACGAAGTAGCCGATGAGCGCGGCCAGCGTCCAGCCCACCGCCCAGAACGCCTCCAGCAGCACGACCACCCGGCCGCGCACCCGCGCCGGGGCGAACTCGCTGACCAGGGTGGAGGCGACCGGCAGCTCCGCGCCCAGCCCCAGGCCGATGAGGAACCGGAAGACCAGTAGCGCACCGACCGACCACGACAGCGCCGCGGCGCCCGTGGCCACCCCGAAGACGAGCAGGGTCAGGGCGAACACCTGGCGGCGGCCGAACCGGTCGGCCAGCAGACCGCCGAGCGTGGCGCCCAGCGCCATGCCCACGAAGCCGATCGACCCGATCCACGAGACCTCGCTGTTCGACAACCCCCACTGCGCGACGAGCGCGGTCATCACGAACGAGATCAGGCCGACGTCCATGGCGTCCAGCGCCCACCCGATGCCCGAGCCGACCACCAGCCGGCCGTGCTCACGGGTGACGGGCAGCCGGTCGAGGCGCTCGGCCCGGGTGGCGGTGGTCCTCGGTTCGGCGGTCATCGCGGAGGAAACTACCCCGGCGTGCACGCGAACCGGGGCGGGGCGCCGCGGGTGCGGGCCCCGCCCCGGATCAGGACGGTCGTCGGATCGCTCAGCTGCTCAGGCGTGCCTTGAGCAGGGCCTTCCCCTGCTCGCCACCCTTGCGGCTCTCGTTCTGCGCCTTGCGGAAGAACTCCGCGAGCTCCTGGTCCCCGGCGCGCTCGGCGTCCTGGATGTAGGCCTCGAGGCGCAGCGCGTTGCTGAGGCTGGCCTCGGTGAACCAGATCAGGTTGTAGTCCTTGTCGGCGGTGCCCGTGACGCGACCGGTTTCCGTGGTCGACGTGGTCATCAGGTCGTCCCCTTCCCTCGGTGTCGGTTACCGGACGCTCCGGGGCTACCCCGCAGCCGGGGCGCCGAACAGCCCCATGCCGACTTTCGGGCCGCCGATCCGGACGGTGGCGCGGGGGCGGCGCAGCGCTCAGCCGCGCACGTGGGCGGTGACCAGCTCGGCGGTCCGCTCCGCGGCGAGCTCCGGGATCCAGTGCGTCACGTCGTCGAGGACCTCGAGCCGGTACGGCGCCTCGACGAAGCGAGCGGTGTCCTCGGTCGCGGCGCGGCCGAGGAACGCGTCCCCGGTGCTCCACACGTGCAGCGTCGGCACCCGCACCTTCCCGACCGGGTCGCGCCCGCTCCACGGCAGGGCCCGGTACCAGTTCAGGGCCGCGGTCAGCGCACCCGGTTCGCGCATCCGCTGCGCGTACCGGTCGACGGCGTCCTCGGGGAGGCCGCCGTGCCGCAGCATTCTCCGCAGCGCGGCGCCGTCGCCGGCGAGCAGCAGCCGCTCGGGCAGCACGGGCAGCTGGAACACCCCCACGTAGTAGGAGCGCAGCGCCTGGTCGCTGGTCACCACGGCGCGGGCCATCGCGGCCGGGTGCGGTACGGAGAGCGCGGTCAGCGTGCGCACCCGGTCGGGGTGCCAGGCACCCAGGGCCCAGCCGACGATGCCGCCCCAGTCGTGGCCCACCACGTGCGCAGACTCCAGGCCGGCGGCATCGAGCAGGGCGAGGACGTCCCCTGCCGTCTCGCGCAGCCGGTAGTCCGCCCGCCCGCGCGGCCGCGCCCGGGGCGAGTACCCGCGCTGGTCGGGCGCCAGGGTGCGCAGGCCGTGCTGGTGCAGCGCCGGTGCCACCCGGTCCCAGGCGGTGGAGTCCTGCGGGAAGCCGTGCAGGAGGACGACGGGGTCGCCGTCGGTCGGTCCGGCGTCCCGGACGTCGAAGGTCAGGCCGTTCCGGTCGAAGCTGTCCACACCCCGACTGTGCCCCGAAGCCCGCCCTCGCGCACCGGGGGAGTGGAGCGGGCGCGCCCCCGGTCGATCGGGGACCATGGGCCGGTGACCGCCACTCCTGTCGAGATGATCGTGCTGGTGGACGAGGAGGGTCTGGCGATCGGCACGATGCCCAAGCCACAGGTGCACCACGGCGAGACGCCGCTGCACCGCGCGTTCTCCGCCTACCTCTTCGCCGACGACGGCCGGCTGCTGATTACCCGCCGGGCCGAGGACAAGGCGACGTTCCCGGGCATGTGGACCAACACCGTCTGCGGTCACCCGGGGCCCGGTGAGGACGACGGGGCTGCGATCGCCCGACGCGCCGGCTTCGAGCTGGGCCTCTCCGTCGCCGACATCCGCCCCGCCCTCCCGGGCTACCGGTACCGGGCGGAGTTCCGCGGCGTCGTCGAGAACGAGATCTGCCCGGTCTACGTCGGGCGCTTCACCGGGTCGCCGGCGCCGGAGCCCAGCGAGGTGGCCGAGTGGGAGCTGCTGGACTGGGCTGCGTTCCGCCGGCGGCAGGAGACCGAGGGCGACGCGTGGTCCCCGTGGTGCCGTGAGCAGGCGAGGCTCATCGAGGAAGCGGGCCTCCACCGCATCTGACCGCGGCCCCGGAAAGGCGCGGTCGGTCGCCCCTGCCGGCCCCGACCTGCGCTGCCGGCGGTTGTCGGCGAGGCTGTCGGCGACGGACGCGCACCGACGACCGAGGAGCTGCCGTGGAGGCGTCGTTGAAGGGCCGGGTCGCACTGGTGACCGGCGGGGCCAGCGGGCTCGGCCGGGCCACGGCGCTGGCGCTGGCCGAGAGCGGCGCGCACGTGGTGGTCGCCGACATCGACGCGTCGGGCAGCGAGGAGACGCGGTCGCGGGTGGTCGCCGCGGGCGGCTCGGCGGAGGTCGTCCCCCTGGACGTCACCCAGGACGAGAGCCGGCGGACCGTCGTGGCCGACCTGTTCGACCGGCACGGCGACGCGTTCGACGTCCTGGTCAACGTGGCCGGCATCGACCGGCCGGGCTACATCACCGACATCGACCTCGCCGACTACCAGCGGGTGCAGGCGGTCAACTGCGAGGGCCCGATCTTCCTGACCAGCGAGTTCACGAAGCGGGTGCAGCACCTGCCGGAGGGGCGCACCGCCGACGTCGTGCACGTGGTGTCGCTCTCGGCGATCACCTCGGGCAGCGGGGCGATCGCCTACAACGGCTCCAAGGCGGGGTTCCTCAACGCGACCCGCTGCATCCAGCGGGAGCTGCGGGAGAAGGCCGTGCGGCTGGACGACGGCACCGAGCGGCCGTTCCCGTGCCGGGTGCAGAGCGTCATCCCCGCCGCGATGGACACCCCGATGATGGAGCAGTGGGGGATCCCCGGGCACCTGATGATGCCGCCGTCGGCGGTCGCCGAGGCCATCCGCACCCTGCTGCTCCTGCACCCGGCGGCGTTCGTCCCCGAGATGCAGATCGTGCCCCGGCTCGAACCGAACTTCCCGCGCTGACCGACCATGAGGAACTGCCGCATGAACGCCCCGGACGACCCCACGCCGGACACCGCGATGGCGTCGGGCTCCGACGCGGGCAGCCCCGGCGGGCGGCTGGGCCCCGGTGACCTGGCACCCGACGAGGAGCGCCTGCTGGCCGCGCTGGAGCAGAGCCGCACCGCCGCCCCCGAGGACCCCGTCGCCGTCGTCCGCGCGGCCGAGGACGAGCGCCCGCTGCCGTCGGACGGCGGCCCACCCGACGACGGGCTGACGCCCCGCTTCACCGCCCCGGGCGGGAGCTGAGCGGCCGGCTCAGCCCGGCGGGGGCCGGAGCCGGGCGGCGACGAGCGCGACGTCGTCCTCCCCGCCCTCGGGCAGCAGCCGGTCGATGAGCGCGTCGCACATCTCGGTCACCGGTAGGTGGCGCAACTCGGCGAGCGCGCGGCCGAGCAGCTCGACGCCGTCGTCGAAGACCTGGTCGCGGCGCTCGACCAGCCCGTCGGTGTAGAGCAGCAGCGTGGCGCCGGGGGGGACCACCGTCTGGTGCTCCGCGCGGACGGCGGAGGGGTCCACGCCGAGGAGCAGGCCGGGTCGGTCGGGCACCAGCAGCTGCTGCGTGCCGTCGGGTGCGACCAGCAGCGGCGGGAGGTGCCCGGCGCTGGCCCAGCGCAACCGGGTGCGGTCCTCGGCCGAGCCCGCCGGCCGGTCGAGCCGCCCCACGAGCACCGTGGCCAGGGCGCCCAGGTCCAGCCCCTCGATCGCCGCGTCCAGCCGGGACAGCACCTCGGCGGGACCGGCCGCGCTGTCGTAGGCGATGCCACGCAGCAGGCCGCGCAGCTGGGACATCGTCGCCGCGGCCTCGGTGTCGTGGCCCACGACGTCGCCGATGACGAGCACCGTCGAGCCGTCGGGCTGCTGGAAGACGTCGTACCAGTCGCCGCCGACCTGTGCCTCCCGCGCGGCCGGCACGTACCGCACGGCCACCGCCAGGTGGTCGGGCTCGGGCGGGTCGGAGAGCAGGCTGCGCTGCAGCGTCTCCGCGGCGCGCACGATGCGGCGCGACCGCGCGTACAGCGCCTCCAGCAGGTGGGTGCGCAGTTCGGCGGCCTCGTCCTGCTCCTGCGGCGTCCACGACTCGGAGCGGCCGCGGACGGTCTCCCGCCAGCGCTCGAAGGACTTGCGCGGGCTGAGCCGGACCTCCGCGCCCTCGCGTTCGGCGATCGCCTTGTTGCGGGGATCGCCGCCCCAGTCGATGTGCCGTACCGCCTCGCCGCGGAACCAGAGCACGTACTGGCCCTCCGGTAGCGGGATCACGAGCACGCCGCAGGCCGGGCCGACCGGGCCGAGGCCCGGCGCGGCGGCGGCCAGCGCGTCGGTGGCGACGACGTCCTCGCCGCGGGTGGCGGCCCACCCGGCGATGGCGTCGGCCAGCCCGGGCCGCAGCCCGGCGCCGGCGGTGCCCCGGGCGCCCTGCAGGTTCACCACGACCCCGTCGGCGGCCAGCAGGTCCAGCAGGCTGGGGGAGCCCAGCACCGTCTCGGTGAGCGGGCGCTCCTCGTCCATGGCGGCGGCGGTCAGCCAGGCCAGGGTGGAGCGGACCCGCAGGGCGCGGTCGAACTCGTCCTCCTGCGCCCGGTCGGTCAGCCGCAGCGAGAGGGTGGAGCCGAGGAACTCCGCGGCGGCGCGGGTGGCGTAGGGCGGGGCGTGCGGTCCGCTGTAGTGGTGGCAGGCGATGAGCCCCCACAGCCGGTCGCCGCGCAGCAGGGAGATGGACATCGAGGCGTGGACGCCCATGTTGCCCAGGTACTCGACGTGGATCGGCGAGACGCTGCGCAGGGTGGAGAACGTGAGGTCCAGCGGCCGGCCGGTGACCGGGTGGACGGTCGGACGGAGGGGGACGGGGGCGTACCCGACGTCGGAGATCAGCCGGATCCAGTTCTTCTCGTACAGCGCCCGCGCCTGGGCGGGGATGTCGCTGGCCGGGTAGTGCAGCCCGAGGAAGGAGTTGAGCTCGAGGGTCTTGGCCTCGGCCACCACCTCGCCGTTGTAGTCGGCGTCGTACCGGTAGACCATCACCCGGTCGAAGCCGGTCAGCGCCCGCACCGCCCGGGCGGTGATGTCGTAGAGCTCCTGCAGCGTCGCGGCGCGGTTGAGCTCGCCGACGGTGCCGCGCACGGCCTGGTAGGTGTTCGGGAAGGAGAACGGTCGCGGTCCGCGGGCCGGCTCCAGCTCGACGACGAGGGTGGTGACCGGCGCCGACTCCCCGGGGGTGGGGTCGGGCCCGGCGTCCACGGCGCGGACGGGCCCGGGGTCGATCTCCGTCCGGTGCAGGAGGGCGTCCACGGGCAGCGGCTCGCCGCCGACGTCGAGGGTGACCTCGACCGGGTTGCGCTCGCGCAGGTCGCCGAAGGCGCTCGCGGAGCGGATCACCGCGGCGGCCGGTGCCGCGCCGATGACCTCGGCCAGCGGCCGGCCCAGCGCGCGCCGCCAGTCCACGCCCGTGAGGTCGGCCAGGTTCTCCGACACCTGCTGCACGATCCAGTCGGGGTCGCGCACGGCGATCAGCACCCCACGCGGCTGGATGCTGCCCGGGATGTGGATCGGCTCGCGCTCGCAGTTGGTGAGGTCGACGGGGTCGCCCGGGGCCAGCAACCCGGCCCCGCGCTCGACGTCGGTCACCCCCGGGCCTGCTGTCGGGCAGCGGGGCGGCACCACGCGGCGAGCACGCGGAACGTCTCGCGCGCTGCGGCGACGACCCGGTCGGCGTCGCCGCCCGCGGCCACGTGCGCCCGCGTGACCCGGCGGTAGGCGGCCCACATCGCCCCCGTCTCCTGGCCGTAGGGCGAGAAGGCGCGGATGCGGACGCCGGCCAGGTGGGGGAGCGCCGCGAGGTGGCGGTCGATGAACGTGCCGCCGAGGGTCGACCCCTCGAGCACGTAGAGCCGGCCCAGGGCCTCGTCGGTGCTGGCAACGGCCGGCAGCTCCGGCGTCCCGGCGGGGACGGGCGTGCTCAGCGCCGCGAGGTCCGCGGCGAAGAGATCGGCCCGGCGGCGGCGGGTCCAGTCCACGGTCGCGGCGTCCGCGGGGTGCTGGGTGGCCCAGGTGTCGAGGCCCCGCTCGGCCGCCGCCCAGAAGCCGTGCATCAGGCCGAGGACGTGCGCCAGCCGCTCCCGGTCGAGCTCCGGGTCCAGCAGCTCCAGGGTGTCCTCGAGGAGCTGGTGCTCCTCCGCCGTGCCGGTGCGCAGCGCGCGTAGCACGTCGTCGTGCCCGCCGCGGGGGTCCACCGGCGCAACCATCTCTCCCGCAGCCATCGCCCCGAGCCTAGGCGACCGGCGGCCGTCACGAGCGGGCCGGCCGCGGGCCGCCGGACAGCCGGGCCGCGCGCAGCCCGGCGTGCAGCAGCAGCCGGGCATCGCCGTCGGCGAGGTCGAGACCGGTCAGCGCCCCGATCCGGCCCAGCCGGTAGTACAGCGTCTGCCGGTGGATGTGCAGCGACTCCGCCGTCCGGGAGGCGCTGCCGGCGCAGTCCAGGAAGGTCTCGGCCGTCGTGGTCAGCACCGGGTCGGCGAGCAGCGGCGCCAGCAGCGGATCGGGGCCCGGTAGTGCAGTGACCGGCCGCCACCCGCCGAGCTCGCCCCAGTGGGCGACCGGGAAGAACCGGTCGACGACGGCGGCGACCCGTGCCGCGGCGCGGGCCTCACCCCACTGGCCGGGCAGGTCGTCGGCGCCGCGGCGGGCCGACGAGACGCCCGCCGTGCTGCCCACCGGCAGGGTGGCCAGTGTCGCGGCGGCGAGCGCGCCGGCCGGCCGGAGGTCCGTGGGCGTGGGCGTGGGCACCAGGACGGCGACGCCGTCGTCGAGGACCGTCGCCACCGCACCGGCCGCCGGCAACCGCCGCTCCGGCAACGGGCCGCCGTCGGCGGAGGTGAGGGCGACCAGCACCTGGGCGCCCTCGCCGGTCAGCCGGTCGCCGAGCCGCCGGGCGGCCTGCGCCCGGGCCGCCGGGCGGCCGGTCAGCGCGTCGGCGAGCTCCGGCCCCAGGTCGTCGGCCGGGCGGCCGGCGAGCACGCGCCCCGCCGCCGCGGCCAGGTCCAGGGCCCGGCGCAGCGCCGGATCGGCGAGATCCCCGGGGTCGATCCGGCCGTCGTCCAGGAGCCAGAGGTACCCCCGGGTACGGCCCTCGTGGCGAACGGGGATCACCAGCCGGGTGAGGACGCCGGCGGCGGGATCGGCCGGCGTCCGCATCGGGCGGGTCGCCGACGCGATGCCGAAGTCCTCGAACCAGCGCCGGGTCTCGGGCGCGGAGCCGCGGGTGAGGATCGACCGGGTACGGACGGCGTCCATGGGCTCGGCACCGCTGTCGTCGTGCGCGCAGAAGGCCAGCAGCGTGAAGGCGGCGTCCTCCAGGGTGGCGGGGGCGCCGAGCACCCGGGACACGTCGTCGACCAGCTCCTGCAGCTCGTCCCGCACCGCCGTCCCTCCTCGTCGTCGTACAGCTGTATGAGAGCAGACCGGGGAAGTCCGGACATCTGTCCCTGGTCCTGAGGAGGCCGCGTGCCTAGCGTTCGGGGTGCTGGCGTCGTCCGCTCCCGGGAGGTCCCGTGCTGCTCTCCAAGGCCCTGCTGGCCGCCTCCCGACGGCCCGCCCTGCGGCGGGCGGTCACCGGCACGCCGGCCACCCGCCGGGTGGTCGACCGCTTCGTCGCCGGGGAGTCGCTGGACGACGCCCTCGCCGCCGTCCGCGCGCTGACCGCCGACGGGATCGCGGTCACCCTCGACCACCTCGGCGAGGACGTCACCACCCGCGCCGAGGCCGAGCGCTCCCGCGACGCCTACCTGGCCGCCCTCGACGGGCTGGCCGGCCTGGGCCTGGGCGACGGGGCCGAGGTGACGGTGAAGCTCTCGGCGTTCGGCCAGGCGCTGCCCGACGGGCACGAGACCGCCGTGGACCTGGTGCGGCCCGTGGTGGCGGCGGCCACCGCGATCGGCACGACCGTGACCCTCGACATGGAGGACTCCCGGACCGTCGACTCGACGCTCGCCGTCCTCGCCGAGCTGCGCAAGGAGCACCCGGGCACGGGCGTCGCGCTGCAGGCGATGCTCTTCCGCACCGAGGACGACGCCAAGGCGCTGGCCGTCACCGGCTCGCGGGTGCGCCTGGTCAAGGGCGCCTACGACGAGCCGCCCGCCGTCGCGCACCAGAAGAAGAAGGACGTCGACGCCGCCTACGCGCGCTGCCTGGAGATCCTCATGGCCGGCCCGGGGTACCCGATGGTCGGGTCGCACGACCCCGCCATGGTCGCGCTGGCGCACGAGCTGGCCGCGCAGCACTCGCGGTCGGCGGACTCCTGGGAGGTGCAGATGCTCTACGGCATCCGCCCCGACGAGCAGCGCCGGCTGGCCGCCGCCGGCACCCGCGTCCGCGCCTACGTCCCCTACGGCGCCGACTGGTACGGCTACTTCATGCGCCGGCTGGCCGAGCGCCCCGCCAACGTGGCCTTCTTCCTCCGTTCGCTGGCCACCCGCTCCTGAACCCGTTCGCCGGCCACCCGATCCAGAACCCCGAGAGGTCCCCATGGACGCCGTCACCCAGGTCCCCCCTCCGCACAACGAGCCAGTGCTCACCTACGCCCCCGGCACGCCCGAGCGCGACGAGCTGCAGCGGCGCCTCGCCGAGCTGGCGAGCGCCCCGGTGGAGCTGACCGGCACCATCGGCGGCCGGCAACGCATGGCGGGCGGCAACCGGTTCGACGTCGTGCAGCCGCACCGGCACGCCGCCGTGCTGGGCACGTCCGCGCACAGCACGCACGCCGACGCGCAGGACGCGATCCGCTGCGCCAAGGAGGCCGCGCCGACCTGGCAGGACCTCTCCTTCGACGACCGCGCGGCGGTCTTCCTGCGCGCCGCCGACCTGCTGGCCGGGCCGTGGCGGCAGACGCTGAACGCCGCCACGATGCTGGGTCAGAGCAAGACGGCGCAGCAGGCCGAGATCGACAGCGCGTGCGAGCTCATCGACTTCTGGCGCTTCAACGTGCACTTCGCCCGCGAGATCCTCGCCGAGCAGCCGAAGTCCTCACCCGGCGTCTGGAACCGCACCGACCACCGCCCGCTCGAGGGCTTCGTCTACGCGATCACGCCGTTCAACTTCACCGCGATCGCCGGGAACCTGCCGACGGCGCCCGCGCTCATGGGCAGCACCGTGGTGTGGAAGCCCGCGCCCACGCAGCAGTTCGCCGCGCACTTCCTCATGCGTTTGCTGGAGGAGGCCGGCCTCCCGCCGGGTGTGATCAACATGCTGCCCGGCGACGGGGTCGCCGTCTCCGAGGTCGCCCTGGCCGACCGCGACCTCGCCGGCATCCACTTCACCGGGTCGACGCCGGTGTTCCAGCACCTGTGGCGCACGGTCGGGGAGAACATCGCGGGCTACCGCGGCTACCCGCGGATCGTGGGGGAGACCGGGGGCAAGGACTTCGTCGTCGCCCACCCGTCGGCCGACGTCGACGTGCTGCGCACCGCACTGGTCCGCGGCGCGTTCGAGTACCAGGGGCAGAAGTGCTCGGCGGCGTCCCGGGCCTACGTGCCCCGCTCGGTGTGGGCGCGGCTGAAGGACGACCTCGTGGCCACCACCGAGTCGCTGCCGATGGGCGACGTCACCGACTTCTCGAACTTCATGGGCGCGGTCATCGACCGGAAGTCGTTCTCGAAGCTCTCCGGCGTGCTGGACCGGGTGGACGACGACCCGGCGCTGTCGATCGTGGCCGGGGGCACCGCCGACGACGCCGAGGGCTTCTTCGTCCGGCCGACGATCATCGAGGGCACCGACCCGGGCCACGAGGTGTTCACCACCGAGTACTTCGGGCCGGTGCTGGCGGTGCACGTCTACGACGACGCCGACTACGACGCCGTGCTGACCCAGATGGAGTCGGTCGCGCCCTACGCGCTCACCGGTGCGGTCATCGCGCAGGACCGGGTGGCGATCGCGCACGCGCAGAAGTTCCTGCGGCACGCGGCGGGCAACTTCTACGTCAACGACAAGCCCACCGGCGCCGTCGTCGGGCAGCAGCCCTTCGGCGGGGGGCGGGCGTCGGGCACCAACGACAAGGCGGGTGCCAAGCAGAACCTCATGCGCTGGACCAGCAGCCGGTCGATCAAGGAGACGTTCGCGCCCCCGACCGACCACCGCTACCCGTACATGGGCTGACCCGTGCATGTTGATCAGGTGACCTGATCGTCAGGGGTCCTGGCTCAGCGTCGACCGTGAGCCAGGACCCCATACGGTGAGCCAGGACAGCGGGCTCAGGCGACGTCGAGCTCCGACCCCGGCTCCGGACGACGGATGACGGTGAAGCGCCGCGGCCTCGCGGGCGGCGTCGCCAGTATCCGCCGCAGGTCGGCGGTCACCCGCGGCCAAGGAGCGCCCAGGTCGGCCTTGGCGATGCGCACCACGCGGACGTCGAGGCGGCGGACGCGGTCCTCCCGGCGTTTCTCCTCCCAGAGGACGTCGTGCGGTGATCGGCCCCCGTACGGATCGCTGTACTTCACCTGGCCGTCGAACTCGATCGCCACGGCCGCCTCCTCGTACCAGGCGTCGATGCGGGCGATGAACCCGCGCTCGTCGTGCAGATCGACCTGCAGTTCGGGTCGGGGGAGCCCGGCGGCCAGCAGCGCGAGCCGGCCTTCGCTCTCCAGGGGCGACTCCGCCCGTCCGTCGCTGAGACCGACCGCCCGGGCCGCCTGGGAAGCCCCGGTCCGGTGCCGGGCGGAGTGCACGGCGAGCTGCAACTCCGAACGGAGGACGCGGCCCTTGTGCAGAGCGGCGTCCAGAGCGATCACCGTGTCCACCAGGGACCACTCCCGACCGCAGTCGACCAGCGTCCGGGGGACGGAGGTGGTCGCGAACGGCTCGATCCAGGGGACGACGTCCGCCTCGGGGAGCCTGGCCCGGGCGACGCGGTACCCCCGGCCGGCGCGCCACTGGTCGACCGCGGTGACCCGCACGTCTCCACCCGCGGACGCAGGCACGAGCAGCCCGTGACGGCGAGCGGCCGACGCGTGACTGAGCACCGGGCCGGGCGCGAGGCTCATCAGGACGGCGATGCCTGCCATGAGATGGCGGTCGTCAGCGTCCGCCGATCCCCGGCGTGCGGACTCGACGTAGACGCCCTTGCGCAGCCGCGTCCACCGGCGGGTGCGCAGCTCCGTCTTGATGTCATCGACTGAGTAGCCGGCCGCCAACGCCTCCTGGCTCGTGAAGACTCCGAGACGCCGGTCCGCGCGGCACTGCAGCAGCGGGTGCACCGGGGGAGTCTCACCATTCCGCGAGGTCGCTGGGCCGGGAACGGGGCAGCCTGTGGACAGTCGCCGTCCTGGCTCACCTCGTGGGGTCCTGGCTCACGGTCGACGCTGAGCCAGGACCCCTAACGATCAGGTCACCTGATCAACATCGCGGGCGGCGGGCCAGTGGACGCGGCCGTCGTCGCCGAGGACCGCGCCGTCGGAGGGGCGGTGCGGACTCTGCCGGCCGTCGGGCATGAGGTGATGCACCGGCGTCGACCGGGCGAGGACGGCGACGTCGGCGACCAGCCGCCGGTGGCAGCGCCACCACACGAACTCGCTGCACATGACCGCCACCGTGCGGTCGGCGGCTGCGGCCAGGACCTCGTCCATCGCGGCGGCGAAGTCCGGCGTGCGGGTGTGGGCCGCGTAGGCGGCGAACTGCGCGACCGTCCACCAGTCGTCGGCGACCGGCTCGCCGGGCGGCAGCCGGCGACGTCCGCCGAGGCGCTCCTCCCAGCGGTAGCCGATCCCCGCCGCGGGCAGCCACTCCGCCAGGGCCTCCTGCCGCACGTCGGGGTTGGTGCGGCTGCCGGGGAACCGGCGCACGTCGACGAGCAGCTCCACGCCCGCGCCGCCGAGCCGGGCCGCCAGCGCGGTGCGGTCGTCGGATCCGTGGCCCACGGTCAGCAGCGGCATGACCTCCTGCCTACCCGGGCGCGGGCGGCCGCGTCTCCCAGGTCATGCTCGAGCGGTGCATGGACTCGCGGGGGCGCGGACGGCCTTGTGGCGCGGACGGGGGATGCAGGGCCTGATAGGTGTCACGCTGCTGGGCTTCGTCAGCTACTGCCTCACCCTGGCGTCCCTCCCGAGCTACGCGGTCGCCGGTGGCGCCACGGAGGGTTCCGCCGGTGTGGTCACCGCGGTCTTCCTGCTGGTCACCATCCTCACGCAGACGGTCGTCCCGGCCCTGACGGCGAGGTTCGGCACCGGGCCGGTGCTGGTCGCCGGTCTGCTGGCGATGGGGCTCCCCGCGCCCCTGTACGTGTTCGACGACAGCGTGCTCTGGATCTCCGCGATCTCCGCCGTGCGGGGCGCCGGGTTCGCCGTCCTGACCGTGCTCGGGGCGACGTCCGCGACGCGCGTGGCCCCGCCGGAGCGGCGCGGGGAGTCCGTGGGTGTCTACGGCCTGGCGATCGCGATCCCGAACCTCGTCGCCATCCCGGCCGGGGTGGCGCTGGTCCTGAACGGGCACATCGGGTGGTTGGCGTGGTTGTCGGCGGCACCGGTGTTGGGGGTGCTGTTCGTACCGATGCTCGTCCGGTCGATCGGGCCGGAAGCACCACCGGGACCGGCAGGAACGGGTTTCGCGGCAGCCCGGGCGGCCTTGGCGCCGTCGGTCGTGCTGTTCGTGGTCACCATGGCCGGGGGTGGTCTGGTCACCTTCCTGCCCATCGAACTCCCGGACGGGGTGCTGGCGACCGTCGCGTTGCTCGTCTTCGGGCTCACCGCAGCGGTCACGCGCTGGGGAGCGGGCCTGCTGGCCGATCGGATGCACAGCCGGATGCTGCTGCCGCTGTCGTTGGGGACTGCGGCAGCCGGGATGCTGGTCACCGCACTCGGCCTGGGCAGTGGCCCGGCGTGGGTCCTGATGGGGGCAGGCATCTGCGGCGCCGGCTTCGGCGCCGTGCAGAACCTCACTCTGCTGGCCGCGTTCCGGCGCGCCGGCGAGGGCGGGACGACGGCCGCCAGCGCCATGTGGAACGCGTCGTTCGACGGTGGGACTGCGAGCGGGGCGCTCGTCATCGGACTGGTGGCCGCCGGCATCGGACTGGACTGGACCTACGCGGCCGTGGGCCTGGTCCTGGCCGTGCTCTGGCCCCTGGCGGTCGTCGCGGCGCGGCCGCGAGCCGAGCGCTACGACCGGGTCACTCCTGGGGAAGGACCGTCCGCACGCGGACGACGAAGTCGCGGAACTCGGCCATGAATGTCGATAGGAAGACTCGGGTGCTGTCGTCCAGGACTTCGCCGTCGTCGCTGAAGAGCTCCGGTCGGAACTGGATGTACGCCTCGGTCGCGTTGAATTGTGGCGAATTGCAGTAGCTGAGGATGCTCTTGAGCGATTGCTGGGCCACGGCGGTTCCGATCGCCCCGGGCGAAGCGCCGATCATTGCCGAGGGCTTGCGCGCGAAAGAGTTGTCCCCCCACGGCCTGCTGCCCCAGTCGATGGCGTTCTTCAACGCCCCCGGGATGGATCGGTTGTATTCAGGGGTGACGAAGAGCAGTCCATCGACGGACTCCACGGCTCGCTTCAGCTCACGAGCCTCCGGTGGGAAGTCCCGATCGAGGTCTCGGTTGTACAGGGGTAAGCGCCCGATCGGGACCTCCACCAGCAACAGATCGCTCGGTGCGAGCCGGATCAACGCCGTGGCCAGTCTTCGGTTGATCGACTGGCTCGAAAGGCTTCCGACGAAATAGCCGACCTTCAGCTTCACGTCCTGCTCCAGTAGATGTGCGTCGTCCACGGAATGATGGTCCTGGTCGGCGATGGCGCCGACGTGCCGAACCGCGATCGCCGAAAGAGGAAGTTCCTGCCGCGGCCGGTGTGTGGAGAACCGTGCGGGGCAGAGGGCATAGCGGTCTTGCACTACCAACCTAGATCGCACATCCGGAGCCTCTCGGCCGAGCGCACGATTTGACCCAACCGGGGGACAAGCCGGGCTCTCGCCAAACCTAGTGTCCTGGTCGGCCCTTGACGTGGCCGTTTGTTCGCTAGCGAAGGAGAGACCGTGGCCAGTACTCAACCCGCCATCCGCAAGGTCTTCTCGCAGGTGGAGGTCGTGCACTCGGCTGCTGGTCGAGCCGACGAACGTGGTCCGCTGCGCCGGGTAGCCGTTTGCGCCGTGATGGAGAACCCCTTCGCCGGCAAGGGCTACGTCGAGGACCTCAGCGAGCTGGTCGAGTCCTCCGGGTTCATCGGGACCATGCTGGGCGAGGAGGCTGCCCGGCTGCTGGGCGACCCCGTCGAGAGCTACGGGAAGGCAGGGCTGGTCGGCACCGACGGCGAGCAGGAGCACGTCAACGCGGCGGTGACGTCGGTGTTCGGGGACGCCTTCCGAAGCGCCATCGGCGGGGGCAAGGCCTGGATCACCTCGGTCACCAAGGCGGCCACCGCCGGTGCGGTCATCGACGTCCCCCTGGCCTACAAGGACGAGATCTGGGTGCGCAGCCACTACGACGCCCTCGAGGTGCGCATCCCGGACGCTCCGCACCCGGACGAGATCGTCGTGATCGCGGCCGTCGCCAACCGGGGCCGGATCAACGCGCGGGTCGGCGGGATGACCGTCGACGAGGCCCGGCACGGGGCCGCCCAGTGAACGGCGACATCGCCGTCGTCGGGGCCGGCACCGTCGTCTCCGGCGACTTCCAGGCCCCGGTGCTCGACGGCGTCGACACGGTCATCAGCCGCGGCGGGAAGATCGCCCACATCGGTCGGCGCCAGGACCTGGCGAGCGAGGTGGCGTCGTCCGACGTCGTCGTCGACGCGAACGGCGCGACCATCGCGCCAGGACTCATCGACTCCCACTGCCACGTCGTGCTCGGCGACTACACCCCGCGCCAGAAGACGGTGGACTTCCTCGCCAGCTACGTGCACGGAGGGATCACCAGCGTGGTCTCCCCCGGGGAGATCCACGCGCAGGGTCGCCCGCACAGCGCGGCGGGGGTCAAGGCGCTCGCGATCGCGGCCAGGACCTGCTTCGAGAACTTCCACCCGGGCGGGATGACGGTCCATGCGGGCGCCGTGGTGCTCGAGCCGACGCTGCGGGACAGCGACTTCGCCGAGCTCCAGGCGGCCGGTGTCCGCCTCGCCAAGTTCGGTTTCGGCCTCTACGAGGACCCGGCCGACGGTTACGACCAGGTGCGCGGCGCGCAGGCGCACGGCATCACGGTCATGTGCCACTCGGGCGGTGCCAGCATCCCCGGCAGCAAGCCGATCACGCCCGACCACCTGCTGCACCTGGCGCCCGACGTCTGCGGGCACATCAACGGTGGGCCCACCTCTCTGCCCGCCGCGGGCGTGGACCGCATCATCGAGGAGACCTCGATGGCGCTCCAGCTGGTGCAGGCGGGCAACCTCCAGTCGTCCCTGCGGATCCTGCGCAAGGCCGTCGATGACGGGCAGTTCGCGCGGGTGGTGATCGGTTCGGACACGCCGACCGGTACCGGCGTGATGCCCCTCGGGGTCATCAAGACGGTCGCGGAGCTGTCCTCGTTCTCGGGCCTGGACCCGGCGATGATCTGGGCCGCCGCCACGGGGAACAACGCGCGGGTGTGGGACCTGCCGGCCGGGTTCATCGAGGTCGGGCGGGCTGCCGACCTGGTCGTCCTCGACGCCCCGTGGGGCTCCACCCGCGACGACGCGCTCGGGGCCCTCGCGGTGGGTGACATCCCGGGCATCACCGCGGTGGTCACCGGAGGCGAGCTGCGCAACCTGACCAGCCGGAACACCCCCCGCGCGGCACGTCTGGCGTCGGTGACCCCCGACATGCCGCACCTGAGCGCCGCCGGCCACTGAGCCGCCCGTCCACGCCACCTCTCGAGTTCGGAGGACCCACCCATGGGCTATCGGATGGTCTTCGACCGCACCAAGTGCCAGGGATACGCCAACTGCCTCATCGAAGCGCCGGAGATCTGGGACTTCGACGAGGACGAGGACATCGCCGTTCTCCGCCAGGAGATGCCGGGTGACGAGCTCCGCGCGAAGGCGGACGCCTCGGCGCGGGGCTGCCCGGCCCACGCGATCACCGTCGAGAGCGTCCCCGAGTGAGACGTATCGCGATCGTCGGCGCCTCGCTCGCCGGCGTGAGTGCGGCCGAGGGGCTGCGCGACCGGGGGTTCGACGGGGACATCACCGTGGTCGACGGGGAGGCGGGGCTCCCGTACGACAAGCCACCCCTGTCGAAGAAGGCCCTGCTCGACTCGAGCGCCGACGGCGAGCTGCCGCTGCACCCGGAGTCCTGGTACGACGAACGGGGCATCGGTCTGCGACTGGGGCGCCGCGTCCTGTCGATGGACGGGTCGAGCCGGTCGCTCCAGCTCGACGGTGGCAGCGAGCTCGGGTTCGACGGGCTGGTCATCGCGACCGGATCCGCGGCGCGCGAGCTCCCCGTCCCGTGCGGTGAGCCGTCCCGCATCCACCGCCTCCGGACCTGGGAGGACAGCCGGCGGCTCCGGGCGGACCTCGTGCCGGGTCGGCACCTCGTCGTCGTCGGCGCCGGGTTCATCGGACTGGAGGTCGCGGCGACCGCTCGGCAGCTCGGCGTCGACGTCACCGTGGTCGAGACCGCGGCGACGCCGCTGAACCGCGCATTCGGGCCTCAGGTCGGTGAGTGGATCCGCCGGCTGCACGAACGCAACGGGGTCGATGTGCGGTGCGCCGTCGCCCTCCGGCAGATCACCCCGGCCCACGGCGGTTTCACCGTGGAGTTCGCCGAGGGGCCGACGCTCTCCGCCGACGTCGTCCTGGCCGGGGTCGGGGCCGTTCCGCAGACCGACTGGCTGGCCGACAGCGGCCTCGCGCTGGCGAACGGCGTCCGGTGCGCGCCGGACCTGAGCACGGGGATGCCCCGGGTCGTCGCAGCCGGCGACGTCGCGCAGTGGCACAACTCCCTGTTCGGCGAGGACATGCGCGTCGAGCACTGGACCAACGCCGTGGAGCAGGGACGCCACGCCGCGGGGACCCTGCTCGGCGAGCGGGAGGACTACCGGGCGGTGCCGTACTTCTGGAGCGACCAGCACGAGGCCAAGATCCGCTTCGTCGGCCGGGCCGACGCCGGTGACGACATCGTCCTCGAGGAACCCAAGCCCAACGCCCTGGTCGCGCTCTACGGGAGAGGCGGCGTCCTCCGGGGGGCCGTCTGCGTGGCCACGCCACGGCGCCTCGCGGAGTACCGCGAAGCGATCCGCAACCGCACTCCGTGGGCGGAGGTCGCCGACCGGATCACCGGCGGCACCGCCACCAGGCCCACGAGAAGCCCAGCCACGAGAAGTCCTGGAATCCAGCCAGGCGTACAGGAGGTGTAGTCCATGACCGAGACGACGTCCGTGTCGAACGAAGACGCGCTGTCGATCATCGAGCTCTTCCCCCAGGACGAGGACTGGTCGCTGCAGACCATGCGGCTCCTCGCGCAGGTCGCGGTCGGGGGTGCGGACCTGTTCGAGTGCGCCCGCACCGCGGCCCGCATCGGGGACACGACCACCGACGGCGAGGTCTGGTACCGCGAGTGGAACCGGACGGCCGAGGAGGTCGCCGCGCAGGGCCGCGCCGCCCTCGAGCGGGGCGACATCACCACGGCGCGGCGCGCGCTCTTCCGCTCGTGCAGCTACTACCGCCACTCGGAGTTCTTCCTGCGCTCGCACGACCCGCGCCGGGCCGAGGCCTACAACAACGGCCGGGGCAACTTCCGGCAGGCGGCGTCGCTGAGCGACGGTCTCATCGAGCAGATCGAGGTGCCCTTCGAGGGCAAGACCATGGAGGGCTACATCGTCCGGCCGGACAACTCCGGCCAGGCCCGCCCGACCGTGCTCTTCCTCGGTGGCGCCGACTCCTGGGCCGAGGAGCTCTACTTCCTGGGCGGCACCGAGTTCCCGGCCCGCGGCATGAACGTGGTCATGGTCGACACGCCCGGCCGGGGGAGCAGCCTGCGGTTCAAGGAGATGTACAGCCGGCCCGACTACGAGGTGCCGGTCAAGGCCATCTTCGACTTCCTCGAGCAGCGCTCCGACGTGGACGCCGACCGGTTCGGCCTCGCTGGCGTGAGCTTCGGCGGCTACTACGCGCCGCGTGCGGCCGCGTTCGAGCCCCGGGTGAAGGCTGTAGCCGCGTGGTGCGGGACGTGGAGCATCCTCACCGACTTCTACGAGTTCTACCCGCCGCTCCAGGAGCAGCTGCAGTGGCTCAGCGGCTCGAAGGACGACGCGGAGGCCCGGAAGAAGCTGGCCGAGTTCACGCTCGACGGCGTCGCGGACAAGCTCCGGATCCCCGTCTACGTCATGCACGGCACCCGCGACATCATCATGGACATCAAGGGTGCTCACCGCTTCGTCGAGGCGCTCACGACCGATGACGTCACGGTGGACATCTACGACGGGGCCGGGTCGCTGCACTGCAGCTACGACTACTTCACCGTCGCCACGTCGCGGCTCTCGGACTGGTTCGCGCACAAGATCTGAGACCCGCCGGCGGTGGGGTGGCTCCCGCCGGAACCCCCGCGAGAACAGGGGGTCACCCCACCGCCGAATGGACCCGGACGGGTAGTACGAGCGGCTCCCCACCGTCCCTAGGGTCGAGTCATCCGGTCGGGAGATTCCGGTGCCGCCAGGTCAGAGCGGCGACCGACGACGCACCGACAGCACACGGAGAGGTGAGGGCGTGTACAGCCTGCACAAGCTGTTGTGGGACATCCGCCGCGACGGAGCGCTGAAGGAGCGGTACCTCGCGGACCCCGATGTGGTGCTGGACGAGTACGGCATCGAGGGCGAGTGGCGGCAGTCCATGAAGGCGCTGGACTTCAAGGCGTTGTACGAGCGGGGCATCAACCCCTACCTCCTCTACTTCTGCGCCATCCAGCTGCAGGTCGACCGCGCCGAGTACTACGCGCGCATCCGAGGAGAGGTGAGCTGAGATGTCGAAGACGGGCACGGTGGTCGGCGCCTTCATGGCTTCCCACTCGCCGGGGATCACCGGCTGGCCGGAAAGGGCCCAGCCCGGCCAGCGCGAGGTCGTGGAGCAGGCGTACGCGGAGGCGCGCCGCCGGCTCGACGCCCTGCAGCCGGACGCGGTGGTCGCCGTCTCGGTGGAGCACTTCACCAACTTCCACCTCGGCAACCTGCCGGCGTTCGCCATCGCGACCGGCGACTCCTACCTGGGGCCGGTGACCGCCGAGATGGGCGCCTTCCTCCGGGTGGAGCAGCACCAGTACCCCGGCGACGCCGAGCTGGGCCGTCATCTCTACGACTTCGCGCTCGCGTCGGAGTTCGACCCGTCGCTGGTGGAGGGAGGCCTGGACTTCGACGAGAACTTCTGCGTCCCGCTCAAGCTCCTGGACCCGGAGTCGAAGTACCCCCTCGTCCCCGTCATCGTCAACGGTGTCAACCCGCCGTGGCCCACGCCCAAGCGGTGCTACGACTTCGGCGTCATGATCCGGCGGGCGGTCGAGGCCCAGACCGCCGCGCAGCGGGTCGTGGTCATCGGCACCGGCGGTCTCTCCCACTGGGTCGGCCTTCCCGAGTCCGGGGACATCAACACCGAGTTCGACCGGGACTTCCTCGCCCGCCTGGAGTCCGGTGACCGCGAGCGGCTCACCGACTACTCCCAGGACGAGATCGACAGGGCCGGCAACGGAGCCCACGAGATCCGCACATGGCTGGTGGCCGCAGGGGCCGCCGGCACGCCGTTCGAGGTCCTCGCCTACGAGCCGGTGCCCGAGTGGCTGACCGGCACCGCGGTCGCGGCCGCGCGGCTCTGACCCATCCATCCACCAGACGAGCACCACCGCACACCGTCTGCGCAGCGTCGGCTGCGCCAGTCAGAGGAGACCAGATGAGCAAGCTGCCCAAGGTGACCGGCCGTGACATGCGTGGCGTGATGGCCTACCCGCCCACCCCGGCGCTTCCGGGCGCCGAGCGGGTCGACGCGGTGGACACCGTCGACCTGCAGGAGACCGAGCGGATGATCCGTGCGCTCATCGCCGACGGCGTCGACGCCATCGCGCTGAACGGCACCCTCGGTGAGATGGCGACCCTCACCTTCGAGGAGTGGAAGGCCTTCGCCGGCTGCGTGGCCGAGACGGTCCGCGACGTGAACCCGGACTTCCCCGTGTTCATCGGCACCACGACGCTCAACACCCGCGACACCGTCAGCCGGATGCAGTTCCTCGCCGACCTCGGCATCACCGGCACGCTGCTGGGCCGGCCGATGTGGGGGGAGATGGTGGCGCCGGTCATGGAGCGCTTCTACCGCGACGTCGCGACCGCCGTCCCGGAGATGGCCATCGTCGTCTACGACAACACCGCCGCCTTCCGCGGCATCATCCCGCGCTCGGTCTACAAGACGCTGATCGAGCTGCCGCAGGTGGTCGCGGTGAAGTACGCCGGCGGTGCCTCGGTGGGCTTCCGGTACCACAACGACATGGCGCACACCGGGACGAGCTTCCCGCTGATGCCGATCGAGACCGACTGGTTCCCTGCGTGGGAGATGTACGGCGAGGAGCTCGTCGGGATGGCGTGGTCCTCCACCACGGCCATGGGCCCGGGCCCGGTCCTGGAGTTGCGGGACGCGCTGCAGCAGGGCCGCACCGAGGACGCCCGCTGGCTGACCGAGCGTCTTCGCTGGGCGCACGAGCCGTTCCTCGTCGGGCAGGACTTCATGGAGTTCGCGAAGTACAACATCCCGCTGGAGAAGATCCGCATCAACGAGGCCGGCTACATCAACGTCGGCAAGTGCCGTCCGCCGTACACCGAGGACCTCGTGCCGGAGCAGCACGTGACGTCGACGATCGAGCACGTCGACCGGTACAAGCAGATCTCCGCGGAGATCGAGAAGAAGTTCGGCCCGCGCAAGAAGACCGAGCAGGTGTAGTCGTGACGGCTTGGGCGGTCAACGGCGACATCGAGGCATCGCTGCAGGACATCCGCAAGGGGATCGGCGAGGGCCGGTTCCCGGCGAGGGCCTTCAACGACCAGCAGATCTACGACCTCGAGCAGCAGCGCCTGTTCTCACGTGCGTGGTGCTTCCTCGCGCACGAGTCGGAGATCCCGGCACCTGGTGACTACGTCACGCGGTACATCGGGAACAACAACATCATCGTCGCGCGGGACGAGCACGGGCAGATCCACGCCAACCTGAACATGTGCCGCCACCGCGGCAACGTCATGTGCAAGTCGGAGATGGGCAACGCCTCCCACTTCCGTTGCTCCTACCACGGGTGGACCTACAAGAACTCCGGGGAACTGGTCGGCGTGCCCTACATGAAGGAGGGCTACCAGGGTCGGCTCAAGCGCAAGGACTGGCCATTGGTGCGGGTCCGCGTCGACACCTACGCCGGGTTGGTCTTCGGCTGCCTCGATCCGGGCGCGCCGAGCCTGGAGGAGTACCTGGACGGGTTCCAGTTCTACCTCGATCTGTACCTCAAGCAAGGCGAGGCGGGCAGCGAGGTGCACGGCCCGCCGGACCACTGGGTCGCCGACACCGACTGGAAGATCTGCGCCGAGAACTTCGCCGGAGACGGTTACCACACCCCGGTCGCCCACCAGTTCGGCTTCAACCTCGGGTACTTCCCGTCATCGGGGTCGACGCACAGCCAGGGGTGGGCGGCCAGCATCCCGGGCCGCGGGCACGGCATCGGGCTCGGCCACAGCCCCACCTTCCCCCCGTTCGGCGGGTTCCCCGAGGAACTGGCCGCGGAGATGAGGCGGACGCTGTCCCCGGCGCAGATCGAGGTCTTCTCGAAGGTCCGGACCGCGGTGGGGACGGTCTTCCCGAACCTCTCCTTCCTGATGCAGCCCTTCAGCCTGGTGCCCGGTGAGCCGGGTGTCCGGTTCGTGACCATGCGGCTATACCACCCGATCGGGCCGGGGCGGATGGAGATGTACTCGTGGTGTCTCGTCCCCAAGGGCGCATCCCAGGCCTACAAGGACGAGGCGTACAAGGCGTACACCCTGGCCTTCGGCCAGGCCGGCACCTTCGAGCAGGACGACTTCGAGAACTGGACGAAGGTCACGCGGTCGGCGAAGTCGACGCTGGTCAAGGACGTCGACTTCCCCTACATCATGGGCATGGACAGCGAGCGGGACCCGGAGTTCCCCGGCCCCGGCCACGTGGTCAAGCCCTACGTCAACGACACCAACTTCAGGAACCTCTGGAGCCGGTGGGGCGACTACCTGGTGGGGGAGGTCGGGTCGTGACGGCGACGCAGCAGCCGCGGGTGGATCGCGAGACGGTCCTCGACATCACCGAGTTCCTCTACCGGGAGGCGCTCGCACTCGACGAGCGGCGTTTCCGCGACTGGCTGGAGTTCCTGGCCGACGACATCCGTTACGAGGTGCCGGTCCGCGTGACCCGTGAGGGGCTCGCGGACTGGGAGCTGGCGCCGACGTCCCGGATCTTCGACGACACGAAGGGCACCCTCGAGGTGCGGGTGCGACGCCTCGAGACCGACTTCGCGTGGGCCGAGCAGCCGCCGTCCCGCACGCGTCACTTCGTGACCAACGTGGTGGTGGACCGGACGGAGAAGGCCGACGAGTTCCTCGTGTCGTCCAACGTCTTCATCTACCGCAGCCGCGGCGACGACCCGAACCCGAGCCTCTACTCGCTCTTCCGCAAGGACACGGTCCGGCGCACGGCGGACTGGTGGGAGCTCGCGCGCCGGTGGGCGGCCCTGGACCAGTCGCTGATCAACGCGCACAACATGTCCATCTTCATCTGAGCAGCTATCCCGACAGGAAGGCGACATCGTGGCGGAGCAGAACGACCCTGGCGTGGAGCGTCCGGAGATCGGCGAGGTTTCCGAGTACCCCGTCGACGGGGGCAATGACGGCCCGATCGTCATCGCCAACGAGTTCGCGGACGTGGTGATCCGCAAGGTGGAGACCCGCAACGGCATGCGACTGGACATCTGGTCCCCCCGGCGGGGCAGCAGGGTCCTGCTCGACGCGGTGGCGCTGGACTGCCTCAGCTACCAGGAGCCGGAGCTCATCAGCCAGCTGATCGCGCGAAACCCCGGGCAGTGACCGGGCGCCTCGACGGGCAGCGGATCCTCCTGACCGGTGGCGGGTCGGGCATCGGCCGTGCCGTGGCGCTGCGCTATGCGGCCGAGGGAGCGTCGGTCACTGTCCTGGAACGCTCCGCCGGCCGCGCCCGGGAGCTGGCCGAGCTCGGCGGACCGGCGCTCGACGTGATGGTGGGCGACGCGACCGATCCCGATCGCCTCGCCGAAGCCGTGGAGCGGGCGTCCGCCGCCGAGGGGCTGGACAACCTCACCAGCTGCGTGGGGGTGTTCGACTACTACGCGAGCCTCCGCACCCTGTCGGCGGCGGAGCTGCTCGCCGCCGCCGACGAGGTGTTCCGCGTCAACGTCCTGGGCACGCTGTCGGCGGTCCACGCCGCCCTGCCTTCGCTGCAGCGTGCGCGCGGCTCGGTCACCTTGACCCTGTCGGAGTCGGCCTTCCACCCGGTCGGCGGGGGAGTGCTCTACGGGAGTTCCAAGTGGGCGCTGCGCGGGGTCGTCGCGCACCTCGCGGCCGATCTCGCGCCCGAGGTGCGGGTCAACGGGGTGGCGCCCGGAGGAACGACCGGCACGCGCTTCGGCGGACTGTCCGCGCTGGGTCAGACCCAGACGGCCGACCGCGTCGAGGGCCGTGACGAGCGCATCGCCGCAGGGACCCTGCTCGGGGTCGCTCCGCGTCCCGAGGACCACGCCGGTGCGTACCTCTACCTCGCGGACCGGGCTGCGGCGGGCATCGTGACCGCGGCCGTTCTCAACACGGACGGAGGACGGCGGCCATGACCTGCCGGTCCTCCGGTCGCGCTCACAGGTCCGACCCACGCGACAGCGGAGGCTGAGAGATGGTCAAGCGCTTCAACGACGTCCTCGCCCAGGCACTGGCCGGCCTGGACGTCGAGGTCATGTTCGGCGTGATGGGCGACGCGAACATGTACGTCGTCGACTCGTTCCACCGCAACGAGGGGGGCAGGTTCGTCGCGGCGGCGAACGAGGGCGGTGCGGTCCTCATGGCGGCCGGGTACGCCGCCGTCACCGGTCGCGTCGGCGTCGCCACCGTCACCCACGGCGCGATCGCCAACTGCGTGAGTGCACTGTTCGATGCGGCCCGCGGGCACTATCCGCTGGTCGTCGTGGCCGGCGACACGACGCGCAGCGAGGCCTTCCACCTGCAGAACATCCCGCAGCGGGAGGTGGTCGTCCCCACGGGGGCCGGCTACCGGCAGGTCCGCTCGGTGCACACCGCGGCCGAGGACCTGGCGGCCGCGGTGAGCCAGGCCGTGTTCGAGCGTCGTCCGGTCGTCCTCGAAGTGCCGGCCGACTTCCAGCAGGCGCCGGCCGAGCCCCGCGCCGCTCGTCGGGGTCGGCTGACGACGGGGGTGCTGACGCCGGCGCCCGAGGATCTCGAGGACGCGGCCGGCGTGATCATCGGCTCCAGTCGTCCGCTCGTCATCGGCGGCCGCGGCGCCGGCGGCCTCGGAGCCGCGGACGCCCTCCGCGAGCTCGCGGTGCGCATCGGAGCGCCGGTGGCCACCACGCTCCGCGGCAAGGGCCTGTTCGCCGACGATCCGTGCAACATCGGCGTCGTCGGGACGCTCTCCCACCCCGTGGCCTCCGAGGTGATCGCCCGGGCCGACTGCCTCGTGGTCTTCGGTGCCGCCCTCAGCGCCCTCACGACGCTGAAGGGTGAACTGCTCGACGGCAAGCGCGTCGTCCAGGTCGACACCGACCCCGCGGCCCTGGGGCGCTACTTCCCGGTCGACGTGGCGATCGCCGGCGACGTCTCGACGACCGCGCGCGGCCTGCTCGCCCTCGTCGAGGAGGCAGAGGCGCCGGCCGCAGGCTTCCGCAGTGACGACCTCGCCCGGCGCATCGCCGCCTGGCACGAGGAGGACCGCGGTGCGGTGCAGGCCGACGGCCCGCTCACGCTCACCGGCGTTCTGCACCGGGTCAACGAGATCCTGCCGCGACGCCGCACCCTCACCATCGACGGCGGGCGCTTCTCCCACGAGGCGCTGCGGATCCTCGACGTCGACCATCCGTGGGACTACGCGCACTGCCTCAACGTCGGGCACATCGGCATGAGCGTCGGCTACGGCATCGGTGCAGCTGTCGGCCGGCCCGAGGTCCCGGCGCTGGTCGTCGCCGGGGACGGCGGTTTCATGCTGGGTGGCCTCGCCGAGTTCAACACCGCCGTGCGCAACGGTCTGGACGTCGTCGTGATCCTGCTGAACGACAGCGCCTACGGTGCCGAGTACTACCGATTCGTCGATCAGCAGCTCGATCCCGAGCTCACCACGTTCGACTGGCCGGCCTTCACCACGGTGGCCTCCTCGCTCGGGGGAACCGCCGTGCGGATCGAGGGGTGGTCGGACTTCCGGCGGCTCGAGGAGCTGGTTCGCCCGGGGTGTGGCCCCGTCCTCGCCGAGGTGATCCTCGATGCCGCCACGATCCCGGACCCGGGCTTGCACTGACGACCGCGCGTCCGGTCACCTCCCCGGCATCGCTCGGCCACCCGGGGCCACCACGTCGCCGACGAGAGTGAGGCCTGGCCCGTGACGCGCTTCCTGGGATCGGACGCGAGGTGAGCCACGGGCAGCGGGCGGCAATCCCGTCCTACGCGCTGCTGCTGGTCGGTGTCCTCGCGGTGGCCATCAATCTCCGGGCCCTCATCTCGGCGGTCGGACCGGTCCTGCCGTTCATCGGTGAGGACACCGGGATGTCGCCGGTGCAGCTCGGCGTCCTGGCGGCCGCCCCGGTCGCGGCGTTCGCGGTGGTGTCACCGCTGGTGCACGCGCTGGCATCGCGCTTCGGCGTCGACCGGACCCTCTTCGGATCGATGCTCGTGCTCGGCGCGGGGACCGTGATCCGCTCGCTCCCCGAGCCTGCGCCCGCATGGACGCTGCTGCTCGGCACGGTGGTCATCGGCGCAGCCGTCGCGGTGGGCAACGTGCTGCTCCCGGTGGTCACGCGGCGTGACTTCCCCGCACTGGTCCCGAGGATCACCGGCTACTACATCGCGGTGCAGAGCATGGTGGCCGGGGCGGCGTCGGGGCTCGCGGTGCCGGTGGCCGAGGCCACCGGGTCCTGGCGGACGGCGCTCGCGGTCTGGGGCGGCTCGATCGTCGTCGGCCTCCTCGTCTGGCTGCCGCGGGTCCGCACCGCCGGGCCGCCTCCCCCGCAGCAGAGGGACCTCCCTGCCCCCGCCCTGGGCGCCGTCTCGATGTGGCGGTCGCCCCTGGCCTGGCAGGTGGCCGGCTACTTCGGCCTGCAGTCGACGGCGTTCTACGTCCTGCTCAGCTGGCTGCCCACGGTCGAACAGGACATGGGTGTCCGCCCGGGTGCCGCGGGATTCCACCTCTCGGTCTTCCTCGTGGTGGGGATCATCAGCAACCTGGCGGTGCCACGCGTGCTCACGATCCGGGGCGACCAGCGGATCACCGCTGCCCTGGTCCCGGTCGGGATCGTCGTCGCGATGGCCGGGATGCTGCTGGCGCCGGGGCTGGTCGTCGTCTGGGTAGCCCTGAGCGGGCTCGCCCTCGGCGCCTCCATGGTGGTCGCGTTGTCGCTGATCAGCCTCCGTGCCGGGGGTGACCGGACCGCGAGCCGGCTGTCCTCCATGGCGCAGGCTTCCGCCTACGGGGGCGTGGCGCTCGGTCTGCTCGTGGCCGGAGGGATCCGGGAGCTGTTCGGCCCCGGACAGCACCTGCTGGTGTACGTGCTGCTGCTGGCTGTGGGTCAGCTGGTGCTGGGCACCCGGGTCGGGCGGCCCGGCCAGATTCCTGCCTGAGCCCCCTCAGGAGGCGTTGCTCGCCGTCCAGATCAGCTGGACGAGCTCGGCCCGGTTGCTGACGTCGGTCTTGGCGAAAACTCGCTTGAGGTGCTGCTTGACGGTGTTCTCGCTGATGAACGCCTTGGCCGCGATCTGCTTCGTCGTGAGCCCCTCGCTGACCAGCTGGGCGATCTCCTGCTCACGCTTGGTGAGCACGTCCCACGCCGGCAGCTGCTTCGCCGTCTTCTCGTCGGGGCACGGGAAGACGACCGTGACGGCCGTCCGCTCGCGCTCGGACAGCCGGTAGGACTTGACGATCGACTGCTTGCCCGTCGCGGCCTCGCGGATGCTCCTGGTGGACACCCGCTTCCCCTCGGCCCGGAACTCGGTCATGGCCTGCTCGATGCACGACCGGACGGGGTCGGACACAGGGACGGGGGCGTCCCAGAGCCCGAGGTCGTTGCGCGCCGTCCGGTTCTGGTAGATCACGTTCGCGTCGAGGTCGGTGACGACCACCGCCTGCGGCAGCCGGTCGAGCGCGTGCTCCAGCGCGTTCGTCCGGTGCCCGGCCAGCTCGAACCGCAGCGCGCGCTCGGTCGCGAGCCCGAGCTGCTCGCTGACCAGGCGGGCAGAAACCAGGTCCGTGTCGCTGAAGGCAGGCTGGTGCACTGGGCGGGCGAAGTTGATCGTGCCGAGCATGACACCGGAGACCATGACCGGGGCCTCGAGGGAGTGCCCGAAGCCTCCGAGCCCCAGCGCATGCCGAGCCCCGCAGCCGTCCCACTCCTTCCGGCTCGTGACCCGGGAGGAATCGATGGGCCGGCGCTGCAGGGCGACGAAGCGCAGTACCGGGTCGTCCGCGCGGCCGAACTCCTCGTAGTGCTCGAGGACTTCGCCGTCCACGGTGGCGCGGACGTCCACGACGGCTCCGCGCTCGGGATCGAGCTCGTACAGCCCCAGGCCTTGGGCCTCGATCACCCGGCCGACGGACCCGAGGTACGCCTCGGCGACGTCCTCCTTCGTCAGCGCGGCCTGCAGCGCGCCGGCGAATCGGTGACGTTCCTGCTCTACCCGTGCCCTGGACACCCTCGCGCACCCCTCAGGTCCTCAAGCCCGTCCGCTCGTCGCCGCGTCTGCAGACCGAGTGCACGGCAGAGCTGGCGGACGACGAGCGATGTGATGCACCGCACTGTAACGTCGCCCGCCACCGGATCCGGATCACGGGGGTGATCTTCATCCCTTTCGGTTTCCGAACTGTGTCGTCGACGTCGATGCGATGTAACCCCTCCCGCGCCTCCTCGTGCCGCCGCGCCAGCGACACCACCCCGTTCCGAACCCGGGTAGTGGCGTTGTCCTAGGGTCGTCCCGAGTGGCCTAGGTGGGTCGGTCCGAGAGGTGTGCGCATGAACAGGGTCGTCCTGGTGGGTGCCTCGCTGGCCGCGGTGCACGCCATCGAGCGGCTGCGCGATGACGGGTTCCAGGGCGAGATCGCGCTCGTCGGCGCCGAGCCGCGTCTGCCCTACGACCGGCCGCCCCTGTCGAAGGAGGCGCTGCGGTACCGGCCGGAGCCGGCGCTGCTCCGCGAGCCCAGGTGGTACGAGGACCAGGGCGTGACCCTGCTCCTCGGCCGACGTGCCGTCGAACTCCGCGCCGACCTCTGCTCGGTGGTCCTCGACGGTGGCGCCGAGATCCCCTACGACGGCCTGGTCGTCGCCACGGGTTCCCGCGTCCGCTCGTTGCCCGCGGGCAACGAGCACGTCTCCTTCCTCCGGTCCATCGACGACGCCGTGGCGTTGCACGAACGGCTCCGCGACGCCGAGCACGTCGCCATCATCGGCGCGGGCTTCATCGGTCTCGAGGTGGCCGCGACGATCGCCGAGCTCGGCCGCCGCGTCACGGTCGTGGAAGTGGCCCCCGTGCCGCTGGCCCGGGTGCTGGGCGACGAGATGGGGGCCTGGTTCCGGGAGCTCCACGCCCGCCGGGGCGTCTCCATCCGGTGCGGCGCGTACGCGCTGTCGGTCGAACGGGCGCCGTCCGGCTACCTCGTGGATCTCGGGGGAGACGAGGCAGTCCAGGCGGATCTGGTGATCGGTGCGCTGGGCGCGGCGCCCGACGTCGACTGGCTGCGCACCAGCGGTATCGCCCTCTCCGACGGCGTGCTCTGCGACCGCAGCCTGCGCACGTCGGCCCCTGGCGTGGTGGCCGCCGGTGACGTCGCCCGCTGGTACAACCCACTGTTCGACGAGGACATGCGGGTGGAGCAGTGGACCAACGCCGTCGAGCAGGGCCGGCACGCCGCCGGCGTGCTGCTCGGGGGGGACGACGCCTACGCACCCGTTCCGTACTTCTGGTCCGACCAGTTCGACGCGAAGATGAGGTTCGTCGGCCGCACGAACGGGGCGGAGCAGGTACACGTGGAGTCGCTCTCGGAGGACTCCCTGGTCGCGGTATTCGGCCGCCACGGCGTCCAGGTGGGCGCGCTGTGCATCAACGCCCCGGCCCGGCTGCCGGACCACCGGGCGGCCATCGCGCGGCGCCGCGCGTACTCCGAAGCGGTCGCGCACTGAGGGTGCCGGGATCCACCCCTTCGGGGACTGTCCGCTCCTCCTGATCCGGCGAGGATCGAGCCGATCCGGTTGAGGAGGACAGGCGCTGAGGCGGTCGGCGGCGCCCGGACCACCGCCTCGTGGTGTGGTGCGGGCCCGGGAGGCCGGCCTCGGCGCGGGCTCCGGCGGGCCGGCCGTCCCGACCAGAGGAGTCCGACCACCATGCAGGAAACCGCCGCGAGCACCCCCGGCGCCGACGTCGACGCCTACGTCGAGGCGCTCCGTCCGCGGGAGGGCATCTGGATCGCCGGTGCCGGGCGGGCCGCGGCGGACGGTGCCTGCACCGAGGTCCGGGACCCGGCCAGGGACCGGGTGGTGGCCCGCGTCGCCGATGCCCGTGCCGCCCAGGCGACGTCGGCCGTGGACGCGGCGGCGGCGGCCCTTCCCGGGTGGGCGGCCACCGCGCCGCGCGAGCGGTCCGAGATCCTGCGCCGCGCGTTCGAGATGATCATGGAGGAGCGCGACGAACTCGCTCGCCTGGTCTCCCTCGAGAACGGCAAGTCGACCGCCGACGCGCAGGGCGAGGTGGCCTACGCCGCCGACTTCTTCCGGTGGTTCGCCGAGGAGGCGGTGCGCACCGAGGGTGCGTACGGGACGTCCCCGGCGGGCGGCGCCCGGACCATCGTCACGCACCGGCCGGTGGGCGTCGCCGCCCTGGTGACGCCGTGGAACTTCCCGGCCGCCATGGCGACGCGGAAGATCGCCCCGGCTCTCGCCGCCGGATGCACGGTCGTGCTGAAGCCGGCGGCCGAGACGCCGCTGACCGCGCTGGCCGTCGCCCGCCTCCTCACCCGCGCCGGCGTCCCGGACGGGGTGGTCAACGTCGTCCCCACGTCGGACCCTGCGGCCGTCGTCTCCACCTGGCTCGAGGACCCGCGGGTGCGGAAGCTGTCGTTCACGGGATCGACGGGGGTGGGGAGGCTCCTCCTGCGGCAGGCAGCGGACCGGGTCCTCAACACCTCCATGGAACTCGGTGGGAACGCGCCCTTCGTCGTCATGGACGACGCCCACCTCCCTGCGGCGGTGGAGGGCGCGATGACGGCGAAATTCCGCAACGGGGGTCAGGCGTGCACGGCGGCGAATCGCTTCTACGTGCACACGTCGGTGGTCGAGGAGTTCACCGCCCGCTTCGCGCACGAGGTGGCCGGTCTGACTGTCGGGCCGGCGGACGAGGGGAACCGGATCGGCCCGCTGATCACGCCCCGGGCCGTCGCCGACGTGCGTGCGCTCGTCGACTCCGCGGTGCAGGCCGGCGCCCGGGTGGCGTTCCAGCAGGAGCTCGACCCATCACCGGGCGGCTACTTCTTCCCCCCGACCGTGCTGACCGACGTGCCCGACGGAGCGGACATCCTCGCAACGGAGATCTTCGGCCCGGTGGTCACCATCGTCGCGTGGTCGGACGAGCGGCTGCTGCTCGACCGCCTCAACGAGTCCGAGTACGGCCTCGCCGCGTACGTCTACTCCACCGACCTCGAGCGGGCCCTGCGGTTCAGCGAGGTCCTCGACGCAGGCATGGTCGGCGTGAACCGCGGGGTCGTCTCCGATCCCTCCGCGCCCTTCGGCGGTGTCAAGCAGAGCGGGCTGGGCCGGGAAGGTGCGCGCGAAGGGCTGCGCGAGTTCCAGGAGACGCAGTACTTCAGCGTCGGCTGGCCGTGACGGCCGGCAGCGGGGTGCGGTCCCCGTCGGCGGGGCGGCGACGACAGCAGGTGAGCCGAGGAGGAGCCGTGTCCGTGCGCAGGATCGTGACAGTGATCGAGGAGGTGCTGTCGGAAGGGGGCCGTGAGGTGGCGCCGGCCGCGCGCACGGCGGTGGTCGCCGCCGTGGTGGCGAACCCCTGGGCGGGACAGGAGTTCGTCGACGACCTCGGACCGGGCATCGAGGCTCATGCGTCCCGGCTCGGCGCGCTCCTGGCTCCTCGGGTCGTGGCTGCTCTGGGCGCGCCGGTGGAGGCCTACGGCAAAGCCGCGATCGTCGGCCTGGACGGCGAGATCGAGCACGGGTCGGCACTGATCCACACGCTTCGTTTCGGCGAGCACCTGCGCTCGGCAGTGGGCGGGACGACGCTGCTGCCCGCGGTGGAGAAGCGTGGCCCGGCCGGCGTCGCGTTCGACATCCCGCTGAAGCACCTCAGGGACGCCACGATCCGGTCCCACCACCAGACCGTCGAGGTACGCCTCCCCGACGCGCCGCATCCCGACGAACTGGTCATCGCCCTCGCTGCGGCCGCCCAGGGCCGTCCCCAGCAGCGGTTGGCGCCGCTGTCGACCGAGCGCTGAAGTCCGGTCGCCCGGCAGGTGGCCGCGGTGGGCGGACGTGCCCGCCACCCGTCCCAGGGGCGTGCGCCGATCAGCGCGGTCGACCGGCCGAGGGGGGTCGATCACGGCTACGGCAGGCGCGGCGCTGCGTGCGTCGGAGCCCGTGGTCGAACCGTGATCCCGGGATGCGTGTTTGACCCCGGTTGGGTGACAGCGGGGCCCCCCGGTGATTCGTAGCGTCTGGGACCACTGCTCGGCTCACCACTGCATCGACGGAGGTACGGGACATGGGACAGCGTCCAAGGAACGGGCTCAAGGCCGGCTGTGCTCTCGCGGCGGTGACCGCGCTGGCCGCGTGCGGGGGCGCTGCCGGTAGCAGCGCCGGGGGCGGTGAGGGCGGCGAGCAGATCACGCTGAGCTACGCGTTCTTCGCTCCCCAGGCTTCCTTCCCCGGGGTCCAGATGGAGGAGTGGGCCTCGCGCATGGACGAGTGCACCGACGGCCAGGTCGCGGTGGACTTCTACCCCGGCGGGACGCTGCTCGGCTCCGGGGACATCTTCGACGGCGTCTCCCAGGGCGTGGTGGACATCGGCATGGACTCCCCGGCCTACGACGTGGGCCGCTTCCCCCTGAGCTCGGTGATCGCGCTGCCGGTCGGCTTCGCCAACGCCGAGGCCCCCAGCAAGACGTTCCTGGACCTCATCACGGAGTACGAGCCGGCCGAGTACGACGGCTACGAGATCGTCACGGCCTTCACCACGGAGCCGGCCCACCTCCAGACCCAGCAGCCGGTCGCCAGCAAGTCCGACCTCTCCGGTCGGGAGCTGCGGGCCGCGGGCGCGGGCGTCCCGGCGCTGCAGAGTCTCGGGGCCTCCCCGGTCGGCATGCCGATGCCCAACGTCGCGGAGGGGCTGCAGACGGGGGTCATCAGCGGCTACATGTCCTCGCGCGAGGTGCTCCAGGACTTCGGCCTGGCCGAGCAGGTGGGCTACGTGACCGACTACGCCTTCGGCGTCTCGAACAGCTTCGTCGCGGTGATGGACAGCGACCGTTTCGCCGAGCTCCCGGAGAACGTGCAGGAGTGCATCCGCGACCTCCGGCCGGAGATGGCCGAGTTCGCCTCTCAGTACCACGACCAGGAGAACGTCCAGGCCGCGCTGGAGTGGGCGGCGGCCGAGCACGGTCTCGAGACCGTCGAGCTCGCGCCGGCGGAGCGGGAGGAGTGGGACCGGACGCTGTCCCAGCTCGTCGACTCGTGGATCTCCGACACCCGAGGCGACTTCGACCCGCAGGAGGTCTTCGACCGGATGCAGGAGCTTCGCGAGCAGTACAGCGCGGAGGGCTGATCGTGGCGAGCTCCCAGAAGCCCGTCGACGGGGTGCCCGGCGACGGGGTGCCCGTGGACGAGGGGCCCGACAGCGGGAAGACTTCCGGCAACAAGACCACGAAGGCGCTGGACGGGGTCTCCAGGGGGCTCGCCGTCATCGCTGCGGCGGTCCTCCTCGTGATGATGATCCTGACGGTGGGCAACATCGGCCTGCGGCTGGTGGCCACCCCCTGGTACGGCACGTTCGAGCTCGTCTCGCTGCTCGCCGTGATCGTGAACGGCCTGGCGCTCGCCGATGCGCAGCGGGGCCGCTCGCACATCGCGATCGACCTGTTCATGAACAAGACGCCGGTGCGGGTGCAGCTGATCGTGGGCGGGCTGATCACCGTCGTCTCGATCGCCCTCTTCGTGCTGCTGGCCCAGCAGCTCGTCGCCTACGGGATGAACCTGCGGAACCAGGGTGCCCTGACCGATTCGCTCCGGCTGCCGTTCTGGCCCTTCTCGCTCGTCCTCGCGGTCGGGGTCGGGGGACTGGTGCTGGCTCTCGTCAGCGATGTCGTCCAAGTAGGCCGGAACCTCCGGTCGAGCGTCCCGGAGAGCATCTGGTGAGCGCCGTCGGGATCGTCGGAAGGACGAGGACGTGAGCCCGGTAGCCGTCGCGCTGGTCGCGATCGCAGCGATGCTCGTCCTCCTGCTGCTGCGCATGCCCGTGGCGTTCGCCCTGATGCTGACCGGCTTCGTGGGCGCCGCGTACATGCTGACCCCGTCGGCCGCGCTCCAGCTGTTGTCGGCGGACCTGTTCCGCCAGTTCACCTCGTACGGCCTGTCGGTGATCCCACTGTTCGTCCTCATGGGGCAGGTCGCATTCAGGGCGGGGATCAGCGAACGGCTGTACGCGGCGTCCTACAAGTGGATCGGCTCCCTGCCGGGCGGGGTGGCGGCGACGACCATCCTGGCCAGCATCGGCTTCTCCACCGTGTCGGGGTCCAACTCGGCGACGACGGCGACGATGGGTGCGGTCGCGCTCCCGGAGATGCGGAAGTACGGGTACAACCCGGCGCTCTCCGGCGGCAGCGTCGCCATCGGCGGCACGCTCGGTGTGCTCATCCCGCCCTCGACCGCGCTGATCATCATCGCGATCCAGTCGGAGCAGTCGATCACCCGGCTGTTCGTCGCGGCGCTCGTCCCGGGTCTCGTCGTGGGCGGGCTGCTGCTCGCGACCGTGCTGATCCTCTGTCGGCTCCGGCCGGACCTCGGGCCTCCTGGGCCGAAGGTGCCGTGGGGGGAGAAGTTCCGGGCCCTGGGAGGCGTGTCCGAGGCGATCGTCCTGTTCGCGCTCGTGATCGGCGGCATGTACGTCGGCTGGTTCTCGCCGACCGAGGCGGGCGCGGTGGGCGCGTTCGGTGCCATCGTGATCGCGTTGCTCCGGAGGCAGTTGACCCTCCCGAGCCTGTGGACGGCCGTCCTCGAGAGCCTTCGCATCTCGGCGATGGTCGTGCTCCTGGTCGCCGGTGCGGTGGTGTTCGGGCGCTTCCTGAGCCTGACGCGGCTGCCGTTCGACCTGGCCGACGCGATCAGCGGACTGGCGGTGCCGACCACCGTGATCCTGCTGCTGATCCTGTTCGTCTACCTCGTGGGCGGTGCGCTCATGGACGCGCTCGGGTTCCTGGTCATCAGCATCCCGATCTTCTTCCCGCTGATCCTGGCTCTCGGGTACGACCCGGTCTGGTTCACGATCATCATCACGCTCGTGACCACGCTGGGTGCCGTGACACCTCCCGTCGGCGTCAACGTGTACATCGTGAGCGCCCTGGACCGCGCCCTCGACGTCGTCCAGACGTTCAAGGGCACGATGGTCTACTACGTGCCCTACGCGTTGTCGATCGCGCTGTTCATCGTGTTCCCCGGGATCATCGTCACCGGGGGCTGAGCGGGGTCGTCGCCTCGCACTGGTCCGCGCCGTGGGCGCCCCGCGCAGTCATCTGCGCGGGGCGCCCTCTGCGTGGGGCGCTCCCGGCGTGACGTGTTGCGAGGGTCAGCGCTGCCGGGCGGCGGCGTGCAGCGAGCGGATGAAGAGGATCTCCTCGGCCGAGCGCCGCAGCCAGGTGCGCAGACCATCGGGGTCGTCGCGGTTCGCGTCGCGGATCTGGCCGAGCCGCACCTGGCGGGTGCTGGCCTGCGCGCGCTGCGCCGTGGGCAGCGCGCGACCCTCGGCGCGGGCGACCGCGGTGAGCCCCGCCCCCACGAAGACCAGGTCGCGGACCTCGGTCAGCTCGGCGAGCAGCCGCTCGGCGGCGGCGTCGTCGCCCGCGGTCAGAGCGGTCAGCAGTTCGTCGGCGCGGCGGCGGCCCTCGGCGGCCGGGTCGGGCGTGGTCACGGCACCACTGTGCCCCGGCCGGGCGGGCCGGGGCACAGCGGGGCGTGGACGACTGCCCCGTGTCCGGATGCCTGGGGCCCCCTTCCGGGTACCGCCCCGAGCCTGCGAGGGGTGGGGGGAAGGGGGTCCTTTCTCAGGCGTCGCGGCGGCGCAGCACCAGGTAGCCGGCCAGCAGCACGGCGGCCACCTCGGCGCAGAACACGGCGAACCCGGTCCAGGGCTCGAGCAGGTTCGGGTTGAACGACACCGGCGTGGCGACGACGGAGCCGGCGTTGCCCGGCATCAGCTTGGTCGCCCACTCGCCCCAGGCGCCCGGGAGGAGCACCACCATGTTGCCGACGACCAGCAGCAGGGCCAGCACGATCGACAGCGCCGCGGCGGTGTGCCGCACGAGCAGCCCGACCGCGGCGGCGAACAGCCCGATGCCGGCCATGTAGAGGCCGCTGCCCAGCAGCGAGCGGAGCACGCCGTCGTCGCTGAGCGCCAGGCCGACGCCCTCGCGCTCGAGGAACCAGTTGCCGCCGAGGTAGCCGAGGGCGGCGGTGACGGTGCCGACGACGAACAGCGTCGTGGTGAGCACGACCGCCTTGGCCGCCAGCACCCGGCCGCGGCGCGGCGTCGCGGTCAGCGTCGCGCGGATCATCCCGGTGCCGTACTCGCTCGTCACCACCAGCGCGCCGAGCACGATGGCGGTGATCTGGGCGACGGTCATGCCCCAGGTGATGAACGCACCGGCGGACTCGCCCGCCGTCCCGTCGGCGAGGTCTGCGGCGCTGACGGCACAGACCAGGACGGTCAGCCCGGCGCCGAGGGTGACCAGCGCGGCGATCGACCACGGTGTCGAGCGCACCGACCAGAACTTGATCCACTCCGCCCGCAGGGTGTCTGCCAAGCCGGGCCGGCGCACCCCGGGGACGTGCCGGTTGGGGTCGAGGACGACGGTGTCGGTCATCGGGGCACTCGCGGTCTGGGTCATCGGGGGGCTCCGGCCGGGGTCTGCTCCCGCGCGGAGTACTCCACGCTCGAGGCGGTGAGGGTCATGAACGCGTCCTCCAGCGAGGAGCGGACCAGGGTGAGCTCGTGCAGGAAGAGCCCCTGCCGGCCGACCAGCTCCCCGATGGCGGCGGCGTCGCGCCCTTGCACCCGCAGCTCGTCGTCGACGACGTCGACGTCCAGGCCGTCGCGGCGCAGCAGCTCGGCCACCTCGGCCCGCTGGGGGGTGCGCACCCGCACGTAGGAGGCCGCGTGCTCGGCGATGAAGTCGGGCATCGAGCAGTCGGCCAGCACCCGGCCGCGCCCGATGACCACGAGGTGGTCGGCGGTCAGCGCCATCTCGCTCATCAGGTGGCTGGAGAGGAAGACGGTGCGGCCCTCGGCGGCCAGCTGCCGGGTCAGCGTGCGCACCCAGCGGATGCCCTCGGGGTCCAGGCCGTTGACCGGCTCGTCGAGCACCACCACCGGCGGGTCGCCCAGCAGGGCGACGGCGATGCCGAGGCGCTGGCCCATGCCGAGGGAGAAGCGGCCGACCCGCTGCCCGGCGACGTCGGCGAGCCCGACGAGGTCGAGCACCTCGTCCACGCGACGCACCGGCAGCCCGTTGCTCGCCGCCATCCAGCGCAGGTGGTCGCGCGCGGAGCGCCCCGGGTGCAGCGCGCGAGCCTCCAGCAGCGCGCCGACCTGGCGCAGGGGCGCGGGGAAGTCGGCGTAACTGCGGCCGTGCACGGTGATGCTGCCGGCGGTGGGCCGGTCCAGGCCCAGCAGCATGCGCATGGTCGTGGACTTGCCGGCACCGTTGGGGCCCAGGAAGCCGGTGACCCGGCCCGGGTGCACGGTGAAGGAGATGCCGTCGACGGCGGTGCGGTCGCCGTACTTCTTGGTCAGACCCCGCGCCTCGATCATCGCGGGCCTCCGGGGAGCGATCGGGAAGTCATGCCCTGGAGCTTGTCGGCGGGGCCGTCCCGGGAACATCGGGGAGCGCCCTGATCCGACCCTGAACGGTCCCCGAGCTGGTCAGGCCGAGCGGGACAGGGTGCTCCCGGGGCGCAGCTCGCGGCGCAGGGCCCGGGCGGCGGCCTGGCCCGCGCGGTTCGCGCCGATCGTGCTCGCCGAGGGGCCGTAGCCGACCAGGTGCACCCGCGGCTCGCCGACGACCTGGGTGCCGTCCAGCCGGAAGCCCTCTCCGGGGCCACGGAGCTGCAGGGGCGCCAGGTGCCCGACGGCCGCGCGGAAACCGGTGGCCCACAGGATGACGTCGGCGCGGACCAGCCGGCCCGGTCGCCCGTCGACCGGGTCCCAGGCCACCCCTTCGGGGGTGATCCGGTCGAACACCGGCAGCCGGTCGAGCACGCCCCGCTCCAGCCCGTCGCGGATGTAGGGGGTGGAGGTCACCAGCCCGGTGAGGCCGACCACGCTCCCGGGGCGGCGTCCCTCGCGCACCGCCTCCTCGACCTTCGCGACCACTTCGCGGCCCAGGTCCTCGTCGAACGGCCCCTCGCGCCACACGGGCGGGCGGCGGGTGACCCAGGTCGTGGAGGTGACCCGGGAGATCTCGACCAGCAGCTGGGTGGCCGAGGCGCCGCCGCCGACCACCACGACGTGCTGCCCGCGGAACTCCTCGGGGCTGCGGTAGTCGACGGTGTGCAGCTGACGCCCTCGGAAGGTCTCCTGCCCCGGGTAACGGGGGACGAACGGCCGGGTCCAGGTGCCGGTGGCGTTGACGACGGCGCGCGCGGTCCAGGTGCCCCGGTCGGTCTCCACGGAGAAACGGCCGTCGTCGCGCCGGCGGACGGCGGTCACGCGCACCGGCCGCACCACGGGCAGGTCGAACCGGCGCTCGTACTCCGCGAAGTAGGCGGGCACCGACTCGACGGCGGGAGTGCGCTCGTCCACCGGGCGGAACGGCAGACCGGGCAGGTCGTGCACCCGGTGCGTCGTGCCCAGGGTGAGCGACGGCCAGCGGTGCCGCCAGGCGCCGCCGGGGCCCGGCTCGCCGTCGAGCACCACGAACCCGGTGCGCCGCTCGAAGCCCTGGCGGGCCAGCGCCCAGGCGGTGGAGAGCCCGGCCTGCCCCGCGCCGATCACGACGACGTCGACGTCGCCCCGGAGGTGGGCAGTGGTCACACGCATGGCAACCGGCCGCCCTCGCTGCTGCTTCCCGCCCCCGGCACACCGGCCAACGGCACCCGCCGGTATCCGTTCCGCGTAAACCGACCGGCCGGTATGGTGCGCCTGCTCACACCCACCCACGACGGGAGAGTGCACATGCCCACGCCCGTGGCAGGCGACCGTTCCTCCGGTGCACCGGCCGGTGATCCGGAGCCGTGGTTCGTCTCCGTCGAGGTCCAGGTGCGGCCGTCGGCCGCCCGGCCGGAGTTCGCGGCCGGGGAGCGGTTGGACGCGGCGGGCGTGGCCCTGCTCGAGCGGGCGCGGTTCCGGGGCCTGCGGACGGCGGTGCTGACGGCGGACCGGTGCTCCTACGGGGAGGAGCTCGACTGGCTGGTGGACCGCTGGATCGACTGCGACACCGGTGACGCAGTTGCGGTCGCGGCCGCGGTGCGCTCGCTGCCCGGAGAGGCCGCCGTCGTCACCGGCTCGGCGCCCGGCGCCGTCCTGCCGGCGGCCGTCGCCGCCCGTGCGCTGGGGCTGCGGGGTCCGGACCCCGCGTCGCCCGTGGTGACCGGTGACGCGGTGGCCCTGCGCGCGGCCCTCGCCGCGGCGGGCGTCGCCGACGGGCGGTGGGCGGAGGTCCGCACCGGCGACCCGGAGCTCACGTCACCGGTGGGATACCCGTGCACGGTGGAGCCGGTGGACGGCGCCGGTGCGCGGCTCGGTCCGGTGCAGGACGACGGCGAGCTGCGGGTGCTCGCCGCTCGCGCCTGCTGCCGGCGCGGTGGGCGGTCGGCGCCCCGGCTGGTGATCGGTGAGCACGTGGCGGGGGACCGGTACGCCGCCGACGGGCACGTGGACCGCGGCGTCCCGACCGTGCACGCGTGGAGCGAGGTGCTCACCACGCCCCCGCCGCACTCCGCCGGCCTGCTGCTCACCGCGACCGCGCAGCCGCCGACGGCGGAGGCCGCCGGCTTCGTCGGCGCCGTGCTCGCCGCGGCCGGTTACGACCTCGGCCCCTTCCACCTGGAGTTCGTGCTGGGCCCGGCGGGGCCGCGGCTGGCCGGCCTGGTCCCGCGGCTCGCCGACGCGGGGGCCCACGCCTGCGTGGACCAGGTGAGCGGGATCGACGCCGCGGACCTCGTGGTCGCCGGCCTGCTCGGCCGGCCCGGGCCGGGGCGCCGGCGGGCGGTCGCGGCCAGCACCCAGTTCTTCCTCGGCTCGCACGCCACCGGGCGGGTGCGGGCGGTGTCCGGCCTGCGGGACGTCGGCTGCATCCCGGGGCTCGTCGTCGCGGAGGTGTTCGCCGACGTGGGTGGCGCGGCGGAGCCCGCGACCTGCGGCCAGGCGCACCTCGGCCACGTCGTGACCGTCGGGGACACCCCCGAGCAGTCCCGCCGCCGGGCGGCGGCCGCGCTGGACGCGATCCGCGTGGAGATCGAGGAGCTGCAGCCGGTCTAGCCGGGCCCTCCGCATCGACCGCCCCCGCCCGGCCGGTCGGCGGGCTCCGGCGGCGGGCTCCGGCTTTCCGGACGGCGCCGTACGGAGCGTGCTGTGGATCAGGGGCACGGATGCCTGGGTGGAGCCCGGCAACACGTGATCAATCCGTGACCTTTGTGGCGCCCGTCACAGACCATTGCCTGCCTAGAGTCCCGGCCTGTGTGCCAGATCACTTCTCCGCGCCTGACCTCCTGCGGTCGCGCTCCCGAACAGGCGGCCCGGTGACGGCCACCCGCCCGCCGCTCGGCCGCCCCCGCCCGATCCCGCCCGGCCGGGCCACGGCAGGGAGCCGCCCGTGCTGAGCATCGACGCCCTGCACGTCACCTACGGCGGAGCCGTCCAGGCCGTGCGGGGGGTCTCCATGGAGGTCCCCGACGGCAGGGTCGTCGCCGTCCTGGGCAGCAACGGCGCCGGGAAGACGACGTTGCTGCGGACCATCTCGGGCACGCTGCGGCTGCACCGCGGCCGGGTCGACTCCGGGTCGGTGACCTTCGACGGGACCGACCTCGTGTCGAAGGACCCGGCCCAGGCCGTCCGGCTCGGGCTCGTGCAGGTGCCCGAGGGGCGGCGCATCTTCGGCCGGCTGACGGTCGAGGAGAACCTGCGTGCCGGCGGCATGGGGAACCGGGACAAGGCGGCCAAGGCCCAGGCCCAGGACCGCGTCTACGACCTGTTCCCGGTGCTCAAGGAGCGCAGCTCCCAGCGGGGCGCGCTGCTCTCCGGCGGCGAGCAGCAGATGCTGGCCATCGGGCGCGCGTTGATGGCCAGCCCGAAGCTGCTCCTGCTCGACGAGCCGTCGCTCGGGCTGGCGCCGCGCATCATCGGCCAGATCGGCGAGGTCATCGGCGAGATCAACCGCCAGGGGACCTCCGTGCTGCTGGTCGAGCAGAACGCCACGATGGCGCTCGGGGTCGCCGATCTCGCCTACGTGCTCGACGTCGGTGAGGTCTCGCTCTCCGGTGACGCGCGGCAGCTCGCCCAGACCGACGAGGTGCAGCGGCTGTACCTCGGCCACGACGGGGGCGGCGACGGCGCGGCCCCGACCCGGCGCGTGAGCTCGGGCAAGAAGCTCTCCCGGTGGACGGCATGACCGCGGCGCCCGACGTCGGGTCGGGGACGCGGTCGGACATCCCGACGGTCGAGGTCGACGGCGTCAGCGTCCGCTTCGGGGCGATCAACGCCCTGTCGGACGTCTCGTTCACGGTCGCTCCCGGCACGATCCACGCGATCATCGGGCCCAACGGTGCGGGCAAGTCGACGATGTTCAACGTCCTGTCCGGCGTCTACCGGGCCAACGAGGGCCAGGTCCGGTTCGGTGAGCACCGGCTGGACCAGATGCGGCCGTACAAGATCGCCGGCATCGGGGTGGCCCGCGCGTTCCAGAACATCGCGCTGTCGGGCACCCAGTCGGTGGCGGAGAACCTCATGCTGGGCCGCCACCACCTGACCAAGGCCGGCTTCCTCTCGGCCGGCCTGCGGCTCCCGCGGGCCACGCGGGAGGGCAAGGTGCACGGCGCGCGCGTCGCCGAGATCGCCGAGTTCATGGATCTCGGCGAGAAGCTGCACACGCCCGTCGGGGTGCTCTCCTACGGCGACCAGAAGCGGGTGGAGGTGGCCCGGGCCCTGTGCACCGAGCCGCGGCTGCTGCTCCTGGACGAGCCGGTCGCCGGCATGAACGCCGAGGAGACCGACCGCATGGCGGAGGCGATCCTCGAGATCCGGTCGGCGCTGGGCATCTCCGTCGTCCTGGTCGAGCACGACATGGGGATGGTCATGTCCCTGGCCGACCGCGTCACCGTGCTCGACTTCGGCCGGCGCATCGCCGACGGCACACCGGCGCAGGTGCAGACCGACCCCGAGGTCATCCGTGCCTATCTCGGCTCCGGCGACGAGGAGAGCCCCTCGGAAGCCGCCGCCCACCACCACTCCTCCGACAACCCTGGGGCGACCTCGTGACCCAGTTCCTCTCCCTGCTCCTCAACGGGATCTCCCTGGGCGCCCTGTACGCCCTCATCGCCCTCGGCTTCGTGATCATCTTCAAGGCGAGCGAGGTCGTGAGCTTCACCCACGGGTCCCTGCTGCTGCTGGGCGCCTACTCCATCGCGCGGCTGTCGGACACGATCGGCTTCCTGCCGGCCGTGCTCGTGGGAATCCTGATCACGGCCGCGGCGGCGTTCGTCATCGAGCGCCTGATCATCAACCGGTTGCGCGGCGCCGCGGTGATCAGCCTGGCCATCGTGACGATCGGCGTCGACATCATCCTGCTCACCGAGCTCATCCGCCGGCTCGGCTCCGACATCCTCAACGTGCCGCACCCGTGGGGCGGGCAGTCGTTCCGGATCGGCGACGTCGGGCTCGCGCAGAACCGGCTGATCGCGTTCCTCGTGGCCGCCGTCCTCATCGCGCTCTTCTTCGTTGCGTTCAAGTACTCGAACTGGGGCATCGCGATGCGGGCCTCGGCGGAGGACGGCGAGACGGCGGCCCTGATGGGCATCCGGCAGGGTCGGGTCTCCGCGCTCGCCTGGGTGGTCGCCGGGGTGCTCGCCGCCGTCGCGGCGCTGTTCCTGGTCGGATCACCGACGCCGGGCGTCACCCCGACGGCCTACGCCGTCGCGCTGCGGGCCTTCCCGGCGGCGATCCTCGGCGGCCTGGACTCGACCGGCGGCGCCCTCGTCGGGGGCCTGCTGATCGGCATCGCCGAGGCGATGGCCGCGGGCTACCAGGACCAGCTGCTCTTCCTCGGCCGCGGGTTCAGCGCCGTCGTCCCCTTCATCGTGATGATCGCGGTCCTCATGTTCCGTCCGTCCGGCCTGTTCGGGACGAAGGAGCTGACCCGTGTCTGAGGCGACGATGACGGCGGCGACGGGGGCCCACCCGTCGGGGGCCGGCCCGGCGGAGCGGGCCGGTTCCGGCCGGTCCGGACTGCGGTCCTGGCTGCGCCCTCTGCTCCTGGTCGCCTTCCTGCTGGTGATGTTGGCGCTGCCGCTGTACGTCGAGGAGTTCTGGCTGCGCACCGGGTTCGCCGCCTTCGGCGCGATCGTGGGCGCGATCGGCCTGAACCTGCTCGTCGGCAACAGCGGCCAGCTCTCCCTCGCCCACGCCTTCTTCCTGGCGGTGGGGGCGGTCAGCTACGTCTACGTCTCGGGGGAGTCGGGCGGGCTCGGGGTGGCCGAGCTCGGCGGGCTCGGGCTCCCCCCGATCGTCGGGATGATCGTGGGCGTGCTCCTCGCGGGGCTCGCCGGGCTGATCTTCAGCCCGCTCGCGGCCCGGCTGCGCGGGATCTACCTCGGGGTCGCGTCGCTGGCGCTGGTGTTCATCGGCGTCCACGTGCTCAACAGCTGGACCGAGGTCACCGGCGGCTTCAACGGCCGGGCGGCACCGGACTTCTCGCTGTTCGGCTTCACCTTCGCCAACCGGGACCCGGAGCTGTACGTGCTCGGCGTGCCGTTCCGGGAGTCCGAGCGGCTGTGGTACCTGGGGCTCGTCCTGGCCCTCGGGGCCTACCTCTTCGCCCGCAACCTGCTGCGCAGCCGGCCGGGCCGGGCCCTGCAGACCCTGCGGGACAGCGAGGTCGCCGCGTCGGTGATGGGCGTCAACGTGCAGGGCTACAAGGCGCGGATCTTCCTGGTCAGCTCGATGTACGCCGGCCTCGCTGGGGTGATGTACGCGCTCTCCATCGGCAGCATCGCGCCGGAGTCCTTCGGCCTGGAGCTGTCCATCCTCTACCTCGCCATGATCGTGCTGGGCGGGCTCGGCTCGGTGAACGGAGCCGTGCTCGGGGCGATCTTCGTGAGCGCGCTGCCGCTGGTCTTCCAGCGGTACGCCGACCTGATCCCCTTCGTGGGCCGGGACGAGGGGCTGGCTGCCGGTGAGGCGGCCCGGTTCCTGTTCGGCGCGGCCATCGTCCTGGTGATCCTCTTCGAGCCCGCCGGCCTCGCCGGTATCGCCCGCCGCATCTCCGGCCGGGCCCGCCGCAGACCGGGCGGACGGATCACCCAGCACCCACCCGACACGCCCACCCGTTCCAGCGAGCCCACCCCCTCCGACCCACCAGCCCAAGGGAGCACCACGTGAGACTCAGCAAGCGTTCGACCGGCGCCACGATGCTGGCCGCCACCGTCGTCCTGGCCGCCACCGGCTGCAGCACCAAGGCGCCGGAGGCCTCGGGTGGCGGCGGCGGGGGAGGAGCGGCCGCCGGCGACGTCGCCACCGACGTCGGGATCGAGGGCGAGACGATCAACCTCGGTGTGCTCACCGACCTGACCGGTGTCTTCGCCGCGCTGGGCAACGACATCACCAACGCCAACTCCCTGTTCTGGGAGAACAACCAGGTCTGCGACACCTACGACGTCCAGCTCGACATCCAGGACACCGGGTACGTCCCGCAGCAGGGCGTCGCGCTCTACAGCGGGATGCAGGACAACATCCTGGCGATGCAGCAGACGATCGGGTCGCCGATCAACACCGCGCTGGCACCGGAGTACGAGTCGGACCAGATCGTGAACTTCCCCTCGGCCTGGTCGAAGACGCTGACCGAGATCCCGGGCACCGGCGTGGTGGGCGCCACCTACGACGTCGAGCTCGCCAACGGCTACGACTACCTGTTCCGCGAGGGCCTGCTGAACGAGGGCGACACGGTCGGCCACATCTACTTCGAGGGCGAGTACGGCGCCAACGGGCTCGAGGGCACCCGGGCCGTCGCCGAGGAGAAGGGCCTGGAGGTGATCGAGGCGCAGATCAAGGCGACCGACCAGGACATGAGCGCACAGATCACCCAGTTCCGGTCCGCCGGGGTCGACCTGATCGCGCTCACCGTGGCCCCGGGGCAGACGGCCTCGGTCGCGACGGTCGCCGCGGCGCAGGGGCTGGACGTCCCGATCCTGGGCAGCAACCCCGTCTTCGCGCCGGGACTGCTCCAGGGCCCGGCCGCCGAGTGGCTGAAGACCCACCTCTACGTGGCCTCGCCGGTGTCCTCCTTCGACGCCCACCCGGAGCTGCTCCAGCAGTACCAGGAGGCCTACCCCGACGCCGTGCCGAGCCTCGGTGTGGTCGTCGGCTTCGGCATGAGCGAGATCATGAAGCAGGTGCTCGACCAGGCCTGCGAGGACGGCGACCTCACCCGTGAGGGCGTGCTCAACGCGTTCAACGAGCTGGAGGAGGTCGACACCGGCGGCCTCGTCGTCCCGATCCGCGGCTTCGAGGTCGGCCAGTCCCCGAGCCTGCAGAGCTTCATCCTGCAGCCGGCCGACGTGCCGGGTGGCGCCACCGTCCTGGAGGAGGCCTTCGAGGGCGAGTTCGCGGCGGGTATCGCCGGCTGACCCTCGCACTCCCGGCGGCGCCCCCTCCCTCGCGGAGGGGGCGCCGTCGCGCGCTCACAGCCGTCGCGCTCGGGCCACCGGGAGGAGGCGGAGGGCGAGCAGCGCGGTGATCGCGGCCGCCACGGTCAGCGGCAGCACCGCCGACGTCGCCCGCGCGGCCACGGCCATGACGAACGGCGCGGCGAACCCGACGTAGGCGCAGGCCAGGAACAGCGACGTCAAGGCGCCGAGGCGGGCCGGTGGGGCCAGCCGCGCGGTCAGTGTCAGACCGGCGGCGAGGCACAGCCCACCACCCGCGCCCAGCAGCGGGGCGGCGGCGACCAGCCAGGGCAGCGCGCCCGTCCCGGCGAACGACGCGGCGCAGCCGAACCCGAGCGTGCCGAGCGCCGTGCCGACGACGGCCGTCCACCGCCCCAGCCGGCGTTGCAGCCCGGCGACGACCGTGCCGGCGCCCAGCGTCACGCCCGCCAGCACGCCGGTGACCGCGACGCCGCCGTAGGGCAGCTCCACCAGCAGCGGGACGGCGTTGATGACCGTGGAGGGGAACGCGTAGACGCAGACCGCTACCGGGGCCAGCACGGTCGCCACCAGGGCGCCGTCTCCCGGCCGGATCAGCGGCGCGGCCGGCGCCGAGCCGGATCCGGTGGGGCGAGCGTCGTGCAGCTCGACCGTCTCCGGCAGCCGGAGGGCGAACGCCAGGCCCACCGCGACGAGCACGGTGTGCAGGAGGTACGGCAGCACTGTCGGCGCCGGGGCGTACTGGCCGAGCAGCCCGCTGGTCAGCGGGCCCAGCGAGAACCCGGCGGTCATGGCGAAGGCGGCCCGCCGTCCGCCGGCTCCCTCACCCGAGGCGAGCGAGAGCTCGCCCACCCACGCGCTGCCGACGCTGAAGACGATGCCGCTGACGACGCCCTGGAGGAAGCGGGCGCCGAACAGCAGCGCCAGCGAGTCGCCCGCCGCGGCGAAGGCGAGCGACGCCAGCGCGGAGAGCACGATGCCGGGGATCGCGACCCGGCGGCGGCCCAGCCGGTCCGACAGCGGCCCGGCCAGCAGGAGGGCGGGAACGAGCCCGGCCGCGTAGCAGCCGAACAGCGCGGTGAGGACCTCGGCCGAGAGGCCGAGCCGCTCCTGGTAGACCAGCAGCAGCGGGGTGGGGACGTTCGTGCCCGCGGCCACGGCGAAGAGCGCGAAGACGGCGCGCTTCCAGATCACCGGGCGACCCTACGACCCGCTCGAGGCCCCGCCGTCCCACGTCCGGCTCGGGTACCGGTCGCTGTCTGCTGCCGCTACGCCGCCGGGACCCTGCCCAACCGGGGGAGTCGCGCAACGTGGTGACGCCAGGAACCCGGCGGCGCCAGTACGTTCGTGCCCATGACCGCGGGAGATCAGGCGGCAATCCGGACCACGCCGCGGCCGCCCGGCGGTCCGCTGCGCTTCCGTGCGGACATCCAGGGTCTGCGCGCCGTGGCGGTGGCGCTGGTCGTCGCCGACCACATCCTCGGCTGGCCCCACGGTGGCTTCGTCGGCGTCGACGTCTTCTTCGTCATCTCCGGGTACCTGATCACCGCGCTGCTCCTCCGCGAGCTCGCCTCGACGGGCACCGTCTCCTTCCGGGCCTTCTACCTCCGGCGCGCCAAGCGGATCCTGCCGGCGGCCATGGCCGTGCTGGCGGTGACCGTGGCCGTCGGGTACATCGTCTGGTTCCTGCCGCGGGCGAACCAGACCGCGCTCGACGCGTTGGCCGCGGCCTTCTTCGTCGAGAACTGGCACCTGGTGGCCGTCGGGGCCGACTACCTGCAGGCGCAGGGGCCGGTGTCGCCGGTGCAGCACTACTGGTCGCTGTCGATCGAGGAGCAGTTCTACGCGCTCTGGCCGCTGCTCCTGCTCGGTGGCTTCGCGCTGTTCGACCTCCGGCGCCGACCGGGGCGGCTGGTGTGGTTCCTCACCGCGGGGATCGCCCTCTCCCTGGCCTGGGCGGCCTACCGGACGAGCACCGCTCCCACGGCCGCCTACTTCGACACCCTCGCGCGTGCGTGCGAGTTGCTGGCCGGAGCGCTCGTCGCCGTCGTCGGCGGTCGGCTGGTTCTCGCCGACCGGTTCCGCGCGGCGCTGAGCCTGGGCGGGCTGGGAGTCATCCTCGGCTCCGCCGTGGTCATCTCGCCGTCGTCGCCGTTCCCCTTCCCGTGGGTGCTGGCGCCGGTGCTCGGCGCGGCGCTGGTGCTCCTGGCCGACCCGCCCCCGTCCGCGGCCACCGCCGTGCTGACCAACCCGGTGGCGCGACGGCTCGGGCAGTGGTCGTACTCGATCTACCTGTGGCACTTCCCGGTGGTGGTGTTCGGGGTCGGCGCCTTCGGGAGCTCCGTCGCGGTGCAGCTGGCCCTCGTGGCCCTCACGGTGCTCCTGTCGGCCGCCTCGTACCGGTGGATCGAGCAACCCGTGCTGGCCATCCGTCCCCGTCCCCGCTACGTCTCCGGCTGGGAGCGACGCCGCCGCGAGGGGGTCGGGCTCCCCGTCACCGTGGCCGCCGTGCTGCTCGTGGTGGGCGCAGCCCAGTTCCTGGTGCCCGGGTGGAGGGGGGTCGCCGACCCGGACAGCGGGGGCGCGGCACGATCCACCGGTGACGAGCGGCCGTCGGCGGCCGAGCTCGCGGACCAGGTGGAGGCCGCCCTGTCCGCCGAGTCCTGGCCGGCCGACCTGACGCCCTCCCTCGACGGGCTCGGGCCCGAGCACCAGCCGGTGGAGATGGGCACCACCGCTCCGGGGTGCCGCAACACGGTGGCCGCCGGAGATGACCCGCTGGTCTGCCGGCACGGGCCCGCGGATGCGCCCAGGACGGCGCTCCTGGTCGGCGATTCGGTCGCGATGAGCTGGGGGCCCACGGTCAACGGGGTCTTCGAGGGCGACGACTGGCAGGTGCTCGCGCTGGGTTACGCCTCCTGCCCGTTCGTCGACGTCGCCGTGGCGCCGCCGGCCGAGCCACCCGGTTTCCCGGAGGAGTGCGCGGCCGCGCGCGAGCGCACGCTGCGGTTCATCGAGGAGACGGCACCCGACGTGCTGGTCCTCTCGGCCGGCCAGGGGTACTTCGGCAACTTCGTCAGCGGGGCCGGCAGCGAGGGCGACAGCGGCGCCGCCATCGACGAGTGGCAGCGCGGCCTGGAGTCGACCCTCGAGGCGGTGGCGCCGTTCGTCGGCTCCGTCGTGGTCCTGGGCAACCCGCCGCTGGGCGCCGATCCCCGCGAGTGCGGGGGGCGCCTGAGCGGTCCCGAGGACTGCGTCAGGCCGATCAGCCGCGGCTTCCTGGACAAGACCGAGGCCGAGCGGGCCGCGGTCGACGCGCAGCAGGCGGCCGGCGCGGACGTGACCTACGTGGACACCCAGGAGATGTTCTGCGCGGACGGCCGCTGCCCCGCCTTCGCCGGCGACGTGCTGCTGCGCACGGACGAGACCCACCTGACGGCGGCAGCCGCGGACATGCTGGCCGCCGCCGTGCGGGAGCAGGTGCCGTCCGAGGTGCTGTCGTGATCGCGAGGCCGCCGGACGGGAGTGATAGCCCGAGATCGACAGGCAGGTGACCGACCGACGCATCGGAGTGAGTGCGTGGTGGATCAGCCACCACGCACGAAACCCCCTCCGACACGGGCACAGGTCGGAGAGGGTTGCGGTGCGCCATCAGGGACTCGAACCCCGAACCCGCTGATTAAGAGTCAGCTGCTCTGCCAATTGAGCTAATGGCGCGGTGCGCCCGGCCGGCGGGCACGAGAGAGAACGATACCAGCGCCGGGCGGTCGCCCGGTGGTGGGGGCAGGTGCTCTTCGCCACGCCCGTGTCCGACACCACGCTCCGCTGTCGTCCCGCCGTGGACACTGGAGGGGATTGCTCCCGTCCGGACCGGGTGGGAGGGCGAGAGGAGCCGGGACGGGTGCGACGGACAGCCACGATGATCGCCGCTGGGGCGCTGGTCGCCCTGGCCGGGTGCAGCGGGTCGGACGCCGGCGCTGCCGGTGAGCCGACCGCCGCGGCCGAGCCGGCGACGGTCGAGCTCGCGGTCGCCGACGGGGCCGTGGACCTCTCGCCCGTGGTCCCGCTCGAGATCTCGGTGAGCGGTGGCGAGCTCGCCGAGGTCGCCGTCACCGACGCGACCGGGGCACCCGTGCCGGGCGTCGTCGCCGAGGAGGAGGACGGCACCGCCGTCTGGGAGCCGGCGACGCCGCTGGCCTACGACACCGCCTACACGCTGACCGCGACGGCCACCAACGCCGACGAGGAACCGACGCGGGCGACGTCGACGTTCACCACCGTGGACCCGCAGGCGGTCGTGACGCCGGGGATCGGCCCGCTGGACGGCCAGACCGTCGGCGTCGGCATGCCGATCCGCGTGTACTTCTCCGAGCCGGTGACCGACAAGGCCGCCGTCGAGCGCAACCTGGTGGTCACGAGCACGACGCCCACCGACGGCGTGTGGAGCTGGTTCGGTGACAGCGAGGTGCACTTTCGCCCGTCCACCTACTGGCCCGAGAACATCGAGGTCACCCTCGACGCGAACCTGTACGGCGTCGACTTCGGCGACGGCGTCTGGGGGGAGAAGGACCGCAGCATCAGCTTCTCCATCGGCGAGCGGCACGTCTCGGTCGCCGACGCCGCGACGCACACGATGGAGGTCTACGACGGCGACCAGCTGGTGCAGACCTTCCCGATGAGCGCCGGGGGCCCGGGCTTCCCGAGCCGCAACGGGCCGCACGTGGTCACCGAGCTCAACCGGAACCGGGTCATGGACTCCAGCACGTACGGCACGCCGGTCGACAGCCCGGACGGCTACCGGACGCCCGTGGAGTACGCGGTCCGGCTCTCGGACAACGGGGAGTTCGTGCACGCGGCGCCCTGGTCGGTGGCCCAGCAGGGGCGGGAGAACGTCTCGCACGGGTGCATCAACCTCTCCACCGAGCGCGCCGCGTGGTTCTTCCACTTCTCCCAGCCCGGCGACGTCGTGGAGATCAGGAACTCGATCGGCCCCACGCTCTCGGCCGCCGACGGCGCCATCTACGACTGGGCCATCCCCTGGGAGGAGTGGCGGGCCGGTAGCGCGCTGAAGTAGCGGCCACCGCGTTTCCCCCACACCCGCCGGGGGCACGAGGACGGCGCGTCCGAGGAGGGGATCGTCGTGGAGCCGTGGCAGATCGTGGTGCTGGTCGTCGTCGTGCTGCTGGTGCTGGCGCTGGTGGCGTTCGCGTTCACCCGGCGGTCGCGGACCACCGGGGCGCGCAAGCGGGCGGAGCAGCGCGAGGAGGCCCGCGACCACCTGCGGGAGGCCGAGATCCGCGGCGCCCGCGCCGAGAAGGAGCAGGCGCTGGCCGAGGAGCAGGCGGCCCGCGCCCGCCGGGAGCTCGCCGAGGTGCAGGAGCGGGCCGCGCTCGCCGAGCAGGAGGCCCGGCAGCGGGCGGCCCGCGCCGACGAGGACCGGGCCGCCGCCGAGCAGCTGCGCGCGCAGGCGCAGCGCCTCTCGCCCGACGTCGTCTCCGACGGGCAGCAGCGACACCCCGAGGGCGGCGCCACGCGCCGCTGAGCGCCGGCCGCTCAGTTCCCGCCCCGTCGGCGGTCCATCCTCCGAGGACCGTCGAACCGGAGGGGCGCCATGACCGACCTGCTGGCCATCGGAACGCGCAAGGGGCTGTGGCTGGCCCGCAGTGACGACGACCGGCGGACGTGGAGCCTGGACGGGCCACACCTGCTGGCCCAGGAGGTGGCGGCGGTGTCCGTGGACATCCGCCGCCCGGCGCCGCGGCTGCTGGCGGGGGTCCAGTACGGCCACTGGGGCCCCACCGTCACCTGGTCGGACGACCTGGGGGGCAGCTGGCAGGAGACCGAGCACGGGGCCATCCGGTTCCCGGGCGACGCCGGCGCCGCGCTCGGCCGGGTGTGGCAGCTGCGGCCCGACTCCGCCGCCCGCCCCGACGTCGTCTGGGCCGGCTGCGAGCCGCATTCGTTGTGGCGCAGCGACGACGGCGGCTGCAGCTTCTCGCTGGTGCGCGGGCTGTGGGACCACCCGCACCGGCCCACCTGGGAACCCGGGGCGGGCGGCGGCGCGGTGCACACGGTCCTGCCGGACCCGGGAACCGACCGGGTGACCGTCGCCATGAGCACCGGCGGGGTGTACGTCAGCGACGACGGCGCGACCGGGTGGACGCCGCGCAACTGGGGGATCAGCGCGGTCTTCCTGCCCGAGCCACCCGAGTACGGCCAGTGCGTGCACAAGGTGGCGCTCGACGCCGGGAGCCCGGCGCGGATGTACGCGCAGAACCACTTCGGGGTGTTCCGCACCGACGACGGCGGCGGGTCGTGGACCTCCATCGCCGAGGGCCTGCCGGCCGACTTCGGCTTCCCGATCGCCGCCTCGCCCACCGTGCCCGGCACCGCCTGGGTCGTCCCGCTGGTGGCCGACGTGCAGCGCGTGCCGCCGGACGGCCGGCTGCGGGTGCACCGCACCCGGGACGCCGGCGCGAGCTGGACCGAGGTCGGCGCCGGGCTCCCCGAGGGCGCCTGGACCGCGGTGCTGCGCGACGCCTTCTGCACCGACGACCCGGGCGGCCTCTACCTGGGCACGCGCGACGGCTGCGTGTACGCCAGCAGCGACGAGGGGGACACCTTCTCCCTGGTGGCCGAGCACCTGCCCGACGTGCTCGTCGTGCGGGCGGCCCGGCTGCCGTGACGGGAGGCGGCGTGCGCGTGGAGGTGGTGCTGCCCGGGTCGCTGGCCGACCTCGCCGGGGGGACGCGGCACGTGACGGTCGATCCGGGTGGCGGTGCGGACGGCACCACGCTGCGGGCGGTGCTCGACGCGCTGGCGGCGCGTCACCCGGTGCTCGGCCGGCGGATCCGGGACGAGGCCGGGGCGCTGCGGCGGTTCGTCAACGTCTACGTCGACGGCGAGGACGTGCGCTGGCAGGGCGGCCTGGCGGCGGCGGTCGGCGACGGCGCGGTCGTGCAGGTGCTGCCGTCGGTCGCGGGCGGCTGTTGAAGGACCCCCTGCCCCCACCACTCGCAAGCTCGTGGCGGGACCCTGCAGGGGGCCTCAGAGGGCGGCGAGGGCGGCGCAGTTCGGGCAGAGCTGCGTTTCCTCGTACCCCTCGGGTGGCCAGGGCAGCTGCTCGTCGATGGAGACGTAGGCGCCGCAGAGGGCCTTGCGGCTCTGCCCGCTGACCCGGCCGATGGTCGCGTGCGCCGGGCCGATCTGCCGCGGGGTGAGCCCTTCGGCGCCGAAGGAGCCGACCATGACGACCGCGTGTGCCGTGCCGTACGCGTAGACGCTCGTCATGCGCCCAGAGTCCGAGCCCGCCGCCCGTTGCGCCACCACCGCCGGGCACGTGTCGGCCGCACGCGTCACACCGGTCCCATCCGTTCCGGATTCAGCGGCGCGGCCGGTCCGGCCGGCCCGCCGGAGGTGCGCGCGTGCCCCCGGACCGCCCGACCGGGGGCACGCGGGCGGCCGGCTCAGGAGGCGTAGATCCTCTCGATCTCGTCGGCGTTCTCCTGCATGACCACCGAGCGCTTGAGCTTCAGCGAGGGGGTCAGCTGGCCGCCCTCCACCGTCCACTCCACGGGGAGGACGGCGAACGAGCGGATCGACTCGGCCTTCGACACCTGCCTGTTGGCGGCGTCCACGGCGGCCTGGAGCTCCGCCCGGACCTCCGGGTCGTCGACCAGCTCGGCCAGCGGGGTGCCGCCGGGGCGGCCCTTGCTCTCCAGCCACCCGGGCAGCGCCTCGGCGTCCAGCGTGATCAGGCAGCCGATGAACGGCCGGTTGTCGCCGACGACGATGCACTGGCTGACCAGCGGGTGCGCGCGGATCTTGTCCTCGAGGACGGCGGGGGAGACGTTCTTCCCGGCCGAGGTCACGATCAGCTCCTTGATCCGTCCGGTGATCGTCACGTACCCCTCGGGGTCGAGCACCCCGATGTCGCCGGTGCGGAACCAGCCGTCGCGCATCGCCTCGGCCGTCGCCTCCGGGTTGTGCCAGTAGCCGCGGAACACCTGCGGCCCGCGGACGAGGATCTCGCCGAGGTCGTCGATGCGCACCGCCGTGCCGGGGGCCGGCCGGCCGACGGTGCCGACCTTGAGGGTGTCCGGGCCGCTGACGGTCGCCGGGCCGGTGGTCTCGGTGAGGCCGTAGCCCTCGAGGATGGTGACGCCGATGCCCCGGAAGAAGTGGCCGAGGCGTTCGCCCAGCGGGGCGCCGCCGGAGAGGGCGTACTCCACCTGGCCGCCCATCGCCGCCCGCAGCTTGCCGTAGACCAGCCGGTCGAACAGTGCGTGCTGGAGCCTGACCGCGAGGGCGGGGCCCCCGGTGTCCTGACCCTTCGACCAGGCGACGGCGACCCGCTCGGCGCGGTCGAAGATCGCGCCCTTGCCGCCGGCGTGGGCCTTCTGCCGCGCACCGTTGTAGACCTTCTCGAACACTCGGGGCACCGCGACGAGGAACGTCGGCTGGAACGTGCCGAGGTCGGCCAGCAGCGAGGCGAGGTCGGGAGTGTGGCCCAGCCGGGCGCCGTGCTGGATGCAGCCGACCTCGATGATCCGGGCGAAGACGTGCGCCAGCGGCAGGAAGAGCAACGAGCTGGCGTTCTCGGCCGCCATCGCCGGGATGACCGCCGGTGCGAGTTCGGCGACGTAGAGCAGGTTCCCGTGCGTCAGCTCGCAGCCCTTGGGGCGCCCGGTGGTCCCCGAGGTGTAGATGATCGTGGCGAGCGAGTCGGTGGTCAGGCCGGCCCGACGCGCCGCCAGCTCCTCCTCCGGCACCTCCCCGGCCCGCGCGGCCACGGCGTCCAGGTCCCCGGTCTCGACAGTCCAGACCTCGCGGAGCTCGTGCAGGTCGCTGCGCACCGACTCGACCAGGGTCCGGTGCGCGGCGGTCTCCACCACGACGGCGACCGCGCCGGAGTCCGCCAGGATCCACTGCGCCTGCTCGGCCGACGAGGTCTCGTAGATGGGTACGCCCACGCCGCCGGCGGTCCAGATGGCGTAGTCGGCCAGGGTCCACTCGTAGCTGGTCCGGCCCAGGATCCCGACCCGGTCGCCCGGCCCGACCCCGGCCGCGATCATGCCGCGCGCCAGGGCAGACACCTGCTGGGCGAACTCGCGGCTGGTAACCGGCACCCAGCTGCCGCCCACGTTGCGGCTCAGCGCGATGCGGTCCGGGTCCTCGCGCGCGTGGGTGGCCACCGCATCGGGCAGCGCGGCGGTGGCGGGGATCTCGAAGGTGCTGGGGCTGGCGTACTCCTGCACGGGTGGGCTCCTCGGGACGACGACACGACGCTGTGACGTGGACCGCGAAGATACAGAACGGGTGGTCTGTATGTTCGGGTTCCCGGCGCGGTGATCGCCGGTGGTCGGCGAACGTCCCGGAGGTTGCTGTGCAGTCCGCTCTCTACGAGGCCGAGCACGAGTCGTTCCGCGCGATGGTGCGGGACTTCCTGGCCAAGGAGGTCGTCCCCCACCACGACGAGTGGGAGAAGGCCGGCGTCGTCGACCGCGCGGTGTGGCTCCGCGCCGGCGAGCAGGGCCTGCTCGGCATGGACGTGCCCGAGGAGTACGGCGGCGGCGGGGTCCGGGACTTCCGCTACAACGCCATCCTCTCCGCCGAGGTCAGCCGGGTGGGGGCCAGCGGCCTGGGCTTCACCTTGCAGAACGACGTCGTCGCGCCGTACCTGACCGGGCTCGCCACCGAGGAGCAGAAGCGGCGCTGGCTGCCCGGTGTCGTCAGCGGGGAGATCATCACCGCGATCGCCATGACCGAGCCGGGCGCCGGCTCCGACCTGCAGGGCCTGCGGACCACGGCCCGCCGGGACGGCGACGAGTGGGTGCTCAACGGGAGCAAGACGTTCATCACCAACGGCATCAACGCCGACCTGGTCATCGTGGTCGCCCGCACCGACCCGGAGGCCGGTGCCCGCGGGTTCTCGCTGCTGGTCGTCGAGCGCGGCATGCCGGGCTTCGAGCGCGGGCGGAACCTGGACAAGGTCGGCCTCAAGGCGCAGGACACGGCCGAGCTGTTCTTCGAGGACGTGCGGGTGCCGGCCGCCAACCTGCTCGGCACCGAGGGGCACGGCTTCTTCCACCTCATGGCGAACCTGCCGCAGGAGCGCCTGTCGATCGCCGCCGGCGCCGTCGCCTCCGCCCGCATCGTGCTCGACCTGACCGTCCAGTACTGCAAGGACCGCACCGCCTTCGGCAGACCGATCGGGGCGTTCCAGAACACCCGCTTCGAGCTCGCCGAGATGCACACCGAGGTCTCGGTCGCCGAGACCTACCTCGAGAAGGCCGTCCTCGAGCACAACGCCGGCCGGTTCACCGCCGAGGACGCGGCCATGGCCAAGTGGTGGACCACCGAGCTGCAGAAGCGGGTGATCGACCGGTGCCTGCAGCTGCACGGCGGCTACGGCTACATGCTCGAGTACCCGGTCGCGAAGGCCTACCTCGACAGCCGCATCCAGACCATCTACGGCGGGACGACCGAGATCATGAAGGAGATCGTCGGCCGCTCCCTCGGCGTCTGAACCCGTTCCCCGTACGCACCCGAGAGGACTCGCATGGCCACCGAGGCACGAGCATGAGCACCGAGGCGTTCATCTACGACGCCGTGCGCACCCCGCGCGGCAAGGGCAAGAAGACCGGCGGGCTGCACTCGGTCAAGCCGATCAGCCTGACCACCGGTCTCATCGACGCGGTCCGCGACCGCAACCCCGGGCTCGACCCGGCGCTGGTCGACGACATCGTGCTCGGCGTCGTCTCCCCGGTGGGGGAGCAGGGTGCGGTGATCGCCCGGACGGCGGCGCTGGCGGCCGGGCTGCCCGACACCGTGGCCGGCGTCCAGATCAACAGGTTCTGCGCCAGCGGCCTGGAGGCGGTCAACCTGGCCGCGCAGAAGGTCCGGTCCGGCTTCGAGGACCTGGTGCTCGCCGGCGGTGTCGAGTCGATGTCGCGGGTGCCCATGGGCTCCGACGGCGGCGCCTGGCCCATGGACCCCGAGACCGCCGCGCGCACCGGCTTCGTGCCGCAGGGCATCGGTGCCGACCTGATCGCGACCCTCGCCGGCTGGAGCCGGGAGGACGTCGACGCCTACGCCGCCGAGTCCCACGCCCGCGCGGCCAAGGCGTGGTCCAACGGGTACTTCGAGCGGTCCGTCGTCCCGGTGACGGACAAGAACGGCACCGTCGTCCTCGACGCCGACGAGCTGGTGCGACCCGGCACCACCGTCGAGTCGCTGGCCGCGCTGCCCTCGGCGTTCGCCGGCATCGGCGACCTGGGCGGCTTCGACGCCGTCGCGCTGAACAAGTACCACTGGGTCGAGCGGATCGACCACGTGCACACCGCCGGCAACTCCAGCGGCATCGTCGACGGCGCCGCGCTGGTCGTCGTCGGCACCGAGGAGGCGGGCAGCCGCAACGGACTGACCCCGCGCGCCCGCATCGTGAGCACCGCCGTCTCCGGTGCCGACCCGGTGATCATGCTGACCGGTCCGGCGCCGGCCACGCACAAGGCGCTGGCCAAGGCGGGTCTCACCGTCGACGACATCGATCTGGTCGAGATGAACGAGGCGTTCGCCGCCGTCGTGCTGCGGTTCATGGCCGACACCGGCTTCGCCCACGAGCAGGTCAACGTCAACGGTGGCGCCATCTCGATGGGGCACCCGCTGGGCGCGACCGGCGCGATGATCCTGGGCTCGCTCGTCGACGAGCTCGAGCGGCGCGACCTGCGCTACGGCCTGGCCACCCTGTGCGTCGGCGGCGGGATGGGCATCGCCACCGTCGTCGAGCGAGTCTGAGGAGCGACACCCGATGAGTGAGAGCACCATCCGCTGGGAGTCCGACGCCGACGGCGTCGTCGTCCTCACCCTCGACGACCCGTCGTCGTCGGCGAACACCATGAACGACGCGTACGTGGCCTCGATGGGCGAGACGATCGACCGGCTCGAGGCCGAGAAGGACTCGATCCGGGGCGTCGTCCTGACCAGCGCGAAGAAGACCTTCTTCGCCGGCGGCAACCTGGGCAGCCTGATCCAGGCCACGCCCGAGAGCAAGGACGCCGTCCTGGCTCAGGTGACGCTGGTGAAGGGCCAGCTGCGCCGGCTGGAGACGCTCGGCATCCCGGTCGCGTCGGCGATCAACGGCGCCGCGCTGGGTGGCGGGCTGGAGATCGCCCTGGCCACCCACCACCGCGTCGTCCTCGACGACCCGAAGGTCAAGCTCGGCTTCCCCGAGGTCACGCTCGGCCTGCTGCCCGGCGGCGGCGGCATCGTCCGCTCGGTCCGCCTGCTCGGCCTGACGACGGCGCTGCTCGAGCTGCTGCTCCAGGGCCAGCAGGTCCGTCCCCAGAAGGCGCTGGAGCTGGGGCTGGTCCACGAGACGGCTACCGACCGCGACGAGCTGCTCGCCAAGGCCCGCGCCTGGGTGCTGGCGAATCCCGGTGCCGCGCAGCCGTGGGACACCAAGGGCTACAAGGTGCCCGGCGGGACCCCGTCGTCGCCGTCGCTGGCCGCCAACTTGCCGGCGTTCCCGGCGAACCTGACCAAGCAGCTCAAGGGCGCGCCCTACCCGGCGCCCTACGCCATCCTGTCGGCGGCGGTGGAGAGCCTGCAGGTGGACGTCGACACCGCGTTCACCGTGGAGGGCCGGTACTTCGTCGACCTGGTCGTCGGCCAGATCTCGACCAACATGATCCAGGCGCTGTGGTTCGACCTGAACCGGATCAACGGCGGGGGCTCGCGGCCGTCGGTCGAGCAGACGTTCTCGGCGTCGAAGGTCGGCGTCCTGGGCGCCGGGATGATGGGTGCCGGCATCGCGCACGCGTTCGCCAAGGTGGGCGTCGACGTCGTCCTCAAGGACGTCAGCGCGGAGGCCGCCGACAAGGGGAAGGCGCACGTCGCCGGGCTGGTCGGGAAGCAGGTGTCGCGCGGGCGCATGAGCCAGGCGAAGGCCGACGCGTTCCTCGCCCGGATCACCCCGACCGGCGACGCGGCGGACCTGGCCGGCTGTGACGTGATCGTGGAGGCGGTCTTCGAGGACACCGCGCTCAAGCACCGGGTGCTGAGCGAGGCGGAGGCGAACGCCGCGCCGGGTGCGCTGCTGGCCTCCAACACCTCGACCCTGCCGATCACCGGGCTGGCCGAGGGCGTGCAGCGGCAGGCCGACGTGGTCGGCATGCACTTCTTCTCGCCGGTGGACAAGATGCCGCTGGTCGAGCTGATCGTGGGGGAGCGGACCTCCGACGAGGCGCTGGCGCGGGCCTACGACGTCGTCCGGCAGATCGGCAAGACCCCGATCGTCGTCGCCGACAGCCGGGGGTTCTTCACCAGCCGGGTGTTCGGCACCCTGGTCATGGAGGGCGCGGCGCTGCTGGCCGAGGGGCTGGCGCCGATGAGCGTCGAGCGCGCCGCCCTGCAGGCCGGCTTCCCCGCCGGGCCGCTCACCCTGCTCGACGAGGTCACCCTGACCCTGCCGCTGAAGATCCGCGACGAGGCGGCGAAGGCCGGGGCCGCCGACGACCACCCGGGCGTGGCCGTCCTGCGGACGATGGTCGAGCACGGCCGCACGGGCAAGGCCGCGGGCGCCGGGTTCTTCGACTGGCAGCCGGAGAAGCGGGTGTGGCCCGGGCTGGCCGAGCTCTTCCCGGCGAGCGACGGGGTGTCCTTCCGCGACGCCCAGGAGCGCCTGCTGTTCGCCATGGCCGTCGAGACGGCGCGCTGCCTCGAGGAGCAGGTGCTGCGCACCGTCGAGGACGCCAACATCGGGTCGATCATGGGGATCGGCTTCCCGCCGCTCTACGGCGGCGTCCTGCAGTACGTCGACCAGTACGCCGGCGGGGTGGCCGGCTTCGTGGCCCGGGCCGACGAGCTGGCCGACCGCTACGGCGAGCGGTTCCGGCCACCGGCGATCCTGCTGGAGCGGGCCGTCCCGGCGGGTAGCCTGCGGGCCGCCGCCGCGGCCTGAGCACCGGTAGCGGGGCGTCGCCGCAAGGCGGCGCCCCGTTCCCCGGCGTCCTTCCTAGGATCAGCGCGTGGCGCGGGGGAGCGAGCATGCCGAGGTGACCGCCGCCCCGAGCGTGCGACGCACCCAGGCCGAACGGCGGGCCAGCACCCGCGCGGCGCTGGTGCGGGCCACCGTGGAGTCGCTGGTCGAGCTCGGCTACGCCCGGACCACCACCCAGGAGGTGCAGCGCCGGGCCGGGGTCTCCCGAGGGGCCCTGACCCACCAGTTCACGGCCAAGGCCGACCTCGTGCTGGCCGCGGTCGACCACCTCTACGAGGAGTTCAGCGCCAGCGTCCGCCAGGCCGCCGCCGACCTGCCGGCGGACCCCACCGCGCGCGCCCGGCTCGGCGTGGAGCTGATCTGGGAGCGGTTCCACGGCGAGCTGTTCGTCGCCGCGATGGAGCTGTGGGGCGCCGCCCGCACGGACGCCGAGCTGCGGGCCGCGCTGCTCCCGCACGAGCGGCGGCTGGGCGTGCAGCTGCGGTCGCTGACGATGGAGGTGTTCGGCGAACGGGTGGCGCGGCACCCCCAGGCCGAGGCCGTCTACCAGGTGCTGCTCACCTCGATGCGCGGGCAGGCGCTCACCTACGCGCTGCAGCCCGACGCGCCGCGCACCGGCCCGCACGTCGAGCACTGGCAGTCGATCATCGAGGCCTTCACCCGCCGGGGAGACTGACCCGGCACGGTGCCGGGACGGCGGGCAGGAGCCGCCGTCCCGGTCACGCCGGTCGGTGAGCCCCGCAGTGAGGAGCAGGACATCCCATGGCGACCACGGCGCTGCTCGTGCTCGACCTCGTCGGCACGTTCGCCTTCGCGCTCAACGGCGCCCTGACCGCCCTGCGCGCGACCCGGTTGGACATCGTCGGCGTGGTGACCCTCGGCATGATCACCGCCCTGGGTGGCGGCACCATCCGCGACGTCTTCCTCGACGCCCTGCCGCCGGCGACCTTCCTCGACTGGCGCTACCTGGCCGTGGCGGCCGGGGGCGGACTGATCGCCTTCTTCTCCTGGTCCCACCTGGATCGGATCAACGGGACGATCAACGTCCTGGACGCTGCCGGGCTGAGCCTCTTCGCCGTCACCGGGGCGCTCAAGGCGGTCGACCTCGGGTTCGGTCCCGCGCAAGCCGTCATCGTGGGCGTGCTCACCGGAGTGGGGGGCGGCACGCTTCGCGACGTCCTCGTCCGGCAGGTGCCCACGGTGCTCAGCAGCGGGCTCTACGCCGTACCGGCGCTGGTCGGCGCCACCGCGGTCGTCGTCGCCGAGCTGCTCGACGTCCGGAACGCCGCCGCCTCGATCGTCGCCGCCGCGGTGTGCTTCACGATCCGCATGGTCGGTGTCCTCTTCGACGTCAACGCACCCGTCCCCCCGGGTACCCGCGGCAGCGCGGAGGAGTGACCGCCTCCGCCGGGGGCAGTCGATCCGGCGTCCGGGCGTGGAGCCGGCTCGGCGCCAAAACCGCAGGGTCCGTTCTTATTGTGCTCGATATTGTGGCTGCACCTGCCGATAGTCGCGTCGTGACCACCCTCACCGATGTCCCGCGCCGCAACGGGCTCTGCGCAGCCATCCCGCGCGGTGCGCGCCTGGACGAGGCCGGCTTCCTCCGGCGGCACCGCATCATCTGCTGGGTCCTGGCCCTCCACCCGCCCGCGCTGGTGGCCATCGCGCTCGTGCGCGACGTGACCGGCTGGGCGCTCTGGGGGCAGCTGGCCGCGCTCGTCACCATGCTCGCCGCCGCCCTGGTGCTGCGCGGCATGCTCGCGCGGGCCGGCGCGGCCAGCGTCGGGCTGATGTTCGGCGCCGACCTGCTGGTGCACGTCGGCGGCGGCCTCACCGACCTGCACATCTGGTTCTACGTCCTGCTGGCGCTGGTCGCGCTCTACCAGCTGTGGACGCCGTTCCTGCTGGCCGTCGTCTTCGTCGCGGTCCACCACGCGCTGACCAGCCTCGTCGCGCCCGAGGCGGTGTACTCGACCGAGCAGGCGCAGGAGAACCCGCTCCTGTTCGCGTTGCTGCACGCGGTCTTCCTGCTGGCCGAGGCGTTCTTCCTCGCCTACACGTGGAAGTTCACCGAGGAGGCCGAGCGCGGTCGCCGGGCCGAGACCCGCCGGGCCGAGGCCCAGGCGGTCGCCCAGGCCCAGGCGCAGACCGAGCTCGCCGCCGAGCGGGCGCGGGCCGCGGAGGAGGCGGCCGCTGCCCTGGCCCAGCGCGAGCTCCGGGCGAGCGGCCTGGAGGAGCAGCTCGCCGAGCTGGTGCAGGCGGGTCAGCGGCTGGACGAGAACGTGGGCACGGCGACCGACGTCATGACCGGGCTGCGCTCGGCCATCGCCGAGATCGCGGCGGCGGCCAGCCACGCCACCACCACGGCCACCCAGGCCAGCGACGGGTCGCGGGAGAGCGCCGAGACCGTGGCGCGCCTGGCCGCGACCATGGCCGAGATCGACCAGATCGCCGGCAGCATCTCGGCCATCGCCGACCAGACCAACCTGCTGGCGCTCAACGCGACCATCGAGTCGGCCCGCGCCGGGGAGGCGGGCAAGGGGTTCGCCGTCGTCGCCGGGGAGGTCAAGGACCTGGCCTCGGAGACGGCGAGGGCCACCGAGCGGATCCGGGGCGTGGTCGAGGCGGTCCGCGGTGACGTCGAAGCCGCGGGCGCCGCACTCGGCAACGTCCAGGAGGTCATCCGGGGCGTCGTGGAGGCGCAGACCACGATCGCCGCGGCGGTCGAGGAGCAGAACGCGTCGACGGCCCAGGCCCAGGACGCCATCGCGGGCGCCTCCCGGGAGGCGACGCGGGTGGCCGACGACCTGCGGCGCATCGTCAGCGGCATGTAGCCGCCCGGCCGGGTGGCTCCTCCCCCCGCGCTGCTCGGACGGCCCCCGGAGCCGCCTCCCTGGGTACCCGGTGGTCCCACAGGTGCGCCCGCCGCTCGCGTGGACGGTGCGCCAGCGGGTAGGGGGACGCCGTGGCCACCGGGTGACCTGCACCGGCCGGTCGCGTCCGACGATGTCCGTGCCGACCTCGAGGAGGAACAGCACATGCGCGTGGAGGATCTGTCCGGGGACGACGCAGCGGTGTACCGGGCGGTGGCCGAGCGGGAGGGGACCGACGGCGCGCCGCACCTGCAGGACCTGGCGCGGCAGACCGGGCTGGACCTCGAGCGGACCCGGGCCGCGGTCCACCGGCTGCAGCAGGCGGACCCGAAGCTCGTGCACGAGGTGCCCGACACCAGCGCCACCGATCTCGGCCCCACCTACGAGCTGGCCCCCCGCACCTGATCGCCGGGCGACCCGGCGCCGCTGGACCGCCCGCGCAGCCGGCCCGCCCCGCTGCGGGCCGGCTCAGCCGCGGTCGGCGACGGGGCGGATCTCGCCGCTGGCCAGGCGGGTGCGGTAACCCTCGATCTCCCCCTTGACCACGCGGGACAGGACGTAGAGCCCGATGATGTTGGGCAGGGACATCAGGAAGATCATGCTGTCGGAGAAGCCGATGACCGCCTCCAGCGTCGACGAGGCGCCGATGACCACGAAGATGCAGAAGATGAGCTTCCAGGTGCGGTCGACGATCATCGACTCGCCGAAGAGGTAGGTCGCCGCCTTCAGCCCGTAGTAGCTCCAGGCCAGCATCGTCGAGTAGGCGAACAGGACGACCGCGACCGCTAGCACGATCGGGAACCAGCCGACCACCGACCCGAAGGCGGCCGACGTCGTCTGCACGCCGGCGTCGCTGGCGTCGTCGGCGTAGGTGCCGGTGATGACGATGGCGAGCGCCGTCATGGTGCAGATGACGACGGTGTCGATGAACGGCTCGAGGACGGCGACGTGCCCCTCGGTCGCCGGCTCGTTCGTCTTGACCGCCGAGTGCGCGATCGCCGCCGAGCCCAGCCCCGCCTCGTTGCTGAAGGCCGCTCGCCGGAAGCCCTGGATGAGGACGCCGACGATGCCGCCGAACCCGGCCTCGGGGCTGAACGCCTGCGACACGATCGCCCACATCGCCTCGGGGATCTCCGTGAGGTTGGCGAACAGCACGGTGAGGCAGGCGATGACGTAGAAGACGGCCATGAACGGCACGAGCTTGTCGGTGACCCGGGCGATGCTGCGGATCCCGCCGATGATGACCGCGCCGACGAACAGGGCGAGCACGAGACCGAAGATCGCGCCCGCGGCGCCGCCGCCGAGGGGCCCGTCCGCCCCGCCGGTGACCGACTGCGCCTGGCTGAACGCCTGGTTGGCCTGGAACATGTTGCCGCCACCCACGGCGCCACCGAGCGTGAAGATGCAGAAGAGGACGGCGAGGACCTTGCCGAGCGTGCCCAGCCTCGGGCTCTTCTCCTTCAGCCCCTTGGTCAGGTAGTACATCGGGCCGCCCGAGACCCGGCCGTCGGCGTAGACGTTGCGGTACTTCACGCCGAGCGTGCACTCCACGCCCTTGGTGCACATGCCGACCAGCCCGGCGATGATCATCCACAGCGTGGCACCCGGCCCGCCCAGCGAGATCGCCACCGCGACCCCGGCGATGTTCCCGAGTCCGACCGTGCCCGACACGGCGGTCGCCAGCGCCTGGAAGTGGGTCACCTCGCCGGCATCTCGCGGATCGTTGTAGTCCCCGCGCGCCAGCTGGATGGCGTGCTTGAACGCCCGGAACTGGAACCCCCGCAGGTAGATGGTGAAGAAGACGCCGGCGATGACGAGCCAGACGACGATGAGCGGCAGCTCGACGCCCTCGTCGATGAAGTCCAGGGGCACGGCGAAGAAGACGACCGTGGTGATCCACTCGGAGACCGGTGCGAAGAAGCCGTCGACCTGTTCGTCGAACGTGGCGGCCAGCAGGGAGTCGGACGGCGAGGGCATCACGGCACCACCAGGACGGGGACGGGGGAGAGCTGGATGAGGCTGCTCGGCGTCGACCCGAAGAGCAGGGTGCGCACCCGGCTCTGCCCGATGCGGCCGACGGTGATCCAGGCGGCATCGTGCTCGCGGGCCAGGCGCACCAGCGTCTCGGCGGGGTGCCCGTGCCGGACGACCCCCTCGACCACGAGGTCCCCGGGCTCGGAGAGCCGCGCGACGACCGGGTCCAGCACGCGCTCGCGGGCGGCCGCGGCCTCCCGCGCCTTCTCCACGGAGCGGCGTTCGTTCTCCTCCGCGGTGGTGAAGGAGTAGGGCGACCAGGGGACGACGCAGGCGAGGACCAGGCGCAGACCGTGGTGGCGGGCGGCGTCGGCGGCTGCGTCCGCGGCGCGGTTGCTCGACTCGCTCCCGTCGAGACCCACGACGATGGACTCGGGCACGGGCACACCTCCGGCGGAGACGACGTGGGCCGAACCGTAACCGGGATCACACCGCTCGTCAGGTCGAGCGGTGGCGGGGCGGGGGAGCGCCGGTCAGGCCGGAGGGGCGCCGGCGTGCGCCCGCGGTGCGTGGCCGTCGTCCTCGGCGTCCTCCGGGTCTTCCGTGGCGGGGCTGCCCGCCTGCCCCTCCACGGAGCGGCGCACCGCCCGCCGCCAGCCCTGGACCGCGGCGGCGAGCACACCGGCGACCGGCACCGCCACGAACAGGCCCAGGAGGCCGAAGGCGGAGGCAGCCCCGGTCGTGAGCAGCAGGATGACCAGGGGGTGGAAGCTGATCGCGCGGGACAGGAGCAGGGGGGCCAGGACGTTCCCCTCGATCTGCTGCACCACGATGACGACGAGGAGTGCCCACAGCGCGGTGGTCCAGCCGTTGGTGACGCCGGCGACCGCGACCGCGACCGCTCCCGCGATCGTCGCGCCCACCAGCGGCACGTAGCCGAGCAGGAAGGTCAGCGCGCCGATGGGCAGGGCCAGCGGGACGTCGAGCAGCCACAGCCCGAGACCGATGAGGATGCCGTCGATCAGCCCGGTCGCGGTGGCCGCGTAGAACCACGCGCCGGCGGTGCGCATCCCGGCGCGGAAGGCGGCGTCGGTCGGGGCTCGGTCCACCACGGGCAGGACCCCGAGGAACTGCCGCCACAGCCGGTCGCCGCTGGTCAGCGCGAACAGGGTGAAGAACAGGGCGATGATCAGGACGGTGGCGACGTTGCCCGCCGCGTTCAGCCCCTGCGCGGCCGCGTTGCCCAACCCGCTCATCGCGGAGCCGACCGAGGTCTCCAGCTGGTCGATGACCTGGTTCAGCCCGGCGTTGTTCAGGTCGTCGGTCCGGTCCTGGACCCAGGTGCTGGTCGCCTCCACGGCATCGGTGCCCGCGGCGATCAGGCCGGGCCAGGCGCCGATGATCTGGAGCACGAGGAAGGTCAGGACGCTCACGAAGAAGGCCAGGTAGGCGACGACGCAGAGGATCGCGGCCAGCGCGGCCGGGACCCCTTGCCCCCGCAGCCACCGGGCGATGGGCCAGAGCATCGCGACCTGCGCCAGCCCGAGCATCGCCGCGGCCGCGACGAACTGGACCTGCAGCACCAGCCAGACGGCGCCCAGCACGGCCAGCCCGATGACCAGGAACCGCCCGGCGATCACCGCCTCGCGCTGCAGCAGCGACGCGCGGCCGACCGCCGGGGGCGGGGTCGCGGCGTGCGCGCCGGGCGCGGTCGCCGGCGCGGGGCCGGGCCCGGGGGAGGGGCGGTCCCGGGGGAGGGCCGACGTCGGCTCGGTCATGCGCACCTCCCCTCGCAGCGTTCACCGGTGGCCGCTGCCGCCCGGCCCGGGACTCCTCGTCGCGCGCTCATCCTGGCGTGTCCGTCACCCGTGTGCGTGGAACGGTCGCACGACCGTCCCGTCGAGGCGTGACCGACCCGGCGATCGGGTAGCGATTCCGATCAAGGTCACATCGAGGTGCGCGCGGGCCGGAGCGCCCGTGCGCGGACAGAGGAGGAACCCGTGCTCGGACTCATCGGACTGCTGCTGGTCGTCTGGCTGGTGCTCGCCGTCGTCGGCGCGGTGGTCGAGGGGCTCTTCTGGCTGCTGATCATCGGTGTGGTGCTCTTCCTGGCCACCGCAGCCTGGGGCTGGACGAAGCGCAACACCCGGGTCTGACGTTCCCTGCGGGCCGGCCCGGTGCGGCCGGTGTGCGGTGACGGCGTCACCGCCCGCCGGCGGTTCTCAAGCCGATGCGTTCGGCGCGTCGACGAGCGCCGCCAAGGTGGCGCGGGCGCCGCGCTCGCGCAAGAGAGAGAGGGCCCGGCGGTAGGCCGCCACGAAGCGCTCGTCGCCCACCAGGTCCCCGAAGATGCTGCGGTCCGCGATGAAGGCGACCGGGTCCTCGTCGAGCCGGCTCGCGTTGGCGCGTACCCGGTCGGCCTGCCGGTCGACCAGCGGCAGGGGGCGCCCGGCGTCGTCCCGGCCCTCCGCGGACCGGGCCCAGCTGGCGACGACAGCGGCTGCGCGGCGCACGTCTCCGCCCCTGGCCAGGCCGTCGCGCACGACGGGCAGCACGTACTTGGGGATCAGCGCCGAGGTCTGCGCGCAGAGCCGGGCCACGGTGTCGCCCACGGAGGGGCTCGCGAAACGGGCGAGGAGTGTCCGCTTGTAGTCGTCCAGGTCGATCCCGGGCACGTCCGCGAGCGTGGGGGACACCTCGCGATCCATGTAATCCCGCAGGAAGGCGGTCCAAAGCGGGTCCCGGCAGGCGTCGTGGACGTGCTCGTAGCCCGCCAGCCGGGCGAAGTGGGCCAGCGCCTGGTGGCTGCCGTTGAGCAACCGCAGCTTCATCGCCTCGTAGGGGGCGACGTCCTGCACGAACTGGACACCGGCCTCCTCCCACGGTGGGCGGCCGGCGGGGAAGCGATCCTCGACCACCCACTGGGCGAACGGTTCGCACACGACCGGCCACGCGTCCTCCACCCCGAAGCGCTCACGGAGACCCGCGATGTCCGCGGCGGTGGTCAGCGGGGTGATCCGGTCGACCATGCTGTTGGGGAACGACACCTCGCGGCCGACCCAGTCCCCGAGATCGGCGTCCCGCATCGTCGCGAACGCACTGAACGCGCGCCTCGCGACGTCGCCGTTGTTCTGCAGGTTGTCGCAGGAGAGCACGGTGAACGGTGTCAGCCCCCGCTCGCGACGGCGGGCCAGCGCCTCGGTCACGAGCCCGAACGTGGTGCGCAGGGCGGCGTCAGGCCGGAGGTCGTCCCGGATTCCCGGGGCGTCGACGTCGAAGGCTCCGGTCACGGGGTCGGTGTTGTACCCGCGCTCGGTGATGGTCAGCGACACGATCCGCGTGTCGGGGTCCGCCATCCGCTCGACCACCGCCTCCGGGTCGTCGGGCGCGAGGAGGTAGTCGACGATCGATCCGACGACCCGGGGCTCGAAGGCGCCGTCCGGGTGCTTGACGACGAGGGTGTACAGGCCGTCCTGGGCAGCCATGACCTCCTGCATGCGGTGGTCGGACGGGAGGACGCCGACTCCGCAGATCCCCCACTCCGGAGCCAGCCCGCCGTCCATGAGCCGGTCGAGGTACATGGCCTGGTGCGCACGGTGGAAGCCGCCGACCCCGATGTGCACGATGCCGGTGCGGATCCGCCGGCGGTCGTAGCGCGGCACCTCCACCCGCTCGGCGAGGGGGGGCAGGGCGCCGGCGTGGACGCGCACGATTCGTTCGGTTCCGGGCGGGGCGGAGCGAGTGAGCACTCCCTACCCTAACGTAAGGGTAGAGCCCTGTCGTGCCGACCCTGGCGCGCGGGGGAGTGACGGGCGGCCGGAGCCGGTCCGCTACGCGGCGGTACCCCTCGCCGCCTTGTCCGCGGGCAGGAAGACCTTGGCGGGATCACGCTCGACCACACCGTCGAGCACCTCGTCGACACGGGCCATGACGTCGGCGTCGAGCCGCACGCCGACCGCCTTGACGTTGTCACGGACCTGCTCCGGTCGGCTGGCGCCGATGATCGCGGCGGCCACGTTCGGGTTCTGCAGCACCCAGGCCAGCGCGAGCTGCGCCATCGTCAGCCCGAGGTCGTCGGCGACCGGGCGCAGCCCCTGCACCTTGGCCAGCACCTCGTCGGCGAGGAACCCCTCGATCTGGAAACCGACGGCCGAGTGGCCCGCGCGGCTACCGGTCGGCGGCTGCTCGCCGGGCCGGTACTTGCCGGTGAGCACGCCCTGGGCCAGCGGGGACCAGACGATCTGCGACAGGCCCTCCCGCTCGCACGTCGGCACGACCTCGCCCTCGATGACCCGCCAGAGCATCGAGTACTGGGGCTGGTTGCTGACCAGCTGGACGTTCAGCTCGCGGGCGAGCGCCGCCGCCGCGGCGATCTGGTCGGGCTGCCACTCGGAGACGCCCAGGTAGAGCACCTTGCCGGCCCGCACCAGGTCGGCGAAGGCGGTCATGGTCTCCTCCAGCGGCACCGTCGGGTCGTAGCGGTGCGCCTGGTACAGGTCGATGTAGTCGGTGCCGAGTCGCCGGAGGGAGGCGTGGCAGCTCTCGACGACGTGCTTGCGGGAGAGCCCGCGGTCGTTCGGCCCGGGACCCGTCGGCCAGTACACCTTCGTGGCGATCTCCAGGCCCTCGCGGCGCTGACCGCCCAGGGCGCGGCCCAGCACCGACTCGGCGGCGGTGCCGGCGTAGACGTCAGCGGTGTCGAACGTGGTGATCCCGACGTCGAGCGCGGCGTGCACGCACGACACGGCGGCGTCCTCCTCGACCTGGCTGCCGTGCGTCAGCCAGTTGCCGAAGGCGATCTGCGAGACGTTGAGGCCGGACCGGCCCAGTCGACGGAATTCCACCTCGACGACCGTAGTGCCGGGAGTGCGCCGTGGCCCGGCGGGGGTGTGGAGCAGTGGCGCGCAGCCACCCACCGGGCCTTGTCGAGGCCGGACGACGGCGCGGTGGTGGCGCGGTACCTCGCGCCACCACCGCTCGAACCGGGGTCGGTCAGGATCGCCGTGGTCACCGGCGAGGACCTGGACGAGTCCGTCGACCGCAGGTCAGCGGCTCGTTTCCAGCCGCTCCGCGAGGGTGTCGGCGAACCCTTCGGCGACGGCGAGCTGCTCCTTCAGCGCGGTGACCCGAGCCGTGGCCGCCTCGTGGAACATGCGCAGCCGATCCACCAGCTGCGCCCGGTCGCCGCTGCCGGAGTCCAGGTCGGCCAGCAGGGTGAGCAGCTCCTGCATCTCCTCGAGGGTGAACCCCAGGGGCTTCATCCGCTTTACGACCTCGAGGCGGGCGACGTCCTCGGAGCTGTACAGCCGGAACCCGCCCTCGGAGCGGGCGGTGGGGATGACCAGCCCGTTCTCCTCGTAGAAGCGGATCGTGCGCAGGCTCAGACCGGTGCGCTCGGCGACCTGACCGATCTGCATGAGCTGCTCGCGGGGCGTTCCGGTCACGCCCCCTTCATAGGCCACGCGCCCGGCGCGCGCTGCCGCAGCGGGCATCAGTGCGCTCCGGTGAGCTGGCCGGTGTGCCGGTCGAAGCGGTCGGCGGAGTGCCCGGTCAGCCCGACGATCTGGACGTTCTTGCCGCGGGTCTCGTACTTGTGGGTGATCGCGTCGAGGGCAGCCACGGTCGAGGCGTCCCAGATGTGGGCGTCGGTCAGGTCGATCACCACGTTCCCGGGGTCGCCGGCGTAGTCGAACTGGGTGTAGAGGTCGTTGCTGGAGGCGAAGAACAGCGCCCCCGTCACCGAGTAGATCCGGGTGCCTTCGTCGTCCGTGACGCTGGTGACCTCGGCCAGGTGGGCGACCCGGCGGGCGAAGAGCACGCAGGCCGCGAGGACGCCGGCGCCGACGCCGACGGCGAGGTTGTGGGTGAAGAGCGTGCCGGCGACGGTCGTGAGCATGACGGCGGTCTCGCTCTTGGGCATCCGGTGGATGGTGCGCAGGCTGTGCCAGTCGAAGGTGGCGATCGACACGAAGATCATCACCGCGACCAGGGCGGCCATCGGGATGGTCGCCACGATGTCGCCGAGGGCGACCACGAGGATCAGCAGGAACACCCCGGACAGGAATGTGGACAGCCGCGTACGGGCTCCCGACGCCTTCACGTTGATCATCGTCTGGCCGATCATGGCGCAGCCGCCCATGCCGCCGAAGAAGCCGGAGGCCATGTTCGCCACGCCCTGACCCCAGGACTCGCGGGTCTTGTCGGAGTGGGTGTCGGTGATGTCGTCGACCAGCTTCGCCGTCATCAGCGACTCCATCAGCCCGACGAAGGCCACGCCGAGGGCGTAGGGGGCGATGATGGTCAGCGTCTCGACGGTGAACGGCACGTCGGGCAGCAGGAAGAACGGCAGGCTGTCGGGCAGGTCGCCCTCGCCGCCGACGTCGGGGATCTCCCAGCCGGCTGTCACCGCCAGGGCCGTCAGCACGACGATCGCGACCAGGGGTGCGGGGATCGCCGTCGTCAGCCGGGGGAGCAGGAAGATGATCGCCAGCCCGGCGGCCACCATCGGGTAGACCAGCCACGGCACGTCGGTCAGCTGCGGCAGCTGCGCGGTGAAGATGAGGATCGCCAGCGCGTTGACGAAGCCCACCATGACGCTGCGCGGGATGAACCGCATCAGCCGGGCGAAGCCCGTGGCGGCCAGCACGATCTGGAAGATGCCGCCGAGGATCACCGCGGCGAACAGGTACTGGACGCCGTACTCGAGCGTCAGCGGGGCCACGACGAGGGCGATGGCGCCGGTGGCAGCGGTGATCATCGCCGGCCGGCCGCCGGTGAAGGCGATGACCACGGCCATCACGAACGAGGAGAACAGCCCGACGCGGGGGTCGACGCCGGCGAGGATGGAGAAGCTGATCGCCTCGGGGATCAGCGCCAGGGCGACGACGAGGCCGGCGAGCACCTCGGTGCGGGCGACCTTCGGCGAGAGCCAGGCGGGGCGCGACAGTCTGGGCTTGGGCAGTGCAGGCAGGGCTGAGGACATGGTTCCGTCTCGTTCGGTGCGCAGGCGTCGGCGCGGGCGGCAGCACCGGAGGCGGTGCCAGGTCTCTGAGGGCGGTGCGGCGGTGCACCCGGAGCGGCGGAGCTCGTGTTCCGTGGCGACGATGTCGGTCGGGGTCGCCGAGCCGGGAGCATCGGTGCGCATCGGCGGCGTCGCCGGTGTCATCGACAGTCTGCCGGGAACTCGTCCTTCACGTCAGTGTTGGGTGGTGAGCCGTTCGTCACGTTCGGACCCCCGTGAGCGGGGGAGGACCAGCAGCGCCAGGATCGACCCAGACGTCGGACCGCACCTGGACGGAGCCAGCATGGACATCACGGACACCACGGAGTGGCGCGCGCTCGACGAGCACCGCCGCACCCTCGGGGACACGCACCTGCGGGACCTCTTCGACGGCGATCCCGAGCGCGCGGAGCGGCTGACCGGGCAGGTCGGTGAGCTGCACGTCGACTGGTCCCGGCACCGCGTGACCGACGAGACGCTGCGGCTGCTGGTCGCCCTCGCCGAGCGTGCGGGTCTGCCCGACCGCATCCAGGCGATGTTCCGCGGCGAGCACATCAACACCACCGAGGACCGCGCCGTCCTGCACGTCGCGCTGCGCATGCCGCCGGGCGAGGAGCTCGTGGTGGACGGCCAGCACGTGGTCCGCGACGTGCACGAGGTGCTGGGGCGGATGCGCCGTTTCGCCGAGCAGGTGCGCTCGGGGGAATGGCGCGGGCACACGGGGAAGCCGATCCGGGCGGTGGTCAACATCGGCATCGGCGGCTCCGACCTGGGCCCCGCGATGGCGTACACCGCCCTGCGGCACCACGCCGACCGGAACCTCACCCTGCGGTTCGTCTCCAACATCGACCCCACCGACTTCGCCGAGGCCACCCGCGACCTCGACCCCGCCGAGACGCTCTTCGTCGTCAGCTCCAAGACCTTCACCACGCTGGAGACGCTCACCAACGCCGGCGTCGCCCGGGACTGGCTGCTGCGCGGGCTGGGGGCCGACGAGTCCGCCGTGGCGAAGCACTTCGCCGCGGTGTCCACCAACACCGACGCCGTGCGCGCGTTCGGCATCGATCCGCAGAACATGTTCGAGTTCTGGGACTGGGTCGGGGGCCGGTACTCCTTCACCTCCGCCATCGGGCTCTCGCTGATGGTGGCGATCGGCCCGGACGCCTACGACGAGATGCTCGCCGGCTTCCACGCCGTCGACGAGCACCTCCGCACCACCCCGCTCGAGCGCAACGTCCCGGTGCTGCTGGGCCTGCTGGGTGTCTGGTACCGCAACTTCTTCGACGCCCAGACCCACGCCGTCCTGCCCTACAGCCAGTACCTCTCCCGGCTGCCGGCCTACCTGCAGCAGCTGACGATGGAGAGCAACGGCAAGTCGGTGCGCACGGACGGGCAGCCGGTCACCACGGCGACGGGCGAGGTGTTCTGGGGGGAGCCCGGCACGAACGGCCAGCACGCCTTCCACCAGCTGCTGCACCAGGGGACCTCGCTGGTCCCAGCCGACTTCATCGGCTTCGGCGAGCCGAGCCACGACATCGGTGAGATGCACGACCTGCTGATGGCCAACATGTTCGCCCAGGCGGCCGTCCTGGCCTTCGGCCGCACCGCCGAGGAGGTGGCGGCCGACGGCACACCCCCGGCCCTCGTGCCGCACAAGGTCATGCCCGGGAACCGGCCGAGCACGGTGATCCTCGCGCCGCGGCTGACGCCGGGGACGCTCGGGCAGCTGGTGGCGCTCTACGAGCACGTCGTCTTCACCCAGGGCGTGATCTGGCAGATCGACTCGTTCGACCAGTGGGGTGTCGAGCTGGGCAAGGTGATGGCGCGCGAGCTGGCGCCGGCGCTCACCAGCCCGGAGCCCGTGGCGCTGGACCAGGATGCCGCCACGACGGCGGTGGTGGCCGAGTACCGGCGGATGCGGGGCCGGGCGACCTGACGCGCGCTCCCCGGGGTGACGCCTCGGGAGGCGGACCCCGGGGCGGCCGCGCGCCGTCGCAGCGACCGCCCCGGGAGTTCGGTGGCGCGGTCGGGGGCGGCGCCCCAGGCGCGGCCGCCAGTGGTTCCAGCGTCGGCTGCGGCCGGTTCTCCCGCAACCCGCGTGACCTGGAGCCCTCGGGTCAGCCGGCGTCCGGCGGCGCGCCCCCCGGACGTGTCCGCCGCGGGCGGGTGACCCGGGCCTGCACCGCCTCCTCGCTCAGCACTGCCTGGACGGTCGTCCCACGGCCCAGCAGCCGCCCCTCGGCATCGACGGCGCTGCAGTCGCAGGTCAGGCGGTTGCCGCGCACCTCGGCGCACCGGGCCGTCACCCGGATGGCGTCGCCGACCCAGGCCGGGGCCAGGTGCTCCACCGACAGGGCGCTGCCGATCCCGGCCTCGCCGGGCTCGAGGTGGCGCAGCAGCAGCTTCCGGCCGGCCTCCTCGAAGTGCTTGGCCATCGAGTAGGTGGCGTACACCGGGTGCACCGGGCCGAGCTCGTCGAAGCGGACGGTCATCTCCGGGGTCACCACGACGTCGAGGACGGCGGACTCGCCGACGGGCACGGGCCTCATGCGCGCACCCCGCGAGCGGTCCGTGCCGCGCACCGGGAGGCGCCGTGCGGGTGCGCCGCCCGTGGCACCGCGTCGCCCACCGGGGTCAGGCGTCGTAGTCGACGGTGACGGCGTCGGAGACGGGCAGCGACTGGCAGGTGAGCACGTAGCCGGCCTCGACCTCCTGGGCCTCGAGCGCGTAGTTGCGCCGCATCGCCACCTCGCCGTCGGTCACCCGCGCCCGGCAGGTGCCGCACACCCCGCCCTTGCACGCGAAGGGCAGGTCGGAGCGGACGCGCTGCGCGGAGTCCAGCACGCTCTGGTCCTTCGGCAGCGCCAGCGTGGTCGAGCGGCCGTCGAGGACGACGGTCACCTGGCTGCTGGGCCCGGTGACGGTCTGCTCGTCGCCGCGCACCGGCTGGGGCGGGACGTCGTCGACGAAGAACAGCTCCTGGTGGACCTTCCCCGCGGGGACGCCGAGCTCGGCGAGCAGGGCGCGGGCGTCGGTCACCATCCCGTGCGGACCGCACAGCCACCAGTGGTCGACGCGCTCGACCTCGACGAGGTTCTGCACGAGGCTGCGCAGCCGCTCGCCGTCGAGTCGACCGCTGGTCAGGTCGGCGTCGCGGGGCTCGCGGGAGAGGACGTGCACCAGCTGCAGCCGGGTGCCGTAGGCGTCCTTCAGGTCGGCGAGCTCGTCGGCGAACATCACCGTGTTGGTGCGGCGGTTGCCGTAGAAGACGGTGACCGTCGACTCGCCGTCGCGCAGCACGGTGGCGGCCAGGCTCAGTGCCGGGGTGATGCCCGAGCCGGCGACGACGAAGACGTGGTCGGCGGGCTGCGACAGGTCAGCGGTGAAGGTGCCCGAGGGCGGGAGCACCTCGATCTCGTCGCCCGGGCGCACCTCGTGCACCAGGTAGCTGGAGAAGAACCCGCCGGGGACCTCGCGGACGCCGACCCGCGGAGCGGCGCCCATCGGTGCGCAGATGGAGTAGGAGCGGCGCTCGTCCCGGTCGCCGTCGACCCGGCGGAGGGTGAGGGCCTGGCCGGGCCGGAAGCGGTACTCCTCGGCGAGCTCGGCGGGGACGTCGAAGGTGACCGCGACGGAGTCGTCGGTGAGCCGCTCGACCGCGGCCACCCGGAGCGGGTGGAACTGCGGCCGCCGCCGCGGACGGGTGGGGGCGGAACCGGCGGCGGGAACGGTCGCCGTCATCAGATCTCCTTGAAGTGCTCGAACGGCTCGCCGCAGCTGCGGCAGCGGCGCAGGGCCTTGCAGGCCGTGGCGCCGAACTCGCTCTGCTCGACGGTGTCGGCCGACCCGCACTGGGGGCAGCCGGCCGTCCGCCGCGTCGGCCCCAGCTGGAGCGGGACGGGGCCGGGGGACCGGACCGGTGCCGTCCCGGGCGGGGCGATGCCGGCCGCGGCGAGCTTGCGCCGGCCCTCCTCGCTGATCCAGTCGGAGGACCAGGCGGGCGAGAGCACGGTGCGGACGTCGACGTCGGCGAAGCCCGCCCGGTGCAGGGCATGCACGAGGTCCGCCCGCATGACGCCCATCGCGGGGCAGCCGGAGTAGGTCGGCGTGATCTCGACGACGACGGTGCCCTGCTCGACACGCACCTCGCGGAGCACGCCGAGATCCGCGAGGGTCAGCATCGGCAGCTCCGGGTCGGTGACCGTCTCCGCCACCGAGCGGGGGTCGGTCAGCACGGCGCTCACCAGGTCGCCGCCGGGTGCCGGCGGGCCAGGCCCTGCAGGGTGGCCAGCAGCTCGGTCAGCTCCGCGCCGTGCTGCCCGATCCGGCCGCGCGGGGCGGCGTCGGCCGGCCAGGCGGGCACCGGCAGCGTGGCGCGCTCCAGCACGGTGGTGAGGACGTCGCGCACCTCGTCGCGGACGTCGGCCGGGTCGACGGCGACCCCGGCGGCGACCAGCCGGGCCTCGACATCCGTGGCGGTGAACAGGTCGGCCAGCAGCGGCCATACCGCGGCGACGCCGTCCTGGGCCCGCCGGTGCGACTCCTCGGTGCCGTCGCCCAGGCGCAGCACCCAGCGGGCGGCGTGGTCGCGGTGGTAGGCGAGCTCGTGCACGCCCTTCGCGGCGATGGCGGCGAGCACCGGGTCGCGGGACTCCCGCAGCCGGGCGAAGGCCGCCAGCCGCACCGTCGAGGCGACGAGCAGGCGGACCATCGTCTGCGCGAAGTCGCCGTTCTCCGCCTCGACCAGGCCGGTGCAGCGGAACTCGTCGGCGTCCCGGAAGTAGGCCAGGGCGTCCTCGTCGGGGATGGTCTCCGCGGCGAGCTCCCGCGAGCGGCCGAGCACCCCGGCCGCCCCGGCGCGGGCGAGCAGGAGCCGGGCCTGGCCGAGGAGGTCCAGGCCGATGTTGCCCAGCGCCACCTCCTCCTCGAGCTCCGGCGCGTTGGTCATCCACTGGGTGAGCCGCTGGGCGAGCACGAGCGCGTCGTCGCCGAGCATCAGGCAGTAGGTGCCGAGGTCGGCGGCGTCGACGCCGTGGGGCACCGTGGTGTCGACGCCGGCCAGCGGGTCGTCGAAGCCGGTGCCGAAGGCCCAGTGCCCCGCGTCGTCGTGCGCATTGGCCAGCGCGTCGTACACCGTCTCCTCGTGCATGGCCTCGCTCCTGACTCCGGCGAGATCTGCACAGTGGCCGCCGTCGGGGAGCCGATGCGGGCCACTGTGCAGATCTCGCCTCACATGTGGGGGACGTTCTCGGGGATCTCGTAGAACGTCGGGTGGCGGTAGACCTTGTCGCCGCTGGGGGCGAACATCGGGTCCTTCTCGTCGGGGCTGGACGCGGTGATGTCGGCGGCCTTGACCACCCAGATGCTCACGCCCTCGTTGCGCCGGGTGTAGAGGTCGCGGGCGGCGTGCACGGCCATCTCGTCGTCGGGTGCGTGCAGCGAGCCGACGTGCACGTGGTTGAGCCCGCGCTTGCCGCGGACGAAGACCTCGTACAGCGGCCAGTCCCGGCGCACGGCCGGCCGCTGGGCCTGCACCGGCACCTCCGGCCCGGTCGGGACCGCGCCGTGCCCGCCCTCGGCGGTGACCTCGCCGCTCACGCGGCCGCCCCCTCGTGCTTGCGGGCGTAGGCCGTGGCCGCCTCGGTGACCCAGGCGTTGTCGTCCCGGGCCGCGCGGCGGCGGGCGACGCGCACGGCGTTCATCGGGCCCTCGCCGGAGATGACCCGCTTGAACTCGTCCCAGTCGATCCGGCCGAACCGGTAGTGGCCGGTCTCGGGGTCGTAGGAGAGGTCGGGGTCGGGGAGCGTGACACCGAGGACCTCGGCCTGCGGCACGGACATGTCCACGAACCGCTGGCGCAGCTCGTCGTTGGTGTGCCGCTTGATGCCCCAGGCCATCGACTGCGCGGTGTTGGGGCTGTCGTCGTCGGGCGGGCCGAACATCATGAGCGAGGGCCACCACCAGCGGTCGACGGCGTCCTGCACCATGGCGCGCTGTTCGTCGGTGCCGCGCATCATCGTCATCAGCAGCTCGTAGCCCTGCCGCTGGTGGAACGACTCCTCCTTGCAGACCCGGATCATCGCCCGGGCGTAGGGCCCGTAGGAGGAGCGGCACAGCGGCACCTGGTTGCAGATGGCCGCGCCGTCGACCAGCCAGCCGATGACGCCGACGTCGGCGTAGGTGAGCGTCGGGTAGTTGAAGATCGAGCTGTACTTCTGCCTGCCCTCGATCAGCTTGTCGGTGAGGTCGGCGCGGTCGGCGCCGAGCGTCTCGGCCGCGGAGTACAGGTACAGGCCGTGACCGGCCTCGTCCTGCACCTTGGCCAGCAGGACGGCCTTGCGCCGCAGGCTGGGCGCGGCGAGCAGCCAGTCGCCCTCGGGCTGCATGCCGATGATCTCCGAGTGCGCGTGCTGCGCGACCTGGCGGATGAGCGTCTTCCGGTACCCCTCGGGCATCCAGTCCCGCGGCTCGATGCGATGGCCGGCCGCGATGGTGGCGTCGAACTGGTCCTGCAGCGCGGTCTCGTCGGGCGCGGGCCGGTCCAGGGTGGGTGCGGACATCTCGTTCCCCTCGGGTGCGTCTCGGGTCATTTACTGACCGGACGGTCGGTAATCAGTGTGCACGAGCGGAGGCCGCCGCACAACCCTGTCCGCGGCGCTCCCCGGGCGGGTCTTGACAGCGGTCGAGAGGAGGGGATGCTTACCTGACCGCCCGGTCGGTAATTCGGAGCCGAGCTCGCGCGCCGACCGCCCGGTGACGACGCTCAGGACATCGGAGGCCACTGCCATGACGGTTGCGACCACGGAGACGAACGGGCGCCCGGGGGAGGCGCCCGACCCGGCGCTGCTGGACCCCGCCGAGCGCCTGGGCGTCGATGAGCTGCGCGCGCAGCAGCTGGAGCGGCTCCAGTGGTCGCTGCGGCACGCCTACGACAACGTGCCGCACTACCGCCGGGCCTTCGACGCGGCCGGCGTGCACCCCGACGACTGCCGGGAGCTCGCCGACCTCGCGAAGTTCCCGACGACCAGCAAGGCCGACCTGCGCGAGAACTACCCCTTCGGGATGTTCGCGGTCCCGAAGGACCAGGTGCGCCGCGTGCACGCCTCCTCCGGCACCACCGGCAAGCCGACCGTCGTCGGCTACACCGAGCGCGACCTCGACACCTGGGCGACGGTCATGGCCCGCTCCATCCGCGCCGCGGGGGGCCGGCCGGGGGACACGCTGCACAACGCCTACGGCTACGGCCTGTTCACCGGCGGCCTGGGCGCCCACTACGGAGCCGAGAAGCTGGGGTGCACCGTCGTCCCCGTGTCCGGTGGCATGACGCCGCGGCAGGTGCAGCTGATCCGCGACTTCGAGCCGCGGATCATCATGGTCACGCCCTCCTACATGCTCACCGTCATCGACGAGTTCGAGAAGCAGGGCGTGGACCCGCGGGAGAGCAGCCTCGAGATCGGCATCTTCGGCGCCGAGCCCTGGACCGAGCAGATGCGCCGCGAGATGGAGGAGCGGGCCGGCATCCACGCCGTGGACATCTACGGCCTGTCCGAGGTGATGGGCCCCGGCGTCGCCCAGGAGTGCGTGGAGACCAAGGACGGGCTGCACGTCTGGGAGGACCACTTCTACCCGGAGGTCATCGACCCGCTCACCGGTGAGGTGCTGCCCGACGGCGAGGAGGGGGAGCTCGTCTTCACCTCGCTGACCAAGGAGGCGATGCCGGTCGTCCGCTACCGGACCCGCGACCTCACCCGGCTGCTGCCCGGCACCGCGCGCCCGGCGTTCCGGCGGATGCAGAAGATCACCGGCCGCACCGACGACATGATCATCCTGCGGGGGGTGAACCTGTTCCCCACCCAGATCGAGGAGATCGTGCTGCGGACGCCGGGGCTCTCCCCGCACTTCGCCCTCGAGCTCGTCACCCGGGAGCGGATGGACCACCTGATCTGCCGCGTCGAGGCGCGGTCGGACTGCCCGGCGGAGGCGAGATCTGCCGCGGCGGCCGCGGTGCGCACGGGCGTCAAGGACGTCGTCGGGTCCAGCATCGAGGTGCTCGTGGTGGACCCCGAGACGCTGCCCCGATCGGTTGGCAAACTCAAGCGCATGACCGACAACCGGAACCGTGCATGACGTCGACCGCCGACGCGCCCCCGGCCCGACGCGGCCGCCCGGGGCACTCGCTGGACTCGCTGCTCGACGTCGCCGTCGAGGTCTTCAACGAGCGCGGCTACGACGCCACCAGCATGGAGGAGCTGGCCACCCGGCTCGGCGTCACCAAGTCGGCGATCTACCACCACGTGCCCAGCAAGGTGGAGCTGCTGCGGCTGGCGCTCGACCGTGCGCTGGACGCGTTGTTCGCCGTCACCGATGAGCCCGGCGGCACCACCGGCCCGGCGATCGACCGGCTGGAGCACGTCGTCCGCGGGTCGGTCCGCGTGCTCGCGGCCGAGCTGCCCTTCGTGACGCTCCTGCTCCGGGTCCGGGGCAACTCCCCGGTCGAGCAGGCGGCGCTGCAGCGGCGACGGGAGTTCGACCGGGTCGTCACCGACCTGGTGCGCGCCGCCGAGGACGAGGGCGACGTGCGCCCCGACGTCGATCCCGCCGTCACCAGCCGCCTGCTCTTCGGCACCGTCAACTCGCTGACCGAGTGGTACCGGCCCGGCGGCGGCCTGTCCGCGGACGACCTCGCCGACGCCCTCGTGACCACGACCTTCCGGGGCCTGCGGACCCGCGCCCCGGCGCCACCGGCGTCCTGACCCGGGCCGGCCGGCCCTCGGACCGTCAGGCGCGTCCGGGCGGGGCGGGGGGCACCTGGCGGCTGTGTCCCCGCATCTCGGCGAGGAGTAGCCCGTCCGCGTCGCGGGTCACCGCGACGTCGTAGATCCCGCCCCGCCCCACGAGCGATCGTTCCACCGCGGTGGCGGTGACGGTGTCGCCGGCGCGGGCCGGCGCGAGGTACTCGATGCTGCACGACCGCCCCACCGCCGGCTGTCCGTGCGAGTTGCAGGCCATCGCGAAGGCGATGTCGGCGACGGCGAACAGTGCAGCGCCGTGCGCGGTGCCGTGCCCGTTGAGCATCTGGGGCCGGATGATCATGTGCGCCGTGACCGAACCCGGCGCCACGGAGCTGACGGTGACGCCGAGTGCCCGCGCCGCGGAATCCTCCGCCAGGTAGCGGCGGACGGTCTCCTCGGCGAGGCGCTGCGGGGCAGGGCTGGTCATCGGGGCCGCCTCGGGTCAGTCGTAGGTGTGGAATCCGCGACCGGTGGTGCGGCCGAGCTCGCCCGCCGCGACCTTGTCGCGGAGCAGTTGCGGTGGGGCAAACCGCTCGCCGAGGGTCCGGTGGAGGTACTCGGCGATCGCCAGCCGCACGTCGAGGCCCACGAAGTCGGTGGAGCGCAGGGGCCCCATCGGGTGCCGGTAGCCCAGCTCCATGGCGGCGTCGATGGCCTCGGCGTCGGCGACCCCCTCCTCGAGCATCCGGATCGCCTCCAGCCCCAGCAGCACCCCGAGCCGGGAGGAGGCGAAGCCGGGGGAGTCCTTCACCACGACGTCGGTCTTGCCGAGTGCGCGCACCCAGCCGGAGGCGATCCCGACGAGCTCGGCCGCGGTCTCGCGGGCGACCACCACCTCCACGAGCTTGGACGCCGGCACGGGGTTGAAGAAGTGCAGGCCGAGGAACCGGGCCGGGCGCTCCAGCGCCGCGGCGAGCTCGGTGACCGAGAGGGAGCTGGTGTTCGTGGCGAGCACCGCGTCCGGGCCGACGGCGGACTCCGCGGCGCCCAGCACCTCCGCCTTGAGGTCGGCCCGCTCGGGGACGGCCTCGACGACCAGCCCGTTCTCCCGGTCCAGCGCGGCGGGGGAGTCCACCAGGGTCAGCCGGTCCAGCGCGGCGGCGACGTCGCCGTCGAGCTTTCCGCGGCGGGCGGCCTCCGCCAGCCCCTCGGCCACCCGGCCGTGGGCGGCGTCGGCAGCCTCTGCGCCGGCCTCCACGACCTCGACGCGGGCGCCGGCGGTCAGGAAGGCCTGGGCGATGCCGGCGCCCATGCGCCCGCCGCCGATGACGGCGACGCGGGCGGGGACCGGGGCGCTCACGCCGTCTCCGCGTTCGTCGTGGTGTCCCGGTCGACGCGCACCCGCGCGGCGGGGTCGCCGGGGCGACCGCGCCCGCGTGCGACCCGTCGGCCGACCTGGCGGATCTCGGTGTGCTCCTGCATCGTCGCTCCTGGAATTCGCCGGACCCGGCGGGTCCCGGGGGGTGGGGGAGGGCCGACCGTCCGGTCCGGAGGTGGTGGCCCCACTGTGGTGGCGGCGTCTCCGGGAAGCAATCGCCGGCGACGCCTGCCGCCGTCGCGACCAGGGTCGACGGCCGCGGCCACCACGGCGCCGGGGGCCCCGCCGGGGTGGGGGGGGGGGGGGGGGGGGGGGGGGGGGGGGGGGGGGGGGGGGGGGGGGGGGGGGGGGGCGCGGGGGGGCCCGCTGGGGCGGGGGGCGGGGGGAGGCGGGGGGGGGGGGGCGGCCGCGCGGCGCCCGCGCCCCCCACCCGGCGCCGCCGGTCCCGCTCCGTCAGGCCCGGAGGTGCCCCCGCTCGCCGGTCAGGGCCGGAAGCCGAGGGCCTCGGCCTCCTCGGGGTGCGCGCGCAGGTACTCCTCGTGGGCCTCGGCCACCCGCAGGCTCGCGCCCTTCGTCTCCCCGGCGACCGTCACCGCGGTGAAGGAGATGACGCAGAGCACCATGATGTAGATGCCGACCGAGCCCGACCACCCGGTCGACTGCAGGAGCAGCTCGGCGATCATCGGGGCGAAGGCGCCTCCGAGGATCGCTCCCAGGGCGTAGCCGATCGAGACACCGGAGTAGCGGACCGCGACCGGGAACATCTCGGCGTACATCGCCGACATCGGCCCGTACGACAGCCCGAGCCCGATGGTCAGCAGGAACAGCGCGACGCCGTAGAGCCAGATGTTCCCCGTGTCGATGAGCAGGAACATCGGGATCATCCAGAGGAAGACCAGGGCGTAGCCGATCTGGAACGTGCGCACCCGGCCGATCCGGTCGGACAGGATGCCGCCGTACATCGTGAAGGCGAGCCAGCCGAAGGACGCCAGGGTGGTGGCCAGCAGGACGGATTCGCGCGGCATGTCCAAGGTGGTGCTGGCGTAGGCGATGAAGAAGGCGATGAGCAGGTAACCGGCGGCGTTGTTGGCGATGAAGATCAGTGCGCTGAGCACCACCTGCCGGGTGTTGCGGCGGAAGAGGTCGCGCAGCGGGGCGGACGACTCCTTCTTCCGCAGCTGCATCTCCTTGAAGACCGGGCTCTCCTCCACGGCGCGGCGGATCAGGTAGCCGATGACGATCAGCACGACCGACAGCAGGAAGGGGATGCGCCAGCCCCAGGACTGGAACTGCTCGGGCGTGGTCAGCGTCGACAGCAGCCACAGCACGCCCGTCGCGAGGATCATGCCGACCGGCACGCCCACCTGCGGGTAGGCGCCGAACAGGCCGCGCCGCGCCACCGGGGCGTGCTCCACCGACATGAGCGCCGCGCCGCCCCACTCGCCGCCTGCGGAGAAGCCCTGCAGGATTCGCAGCAGGATCAGGATGGCCGGCGCGGCGAACCCGATCTGCTCGTACGTCGGCAGCAGCCCGATGAGTGCGGTGGCCGTCCCCATCAGCAGCAGGGTGAAGACCAGCATCCGCTTGCGGCCGAGCCGGTCGCCGAAGCGCCCGGCCACGATGGCCCCGAGCGGGCGGAACAGGAAGCTGATGCCGATGGTGGCCAGCGACAGCACGGTGGCCAGCCCGGGGGAGTCCTCGCTGAGCGGGGAGAGGAAGAGCGGGGCCAGCACCAGGCTCGCCGCCTGGGCGTAGATGAAGAAGTCGTACCACTCGATCGTGGTGCCGGCGAGGGTGCCCGCGAGGACCTTGCGCTCCTCGGTGGTCATCCGGTGGCGCTCGCGAGAGGGGGCATCTGTGGAGAGGGGCATGGCAGCTCCGCCGTCGCTCGGTGGGTGTGCATTTACTGACCGGACGGTCAGTCCGGTGCGGGACGGTAGCTCAATGTGCTCTGGGCCACAATGGGGTCGTCCTCGTTCCCGACCGTTCGGTCAGGTGGGGGAGGTTGCGCGGCGGCCAGGCGACCACCGGCCGAGTCGCCGACGGTCGTGGGTGGCCACGGCCGGGCACCTGCTCGGCACGGTCCTCGCCATGCCGTCAGCGGTGACGTTCCCCGGTGCGGTGGGATCGGTCATCGGTGTTCCCGTCCGGCGGTGGATGTCGGGGCTGCGTGCGGCAGGCGGTGGGCGACGTGCCGGCCGGCTGGGGTGGGATCAGGGGTGAGCTCGCCGGTGAGCACGAGCTGCTCGGCCAGGTCGCGGACCTTGCGGTTGGTGTGCATCGAGGCGTCGGCCAGCAGTCGGAAGGCCTGGTCCGGGGTGAGCTTGTGCCGCTCCATCAAGATGCCCTTGGCCTGCTCGATGGCCGCCCGGGACTCCAGCGCCGCCCGCATGTTCTCCGCCTGGTCGCGGGCGTCCTGCAGGGCCTCGATGTTGGTCAGCACCACGCCGGCGTAGGCAGCGAACTCAGCCAGGGCCTGCCGGTGCTCTCCGGTGAAGGCGCCGGCGGCCGGGGAGTACACGTTCACGCACGCGGCCAGCTGCGTGGCGGGCGCCGGTACCGAGAGGGAGCTCAGGGCGCCGTGGCGGAGGAAGGTCGCCACGTAGTCCGGCCACCGGTCCTCGGTGCGGCCGTCGGTGATCTCGATGAACTGGCCGCTCAGGGCGGCGTCCATGCAGGGGCCGTACCCCTGCCCGTACTGCGTCTCGTCCAGCCGCAGCGCCAGCTCCCCGGTGAAGGCCGCGGTCGTGGGCCGCCGGTTGCGCACCACCGTGATCGAGGCCTGCGCACCGGCCGGCATCAGGCTCGTCACCAGTCCGACGGCGCGCTCCAGCACCGACTGGCGGTCCTCCTCCGCCAGCACCAGCCGAGCGAGCTCGTCCACCGCCTTCCGGGGCCCCGGCGGGATGGGCCTGGCCACGGGATCGGTCACCGGCGTCGTCCCCCTGCTCTGGTCGCCGCGGACGAGTTGCACGAACGGCCGACGGCACACCGGAGCCGCTGTCAGCCCGGTGGGCTCCGACGGTGGTCGCCCGGGCCCACCCGACGGCCGCCCGGAGCCGCGGTGGGTCTCGAGCGATCCAGCTGTCACCACTGGGCGCACTCGTCGGTGGCCGGGCAGGTCCGGTGGCTGAATGCACGCTATCGGACATTGCCGCGGAGGAGCAGCCGATCGGCGCCGATCCGCTGACGGGCTCTCGTGTGCCAGGATGAGGACGCCCCGCACGTAGGAGCAGCCTCCGCCTGAGTACGCAGACCTGGACGTGGGATCACCTCATCCCGTCGAAGGTCCGGCCCAGGCAGCACCGCACGGAGGAGCCCGCTCGTGGCCACCGACCCCGCCGCCGCACGCCGCAACGCGGTCCTGGGCGGCATGGACGAACAGGCGCTCGCCCCCCTGCTGCCCGATCTGCACCGGACCCCGCTGACGCTGGGGCAGGTGCTGCACCAGCCCGGCGAGCCGGTCACCGCCGTCTACTTCCCGCTCGTGGGTGTCGTCTCCGTCGTCGCGGACGTCGGCGACGACGAGCTGGTGGAGACCGCCACCATCGGCCAGGAGGGCATGGTCGGCCTGTCGGCGTTCCTCGGCGCCGACGGCGGCGCCCCGACCGAGCGCGCCCTGGTGCAGGTGGCCGGGGATGCGCTGACCATGAGCGCCGAGGACCTCCACCGGCACACCGCCGACGTCGACGGCCCGCTGGCGGCCCGACTCCGCCGCGTCACGCAGGCGATGTTCACCCAGCTCGCCCGCAACGCCGCCTGCAACCGGGTGCACACAGTGCGCCAGCGGGCCGCCCGGTGGCTGCTGATGACCGCCGACCGGATGGACCGACCCACCTTCGAACTCACCCAGCACTTCCTCGCCCAGATGCTCGCGGTGCGGCGGACCTCGGTCAGCGAGGTGGCGCGGTCACTGGCCGAGGGACGGCTGCATCACCTACACCCGCGGCGCGATCACCATCGTCGACCGGCCGCGCCTGCGTGCCCACGCCTGCGACTGCTACGGGGCCATCCGCCGCGCCACCGACGTGGCGCTGGCGGGGCGGTGAGGCGGAAGGCTCCAGCGGGCCCTGGTGCCGCGCCACGCACGCAGGAAGACCCCTGTCGCGCCGGTGCCGGAGGGGTGGCCGCACGAGCCGGAACGGGCGGAGGCCCTGGTCAGTCGCCTGACCAGGGCCTCC
>NZ_JBJHAJ010000004.1:0-223658 GCF_054051015.1 Blastococcus sp. SYSU DS0616
GCGGCGGGCCCCTGCACGGGGGCCGCCGCGAGCCTGTCGGGCGGATCCGCTCAGTGAGAGGGTGACGCGAGCTCGTGCTCCGATTCATCGTCCGGCGGCTCCTCCAGCTGATCCCGATCCTGCTGGGCCTGTCGGTGCTGCTCTTCGCCTGGCTGCGCGCCCTCCCCGGGGGGCCCGCCCAGGCCGCGCTGGGGGAGCGCGCCACCCCGGAGGCGATCGCCCGGTACAACGAGCTGTTCGGGCTCGACGAGCCGATCTACGTCCAGTACTTCCGCTTCCTGGGGCGAGCGGTCACCCTCGACTTCGGCAACTCCACGCAGTACGGCCGGCCGGTCACCGAGGTGTTCCTCGAGCGGTTCCCCGGCACGATCGAGCTCACCGTCTTCGCGATGATCTTCGCCATCGGCGTGGGCATCCCGCTGGGCTACCTCGCGGCCCGCCGGTACGGGAGCTTCTTCGACTCCGCCTCCGTCATCGGATCGCTGATCGGCGTGGCGATCCCGGTGTTCTTCCTCGCCTACCTGCTCCGGCTGCTGTTCGCCGTGGAGCTCGGCTGGCTGCCCGGGTCGGGGCGCCAGGACGTCCGGATGGACGCCACCCGGATCACCAACTTCTACGTCCTGGACGGGCTGATGACCCGGGAGTGGGACGCCGCCTGGGACGCCGTGCTGCACCTGATCCTGCCGGCCATCGCCCTGGGCACCATCCCCCTGGCGATCATCGTGCGGATCACCCGGGCCTCCGTCCTCGACGTCGTCAACGAGGACTACGTGCGGACGGCGAACGCCAAGGGCCTGGCGACGGCGACCGTGCGCCGCCGGCACGTCGTCCGCAACGCCCTGCTGCCGGTGTCGACGACGATCGGGCTGCAGACCGGCCTGCTCCTGTCGGGCGCGGTGCTGACCGAGACGGTCTTCGCCTTCGGCGGGGTGGGCCTCACCCTCCGGGACGCGATCACCTACCGGGACTTCGCCGTCCTCCAGGGCTTCATCCTCATGCTGGCGGTGGTGTACGTGCTGGTGAACCTGCTGGTCGACATCTCGTACGGCCTGCTCGACCCGCGGGTGCGCGTCCGATGACGCCTGCGGAATCGGACGAGGAGCGCAGCCGATGACGGCTCTCGGTGAGGTCAAGCGCGAGCGCATCGACGCCCTCGCCGCCCGGGCTGGCCGGCTCCCGGAGGGCGACGGCGGCCTGTCGCTCACCCGCAGCGCGTTCCGGCGGCTCCGCCGCGACCCGGTGGCGATCGCCGGCGCGGTCATCGTCCTGGTCTTCCTCGTCGTGGCGGCGTTCGCGCCGTTGCTCGCCCCCAGGGACCCGGTCACCCAGTACCTGCTGTCGGAGATCCGGCCCGGTGAGATCCCCGGCGCGCGCGAGGGCTTCCCCCTCGGTGTGGACAACCTCGGGCGCGACCTGCTCTCCCGGCTGGTCTACGGCGCCCGGCAGTCGCTCCTCATCGGCGTGGTCTCCACCGTGCTTGGCCTGGTGGTCGGCATGGCCCTGGGCGTGCTGGCCGGCGCCTTCGGCGGCTGGGTCGACACCGTGGTCATGCGGTTCGTCGACATCATCCTGTCGATCCCCGGCCTGCTCATGGCGATCACCGTCTCGGTGCTGCTGGGCCAGAACCAGTACGCGCTGATGATCGCGATCGCGGTCGTCCAGGTGCCGGTGTTCGCCCGGCTGCTGCGCGGCTCGATGCTCGCCCAGCGCGGCAGCGACTACGCCGTTGCCGCGCAGGCGCTCGGGGTGAAGAAGACGCGGATCGTGTTCGGGCACGTGCTGCCCAACTCGCTGTCGCCGGTGATCGTCCAGGCCACGCTCTCCCTGGCGACGGCGATCATCGAGGCCGCCGCGCTCTCCTACCTAGGCCTCGGCGACCCGGACATCGCCCGGCCCGAGTGGGGCGCGATGCTGGCCAACGCCCAGGACTTCCTGTCCATCCGGCCGGCGCTCGCCGTGTGGCCGGCGCTGTGCATCATCGTCGTCGCGCTCGGGTTCACGCTGCTCGGGGAACGCCTGCGCGAGGCCCTCGACCCGAAGTTCCGGAGGTGAGCAGCCTGCAGGCACCGGTGCTCGTGGTGGAGGACCTCGCCGTCCGGTTCACCCGCCGCGGCGAGGCCCCGACCCTCGCCGTCGACGGCGTCAGCTTCTCCGTCGCCCCCGGCGAGACGATCGGTCTCGTGGGGGAGTCCGGCTGCGGCAAGTCGGTCACCTCGCTGGCGATCATGGGGCTGCTGCCCCGGCGCGGCGTGCAGGTGTCCGGCTCGGTCCGGCTGGACGGGCAGGAGCTGGTCGGCGCCGACGACCGGACGCTGCGCCGGCTGCGCGGGGCCGACATGGCCATGGTGTTCCAGGACCCGTTGTCCTCGCTGAACCCCACCGTGCCCATCGGCACCCAGGTGACCGAGGTGCTGCTGGAGCACCGGGACATGGACCGCGGGCAGGCCGCCGACGAGGCGATCGTGCTGCTGGACAAGGTCGGCATCCCCGACCCGCGGCGCCGGCTGAAGGAGTACCCGCACCAGCTCTCCGGCGGCATGCGCCAGCGCGCGCTGATCGCCATGGCGCTGGCGTGCTCGCCGCGGTTGCTGATCGCCGACGAGCCGACGACGGCGCTCGACGTCACCATCCAGGCGCAGATCCTGGAGCTCCTGCGCGAGCTCGTCGTCGACACCGGGACGGCGCTGGTGATGATCACCCACGACCTCGGTGTGGTCGCCGGGCTCTGCGACCGGGTGCACGTCATGTACGCGGGGAAGATCATCGAGACCGCCGACCGGCACGACCTCTTCGCCCGGCCCCGCCAGCCCTACACCGGCGGGCTGCTGGCCTCGGTGCCGCGGCTGGACTCCGCTCGCGGGGCACCGCTCACGCCGATCCGCGGCTCGGCCGCCGACGCCATCCCGTGGGCGGAGGGGTGCGCCTTCGCGCCGCGCTGCGACAACGCCCGCGACGACTGCCTGACCGAGGTCTCCGGCAGCACCGTGCCGCTGGAGTACGACGGCCCCGGTCGCGAGCTGCGCTGCCGGCACCCGATCGAGTACCCGCCGTCCCCGACCGCCGGGGCGACCGCTTCCGGAGCCGCCCGATGACCGCCGTCCCGACCGCTCCCGGCCAGGACGAGCTGCTGCGCGTCGAGGGCCTCGAGGTGCACTTCCCGATCAAGCAGGGGATCTTCTTCGACCGCACCGTCGGGCACGTGCGGGCCGTCGACGGCGTCGACCTCGTCGTCCCGCGCGGGGCCACCTACGGGCTGGTGGGGGAGTCCGGCTGCGGCAAGTCGACGCTGGGCCGGGCGATCCTGCGGCTGGTCGAGCCCACCGCCGGGCGGGTGCTCTTCGACGGCACCGACGTCGCCGCGCTCAAGGGTGAGCCGCTGCGGCGGATGCGCCAGCGGATGCAGATGGTCTTCCAGGACCCCCTGGGCAGCCTCGACCCGCGGCAGAACGTGGAGTCGCTGCTGTCCGAGCCGCTGCGCGCGCACGGCATCGGCGGCGGCAAGGAGGGGATCGCGCAGCGGATCCGCACCCTGCTCGACGCCGTCGGCCTGCCCTCGGCGGCGCTGCGCCGCTACCCGCACGAGTTCTCCGGCGGCCAGCGGCAGCGGATCGGCATCGCCCGCGCCGTGGCGCTCGAGCCGGACCTGCTGATCGCCGACGAGCCGGTGTCCGCCCTCGACGTGTCGGTGCAGGCGCAGGTGCTCAACCTGCTGGAGGAGCTGCAGGAGCGGCTCGGCCTGACCTACCTGGTCATCGCGCACGACCTCGCGGTGGTGCGGCACATCAGCGACGTCGTCGGCGTGATGTACCTGGGCTCCCTGGTGGAGCAGGCGCCGGCCGACGACCTCTACGAGCAGCCGCTGCACCCCTACACGCGTGCGCTGATGAGCGCCGTCCCCGTGCCCGACCCGGAGGTCGAGGAGAGCCGGGAGCGGATCCTGCTGGCGGGTGACCTGCCGTCGCCGGCGAACCCGCCCAGCGGCTGCCGGTTCCACACCCGCTGCCCGTGGCGGCAGGAGACGCGGTGCGACGACGAGGTGCCCGCGCTGCGCGAGCTGGCGCCGGGGCGGCTGGTCAGCTGCCACTGGGCGGAGGAGATCCGCGACGGCGTGCTGCGGCCGCGGTCGCCGGAGGAGGCGCTGCACGCAGCCGCGGCCGCCCGTCCGGGGCCAACCCGACGCGGCGACGACGACCCCACCCCCTTCCTCGGGCGGGACGAGCCGCTGCCCCGTCAGGAGCAGGGCTGACCCTGCCGCCCCGGGCATAGGAAGCTTTGCGTGCGTTCTCGCACCCGGATACGCACGAAAAGCTTCCTATGCCTCAGTCGGTCACCACGACGTCGTCCCCGCGGCGGACCGCCCGGCGCACGCGCAGCCGGGCCACCGACCCCAGCAGCCGCACCAGCTGGGTGTAGACCGGCGTCGGCCCGTGGTAGCCGAGGAAGCCGCGCGGTCCCTGCACCATCTCGCCGGTGCGCACGTCGTAGCGGCTGCCGTGCCACGGGCAGACCAGGCACCCGTGGGCGTCGACGCTGCCCTCGGCGAGGTCGGCCAGCTGGTGGCGGCACCGCCGGGAGACGGCGAAGTACTCGTCGTCCCCCCGGTTGCCCACGGCCCAGCCGCCGGCGCGGCGGACCGCTCCGGGCGGCAGATCGGCGGCGGGGACGGAGTCGGGCTCGGGCACGCGGGGCTCCTCGGCACGGCGGGTCGGCGGCGGAGGAGCCGTACCCACGGCGGTCGGGCCGGACCCCTCGGCCGTCGGTAGGGTCGTCCGGGTTCCCCTTCACCCGTCCAGGAGGTCTCCGTGCGCCGGCTGTGCGTCGTCCTGGGGGTGCTCGCCGTCCTCCTGCTCACCGGCGGGCCGGCGTACGCGGTGCCGCCGTTCCGGCTGCCCGACCAGGTCGTCGACGAGGTCGGCGTCCTCCAGGGTGGCACCGGGCGGGTGCAGGACGTCGTCGACGACCTGCGCGCCGACACCCGGACCGACCTCTACGTGGTGTTCGTGTCCAGCTTCGACGGCGCGGACCAGGAGGAGTGGGCCCAGGCCACGGCCGAGCTGACCCAGCTCGGCGAGGAGGACGCGCTGCTGGCCGTCGCCGTCGACGACGGGCAGTACGGCACGGTGCGGCCGGCCGACTTCCCGGTGACCGGCGCCGAGTTCGACTCGCTGACCGACGAGCGGGTCGCCCCGCAGTTCGGCGAGGGCGACTGGGCCGGCGGCGTGGCGGCGTTCGCGGATCTGCTGCGCGACGGCGGCGCGGCCGCGGAGGAGCCGACCGGGTCCGCCGACGGCGGCTCCGGCGGGGTGGGGCCGCTGCTGGTGCTCGGCGGCCTCGCGGTCGTCGGGGGCGGCGCCTACCTGCTCAGCCGCTCGCGCCGGAACCGGAGCGGCACCGCTCTGCCGCCCGGTCGGCGGCGGGAGCCCGATCCGTACGAGGGCGTGCCCACCGACCAGCTGCAGGGCCGCGCCAGCGAGGCGCTGCTGGACCTCGACGAGGCCGTGAAGACCTCGCAGCTGGACCTCGACTTCGCCCGGTCGCAGTACGGCGAGGACGCCGTCGCCGGCTTCGACGCCGCGCTGGCGCAGTCCAGGAAGGAGCTGTCCCGGGCCTTCACGCTGCGCCAGGAGCTCGACGACGACATCCCGGAGGACGAGCCCACCACCCGCCGGATGCTGGCCGAGATCCTGGCGCTCACCGGCGCCGCCGGCGCCCGGCTCGACGAGCAGAGCGAGGCCTTCCAGCGGCTGCGCGACCTCGAGCACAACGCGCCGCAGGTGCTGGACGCGCTGGAGCCGCGGCTGGCCGGGCTGGGCGACCGGATCCCGCAGGAGGAGCAGCGGCTGGCCGCGCTCCGGAGCCGGTACGCGGCGACCGCATCCGCTCCCGTGGCGGACAACGTGGAGCAGGCCCGGGCGCGGCTGGCCGCCGCCGAGCAGGAGGTCCGGGAGGCGCGGGCGGCGCTGGCCGAGGGGCGGAGCGGCGACGCCGTCGGCGACATCCGCGCGGCCGAGGACGCCGCGGCGCAGACGGGCACGCTGCTGGACGCCGTCGGCCGGCTCGCCGCCGACCTCGACGCCGCCGCCGGCCGGGTCGCGGCCGCCCGCGCAGAGACCGAGAAGGACCTGGCCGAGGCCCGGGCGCTGGTCGCCGCCGGGGACCGCACGGGCCTGGAGCCGCAGATCGCCCGCGCCGAGTCGGCGCTCGCGGCCTGCGATGCCGCCCTGCACCCGGCCGACGGCACCCCGGGTGACCCGCTGGCCGCGCTCCGGCAGCTCGAGGACGCCGACACCGCGCTCGAGGAGGCGCTCGCGGCGGCCCGCGACGCGCAGACCCAGGCCCGCCGGGCCGCGGCGGCGCTGGAGCAGTCGCTGCTCAACGCGCGCTCGGCGGTCGCCGCGGCCGCGGACTTCATCGACACCCGCCGTGGGGCGGTCGGTCCCCAGGCGCGCACCCGGCTCGCCGAGGCGCGGCGGCACCTGGAGGCAGCCGTCGACCTGGGCGGGACCGACCCGGTAAGCGCGCTGCGGGAGGCCCACCAGGCGGGCATGCTGGCCCAGCACGCCCTCGACCTGGCGCAGGACGACGTCGACCGGTGGAATTCCGGGTACGGACCCGGTGGGTTCGGCGGCGGCTACGGGGGCGGGTACCGCCGCGGTGGCGTGGACCTCGGCAGCCTCGTGCTGGGCGGCATCCTGCTGGGCGGCGGACGCGGCCACGGCGGCGGGTTCGGCGGCGGCTTCGGTGGTGGGGGCTTCGGCGGCAGCGGGTTCGGCGGTCGTGGCGGAGGCGGGTCGTTCGGCGGCGGCGGTCTCGGTGGGGGCGGCTCGTTCGGCGGCGGCGGCCGCGGCGGGGGCGGGACGTTCTAGCCCCGAACCGTCGTACTCCGGTGGGACGGTGACCTCCCCCACAACCGGAGGAGGCAACCATGCCCACGCGAGACACCGCCTGGCCGGCCGGGACGCCGTGCTGGGTGGACTACGGCGCCGCCGACCTGGCGGCGGCGAAGGAGTTCTACGCCGCGCTGCTCGGCTGGGAGTACACCGGCGGCGAGCCCGAGTTCGGCGGCTACCTGGACGCCCAGAAGGACGGGCGGGCGGTGGCCGGCCTCGGACCGCAGACGGACGGGGGCGCCCCGCCCCGCTGGACCACGTACTTCGCGACGGACGACGCGGCCGCCACGGTCACCCGGATCCGGGAGGCCGGTGGCACGGTCGTGGTGGAGCCGATGGCGGTCGGGCCGATGGGCACGATGGTCATCGCCCTCGACCCGCAGGGCCACCCGTTCGGCCTGTGGCAGGCCGGCGAGCACCCCGGCGTGCAGCGGTACAACGAACCGGGCTCGCTGGTGTGGAACGAGGCGGCGGTCGACGACCCGGCGGCGGCCCGGGAGTTCTACACCGCCGTCTTCGGGTTCCGGTTCGAGGAGATCCCGGGCGCGGAGGGCTACACGACCTTCGCCACCGGTGGTGACCCGCTGGGCGGGCTCGGCGGCGTGGTCCCCGGTGCGCCCAAGGGCTGGTCGACCTGCTTCGCGGTGGCCTCGACCGACGCCGCGGTCGCCGCGGTGACCGCCGCGGGCGGGAAGGTGCTCCTCCCGGCCGAGGACACCGAGTACGGCCGCTTCGCGGTCGTCGCAGACCCGTGGGGCGCGTCGTTCTCCGTCATGCAGGTGCCGGCCGGCTGAGCTCCGCCCGGCGGCCGGTGCGAACGGGGCGCACCGGCGGCGCCGGGCTCAGCCCGGCAGCTGCCCGTACGCGTGCTCGGGCCGGAACCGGACGACCAGCCGCCGGTCGGCGACCATCGCCGCCCGGTACTCGTCCCAGTTCTCGTGCTCGCCGGAGACGCCGCGGTAGTAGGCGATCAGCTCCTCGACGGTGGGGTCGTGCGGCTCCTGCGCGACCGGGGTGAGCTCGGCGGTGCCCTCGACGGCGACCCAGGTCCAGAAGTTCTTCGACGCCACGTGCAGCGTCACCCGCGGGTCGCGCTGCAGGTTGCGGGTCTTCGCGCGGTCGGCGGTCACCGAGACGCGGATCAGGCCGTCGTCCCAGGCGTAGCCGACGTTGGACAGCTGCGGTCGGCCGTCGCGCTTGATCGTGGCGAGCACGCCCCAGCGCTGCTCGGCGACGAACTGCAGCAGCCGAGGGTCCGGCCGGGTGGGGTCGCTCATGCCCGAAGCCTGCCTCAGCGGACCCGGCCGCGCGGCCGGAGCGCGACCGGGGGTAGCGGCGGCGCCTCCAGCCGGTCGCCGTCGTAACCGACGACGGTGCCGAAGCGCCGCGACTCGGCGTTCCACTGCTCGGCGTACGCGGCGACCTCCTCGCCCGAGCGGCCGATGAAGTTCCACCACATCACCAGGCGTTCCTCGAACGGCTCCCCGCCGAGCAGCAGCAACCGGGACGCCGCCCCTGCCCGCACCCGCAGCGCCGTGCGGCCGGTGCCCAGGTACAGCATCGCGCCGGGCTCGAGGACGACGTCGTCCACCGTGACCGACCCCGCTGACGCCAGGAGCCCGTACTCGAAGTCGGCCTCCAGCGGGAGCTCCACGTCGGCGCCGGCGGCGAGCTCCAGGTCGACGCCGACCAGCGGGGTGTAGGCCCGCCCCGGCGACGTCACCCCGCCGAAGCCGCCCATGAGCACCGTGGCGGTGAGCCCGTCGGAGCTGAAGCCGGGCAGGACGCCGTGGTGCTCGAAGTGCGGGGCGACCTCACGGTCGGCCTCCGGCAGGGCCACCCACAGCTGGGCCCCGTGCAGGTACCGCGGGTGGGTCGCCGGCGACTGCTCGGAGTGGGCGATCCCGTGCCCGGCCGTCATGAGCGCCAGCTCCCCGGGGCGGAACCGCACGTCGCTGCCGAGCGAGTCGCGGTGGTGCACCTCGCCGTCGAGCAGCCACGACACGGTCTGCAGCCCGGTGTGCGGGTGCGGCGGCACCTGCATGCCGGGGGACGAGGTGATGTCGTCGGGGCCGTAGTGGTCGACGAAGACCCAGGCGCCGACCATCCGCCGGCCGAGCGTGGGCAGGAGGCGGCGCACGCGGGTGCTCTCGCCGAGCAGCACCTCCTTGCCCGGCAGCAGGTCCAGGGCGGGGCCGGCGGTGGTGCCCGCCAGCCCGCCCAGCCCGCGAGCGGGCGGGCGCGGTTCCAGGTTGCTCATCGTCGACGACTCCCTCTGCCGGGATCCCGTGATCTCGGCGGTTCCGGGGGCTCGATGTGCCGAGATCCCGTGATCTCGGCACGGTGTCGCGGGGCGGGAGCCCCGCCGTCAGTCAGTCTCGCCCCGGACGGCGCGGTGCGGAACGGGTCCCTCGATGCGCTGCGCCGGGATCGAGCCGAGCCGGCCGGCGGAGAAGTCGGCGAACGCGTCGGCCACCTCCTGCCGGGTGTTCATCACGAACGGCCCGTACATGGCGATCGGCTCGTTGATCGGCCGCCCGCCGAGGACCACCACGTCCAGGGCCGGCGTCCGCGACTCCTGGTTCACCGCCCCGCGCACGGTCACGGTGTCCCCGGGGCCGAGCACCGCGAGCTGGCCGGTGCGCACCGGGGCGCCGTCGATCCCCACGGAGCCGGCGCCGGAGAGCACGTAGACCAGCGCGTTGAAGTCCGGCCGCCAGGGCAGGTCCAGCGTCGCGCCGGGGGAGACGGTCGCGTGCACCATCGCCATCGGGGTGTATGTCGAACCGGGGCCGGTGTGCCCACCCACCTCGCCGGCGATCACCCGCAGCAGGGCGCCGGCGTCCGGGCTGGCGAGCAGGACCGACTCCTTCGCGCGCAGGTCCTGGTAGCGCGGCTCGACCCACTTCTGCGCCCGAGGCAGGTTCACCCACAGCTGCAGGCCGTGGAACAGGCCACCGCTGACCACCAACTGCTCCGGCGGGCGCTCGATGTGCAGGACGCCGCCGCCGGCGGTCATCCACTGGGTGTCGCCGTTGCTGATCGTGCCGCCGCCGCCGTGGGAGTCGGCGTGCTCGAAGGTGCCGTCGAGGAGGTAGGTGACGGTCTCGAAGCCGCGGTGGGGGTGCCAGCTGGTGCCCTTCGGCTCACCGGGGGCGTACTCCACCTCGCCCATCTGGTCCATGTGGAGGAAGGGGTCCAGCGCGCGCAGGTCGACGCCGGCGAAGGCGCGGCGCACGGGGAAGCCCTCGCCCTCGAAGCCCGACGGGGCGGTCGTCACCGACCGGGTGCGGCGGCGCACCGTGCGGGGAGCGGGGAGCGGGACCCGCGGCAGGGTGGTGGTGTCCTCGACGGTCACGGCAGGCATGCCGGCCTCCTTGATTGAGGGCTCAACTAACGGTGACCGTAGCGCCCGGGGAGCCCGTTGTCTTCCCCTCTTCCCGCGCGAGATCTGCGAAGTGCCCCCTCGACGGCGGCTGATGGAGGCCAGTGTGCAGATCTGGTCCGGGCTGGGCGCAAAGAGACCTTTGCAAAGCTGTCTTTGTATTCGTAGCCTGACCGTGTGACCGAGAAGCCCCCGCCGCTGGAGCCGGCCGTCCAGGTGACCGACGTGCGCGCCCTGCGTGCACTGGCGCACCCGCTGCGCAGCCGGCTGCTCGGCCGGCTCCGGGTGCACGGCCCCGCGACGGCGAGCGGCCTGGCGCGGGCCGTGGGGGAGAGCAGCGGATCGACCAGCTACCACCTGCGCCAGCTGGCGGCCTACGGCTTCGTGGAGGAGGTCGAGGGCCAGGGGACGGCGCGCGAGCGGTGGTGGCGGGCCCGGCACCGGATGACCAGCTGGCAGGCCGGGGAGCTCGTCCCGCAGGAGGGCGGGGCCGAGGTGCAGGACGAGATGAGCCGGCTGCAGATCGACCAGCACGCCCGCGTGCTCGACGCCTGGTTCGAGCAGAAGGAGCAGCTCGACCCCGGCTGGACCGACGCCGCCACGCTGAACGACTACGGGCTCCGGCTGAGCCCCGACCAGGCGCGGGAGCTGATCGGCGAGCTGCACGCCACGCTCCGGCGCTGGATGGCCGAGCACCCTGGCGACGCGCCGCCGGCGGAGGGCACCGAGCAGGTCTGCGTGCTGCTCGACCTGGTCCCGCTGCGGGAGTGGCCGACGTGAGCGCGCCGCAGACCGTCCGCTCCGCCACCCGGCGGCTGGTCGGGCTGACCGCCCTGCGCTGGCTACCGGTCGGGCTCACGACGCCGATCACCGTCCTGCTCGCGCAGGCGCGGGGGCTCTCGCTCGCCGAGATCGGCGTGCTGTTCACCGTGCACGGGGTGCTGGTCGTGGTGCTGGAGCTCCCCACCGGCGGGCTGGCCGACGTGCTCGGCCGCCGTCCCGTCATCGTGGCCGGCGCCGTCCTGCACATCGCCTCGTGCCTGCTGATCGCGACGGCGACGTCGTTCGCCGGATTCCTGGCCGGGGTCGTCGCCCTCGGGGTGGGCCGCGTGCTGGACTCCGGCCCGCTCGAGGCGTGGTACGTGGACACGGTGCACCGGCTGGAGCCGGGCGCCGACGTCGCCCCGGGCCTGGCCCAGCACTCGGCGGCCGACGGGGCGAGCCTCGCCGTCGGCGCGGTCGTCGGCGGGTTCCTCCCGGTGCTGCTCGGCGGTGGCGGTGCCGAGGGGCTCGCGCTCTCCTACCTGGGGGCCGCCGTCCTCGACGTCGCGTTCGTCGGCGCGGTGCTGTGGCTGCTGACCGAGCACCGGCCACCGCGCGAGGGGAGCGTCCTCGGCGCGCTGGCCGCCGGGGTGCGTGCGGTGCCGGCGACCGTGGGGCAGTCGGTGCGGGTGTCAGTGGGCGACCGCACCCTGCGGCGGGTCCTGGCGCTGACCGCCGTCACCGGCGCCGGGCTGGTCGTGTGCGAGCTGCTGGGCCCGGTCCGGTTCGCCGAGCTGACCGGCGGCCGGGACGGCGGCGCCGCGGTGTACGGCGTGGTCCTGGCGATCTCGTTCGCAGCCTCCGCGGTGGGGGCGGTGCTCGCGCCGGCCCTGCGGCGGCTGCTCCGCGGCTCCACCCCGGCCGCCTGCGCCGCGCTGTTCGCCGTCGGGGGCCTGTCGCTCGCCCTGGTCGCGGGGCCCGACACGCTGGTGCCGGCCGCCGCCGGCTTCGCCCTGTACTACCTCTCGCACGGCTCCGTCTGGCCACTGCTCGCCGCAGTCCTGCACACGCGGGTCGACGCCGCGCACCGGGCCACCGCCGTCTCGGCGATGTCGCTGGCGCTGGCGCTCGGCGGGATCGCCGGCAACCTCACCGTCCCGCCGCTGGCCGCCGCGACGAGCACCGGGACCGGTTTCCTCGTCGTCGCCGGCGTCGTGGCGCTCGGCCTCCTCGGCTGCCTGCGGCTGCCCCGGTCGACCGTCGCGGGCACCACCGTGGCCCCCGGGGAGGCGGCCGTCGGATACTGAGGGCCCATGACTTCTGCGAGCAGCCGATGAGCGCGCCCCTCAACCTGGTCAACCTCGAGCGGGTGCACAAGGCCCACGGCACCACCGTGGTGCTCGACGACGTCTCCCTCGGCGTCGCCGCCGGCGAACGGATCGGGATCGTCGGCCGCAACGGCGGCGGCAAGAGCACGCTGCTGTCGCTGATCACCGGCGCCGACGACCCGGACTCCGGCCGGGTCACCCGCCGCGGGGACATCGCGATGGGGGTGCTCGACCAGTCCGGCACCCTCCCGCCGGGGGCGACGGTGCGCGACGTCGTGCTGCCGTCGTCGATGTTCGCCGCCGAGCACGAGTGGGCCGGCGACCCGGCCGTCCGCTCGGTGCTCACCGGCCTGGAGCTCGACCGGCTGGGCCTCGACGCGCCGGTCGCCCCCATGTCCGGTGGCGAGCGCCGGCGGGTGGCGCTGGCCGCCCAGCTCATTCGGCCGCTGGACCTGCTGGTGCTCGACGAGCCCACCAACCACCTCGACGTCGAGGGGGTGGCCTGGCTCGCCGAGTACGTGAAGCAGCGCACCGGTGGCCTGGTCGTGGTCACCCACGACCGGTGGTTCCTCGACGAGGTCTGCACGACCACGTGGGAGGTCGCCGACGCGAACGTGCACTCCTACGACGGCGGCTACTCGGCGTACACGCTGGCGCGGGCGGAGCGGGCGCGGATCGCCTCGGTCACCGAGGAGCGCCGGCTGAACCTGGTCCGCAAGGAGCTGGCCTGGCTGCGGCGCGGCCCGCCGGCCCGCACCAGCAAGCCGCGGTTCCGCATCGAGGCGGCCCAGGCGCTGATCGCCGACGAGCCGCCGCCGCGGGACTCGATGGCGCTGCAGGGCTTCGCCGCCCGGCGCCTGGGCAAGACCGTCTACGACGTGGAGGACGTCGACTACGCCGTCCCCACCGAGGACGGTCCACGCACCCTCTTCAAGGATCTGACCTGGCACGTCGGCCCGGGCGACCGGATCGGCATCGTCGGGGTCAACGGCGCGGGCAAGACGTCGCTGCTCAGGCTCCTCGTGGGCGAGACCGAGCCCGACGCCGGGCGCGTGGTGGTCGGCCAGACGGTGGCGCCGGCATACCTGTCGCAGCACGTCACCGAGCTGCCGCGCACGCTGCGGGTGGTGGAGGCGGTGCAGGAGGTGGCCCGCGTCGCCCGGATCGGCAACCAGGAGATCTCCGCCTCGTCGCTCGCCGAGCGGTTCGGCTTCATGGCGAACCGGCAGTGGACGCCGGTCGGCGACCTCTCCGGCGGCGAGCGGCGGCGGCTGCAGCTGCTGCGCCTGCTGATGGCCGAGCCGAACGTGCTGATCCTCGACGAGCCCACCAACGACCTGGACATCGACACCCTGACGGCGCTGGAGGACCTGCTCGACAGCTTCCCCGGCACCGTGCTGGTGGTCAGCCACGACCGCTACTTCGTCGACCGGGTGTGCGACAAGGTCGTGGCGCTGCTCGGCGACGGGTCGCTGGCCGAGCTGCCCGGCGGGGTCGAGGAGTACCTGCGCCGCCGCGCGGCCGGCGGCGCCCCGCTCACCACGGCGGCCGGGGACGACGGCGCCCGTCCGGTGGGCGCCCCGTCGACGTCGGCCCCGGCGGTGTCGGCGGCCGAGGCCCGGGCGGCGAAGAAGGAGGCCGCCAAGCTGGAGCGGCGGATGCTCAAGCTGGACGCCGACGAGAAGAAGCTGCACGAGCAGCTGGCCGCGGCTGCCGCGGACTACGCCAAGGCCGCCGAGCTGGACACCCAGCTCAAGGCGGTGCAGGCAGAGAAGGAGCAGGTCGAGGAGGCCTGGCTGGTCGCCTCGGAGACCGCCGAGGGCTGAGCGCCGCGCGGCCGGCCCACCCGCTCCGACCCGCCCGCTCCGGCGCCCGCCTCTGGGTCCTGGCTCAGCACACGGGGTCCTGGCTCACCGTCGACAGTGAGCCAGGACCCCTGTTGATCAGGTCACCTGATCAACATCAGGCGGCGGCCGCTTCGGCGCGGTTCCGCTCGATCAGCCGCAGCCCGACCACGAACGCCGGCACCGCGCCGAGCAGCATCAGCCCGGCGAACAGCAGCGGCGAGAACGTCAGCACCACCGCGAGCGCCAGCGAGGCGACCGCCGGGGCCAGCAGCCACCAGCCGACGACGCCGGCCCGGGCCAGCCCGATCGTCGCCACCAGCGGGCCGAGCAGCCCCAGCATGGTCACCGTGCCGACGATCGCCATGCCGGTCGAGGAGTGCACGTCGGCGAAGACCGCCTCGGCCGGCCCGGTGTCGAGGAGCCGGCCCACAGCCCCGACCCAGAAGTCGAACAGCACGTTGCCGGCCACGGTGACCAGCCCCAAGGCCGCCATGAGCGCGCCGACAACGGTCGGGATGCGCCCGCGCACGCCGCGGACGAGGGCCGGGGCGGCGAGCCAGGCCAGCCCGCTGAGGAGGTTGCCGTAGTGCAGCAGCAGCGCCGAGAGCGTCGTCTGCCCCTCGTCGCGGGCGAGCGAGGCGATGTAGTCGGCGTCGGCCATCGAGTCCTGCGGTGGCGAGGTGGCCATGCCCGCGACGAAGAGGAGCTGGCCGACGATCAGCGCGCCGCCGGCGATCGGCAGCAGCAGCGAGCCGGCGCTCCGGGGCGTCGGGGCGGTGGGCGGGGTCGCAGCCGAGGGGCTGCGCAGTTCGGTCGTCATGGCCGGAGAAGCTAGGGACGGCGGGCAGCGCCTCGCGTCCACCGCGACGGACCGACCTGGCTCCGCCCTGAGGGGGAACGCTGCGGCCCACCGTTCGGCCGCGCGGGGGATGCCCCCGGCTCCGCGCGGCCCCTACCGTGCTGCCATGCCGTCCTGGTCGCCCGCCCTCCTGCCCCGCGGCCGCCTGCTGTGGGTCGCCGTGGGCCTGGGCATCGCGCTCATGGCGCTGGCGGAGTCGGCGATCGACACCGACTACGCCGGCCGCTGGGGGATGGGCACGGCGCTGCCCGGCGTCGCCGTCGGTGCCCTGCTGGCGCTGAGCCCCCGGTGGCCGGCGGCCGCCGCGGTGCTGGGGGCCACCACCGTCGCCGGCAACCTCGCGATGGGGCTCCCCGGACCCGGCGGCGCGCAGCTCATCGGCATGGGGTTGCTGGTGGGGCACGCCGCCGCGGTGCTGCCGCTGCGCCGCGGCCTCCTGGCCACCGCCGGCGCCGCGGCCGTCTGCATGGTGCTCGGCGTCGTCGTGGTCGCGGCGTCCCCGTGGGAGGCGATCTTCTACTCGCTGATCCTCGGCAGCGCCTGGTGCGTCGGGCTGCTGGTCCGCCAGACGCGGGCCCGGTCGGTCGAGCTCCAGGTGCTGGCGGCGCGGCTGGCCGAGCAGCAGGAGGCGGTCGCCGCCTCCGCCGTCGTCGCCGAGCGGGCCCGCATCGCCCGGGAGGTGCACGACTCGGTCGCCCACTCGGTGAGCGTCATGGTGCTCCAGATGGGCGGCCTGCGCCGGCTGCTGCCCGACCACCCCGAGGCGCAGGACGTGCTGCTCGGGCTGGAGCGACTGGGGCGCGAGGCGGTCGAGGAGATGCGGCGCGTCGTCGGCATCCTGCGGGAACAGGCGGGTGGCGACCCCGCGCCGCAGCCCTCGCTGTCCCGGCTCGACGAGGTGCTCGACGAGCTGCGCGCCGGAGGGATGCCGGTCGAGCTGACCGTGACCGGGCAACCGGTGGAGCTGCCGCAGCTGGTCGACGTCTCGGCCGTCCGCGTGGTGCAGGAGGCGCTGTCCAACGTCGTCCGGCACGCGGGGGCCGCGGCCACCTGCGTGCGGGTCGACTGGGCCGGCGACCGCGTGGGCGTCACCGTCACCGACGACGGGCGCCCCACCGTGCCGGCGCCCCGCGCCGGCGGCGGCCCCGCGGCGGGAGGGCACGGCCAGCTGCACATGCGCGAGCGGGTGGCGGTGGCCGGCGGCACGCTCGAGGTCGGGCCGGTGCGCGGCGGTGGCTACCGGGTCCGGGCCACCTTCCCGGTGCCCGTCGCGGTGACCGCGTGACGATCCGCGTGGTGCTCGTCGACGACCAGGCGATGGTGCGCACCGGGTTGCGGATGGTGCTCGCCGCCGAGCCCGACATCGAGGTCGTCGGGGAGGCCGCCGACGGCGCCGAGGGCGTCCGCGCGGTCACCCGGCTGCGGCCCGACGTCGTCCTGCTCGACGTCCGCATGCCCGGCATGGACGGGCTCGAGGCGGCCCGCCGCATCCTCGGCGCCGACCTGCCCACCCGCGTCGTCGTGCTCACCACCTTCGACGAGGACGAGTACGTGGCAGCCGCGCTGCGTGCCGGTGTCAGCGGCTTCCTGCTCAAGGTCGCCCCGCCCGAGGACCTGGTCGCCGCCGTGCGCACCGTCGCCGCCGGACAGGGGTTGCTCGACCCGGCGGTGACGCTGCGGGTGATCGAGTCCTTCGCCGCGGCGCCCGCACCCGACCCGGCCCGGGCGAACGCGCTGCGCACGCTGACCGACCGGGAGACCGACGTCCTGGCGCTCGTCGCGGCCGGGCTCTCCAACGCCGAGATCGCTGCCCGCCTGCACCTCGGCGAGGCGACGGTCAAGACGCACGTCAGCCGGCTGCTGCTCAAGCTCGGGTTGCGCGACCGGGTGCAGGCCGTGGCGTTCGCCTACGAGAGCGGGCTGGTCACGCCGGGCGGATGAGCCGGTCTCGCCGATAAACTGCGGCTCACCGCCGGCCGTCCTCCGACGTCAGTGGTGTCCGAGCAGCCCCTGACTCCCGGAGACCCGTGCTCGCGCTCCTGCTCCTCCACCTGGTCGCCGCGGTGGCCGCACCCGTGCTGGTGCGCTGGTGGGGCCGGCAGGCGTTCCTCGCCCTCGCGCTCGTACCGGCGGCGGGGTTCGGCTGGGTGCTCGCGCAGCTGGGGCGGGTCACCGACGGCGGTGAGGTCACCGAGACCGTCCCGTGGGTGCCCACCCTGCGCCTCGACATCGCCCTGCGGCTGGACGCCCTGGCGCTGGTGTTCGCGCTGCTGGTCACCGGGGTGGGCGCGCTGGTCATGCTCTACTGCGCCCGCTACTTCGAGCCCCGGGACGAGGGGACGGGGCGGTTCGCCGGCACGCTCACCGCCTTCGCCGGCTCCATGCTGGGCCTGGTGGTGGCCGACGACCTGCTGCTGCTCTACGTGTTCTGGGAGCTCACCACCGTCTTCTCCTACCTGCTGATCGGTGGCTCGGGGACGAAGCTCGCCGCGCGCCGGGCGGCCGGCCAGGCGCTGATCCTCACCACCGCGGGTGGGCTGGCGATGCTGGTCGGGCTGATCATGCTCGGCGAGACCAGCGGCAGCTACCTGCTCTCGGAGGTCGTCGCCGACCCGGGGAGCGGCCCGCTGCTGGTGGCCGGGACGATGCTGGTCGTCGTCGGCGCGGTGACCAAGTCGGCGATGATCCCGTTCCACTTCTGGCTGCCCGCCGCGATGGAGGCGCCCACCCCGGTCAGCGCCTACCTGCACGCGGCCGCGATGGTGAAGGCCGGGATCTACCTGGTGGCCCGGCTGGCGCCCGGGTTCGCCGAGGTGCCCGGGTGGCGCCCGGTGGTGCTGGGGCTGGGCCTGGCCACCATGCTCGTCGGCGGCTACCGGTCGCTGCGGCAGAACGACCTCAAGCTGCTGCTCGCCTTCGGCACGGTGAGCCAGCTGGGCTTCCTCATGACGCTCGTGGGCGCCGGCAGCCGCGAGCTGGCGGCCGCGGGCCTGGCGATGACCCTGGCGCACGCCCTGTTCAAGTCGACGCTCTTCCTCACCGTCGGGGTCGTCGACCACGCCACCGGCACCCGCGACCTGCGCCGGCTGTCCGGGCTGGGCCGGCGGCTGCCCGTGGTGGCGGTCATCGGCACGCTGGCCGCGCTGAGCATGGCCGGCGTTCCGCCGCTGCTCGGCTTCGTGGGCAAGGAGGCGGCGTTCAGCGCGCTGTGGGACGGCGGGCTGCCCGACCGCACGGCGGCCGTCGTCGTCCTCGTCGGCCTGGTCCTCGGCTCGGTGCTCACCGCGGCCTACACCTTCCGCTTCCTCTGGGGCGCCTTCGCCCGCAAGCCCGGGCTGCCGGCCACCGCCCCAGCTCAGCTGGTCCACCCGCCTACCCCGCTGTTCCTGCTGGCCCCCGCCCTGCTGGCGCTGACCGGGCTGGCCGCCGGGCCGGCCAGCCCGTTGCTGGAGCCGCTGGTCGCCGGGTACGCCGACGGGCTGCCGCTGGTGGCCGAGGAGGCCGAGAAGCTGGCGCTGTGGCACGGCTGGCAGCCGGCGCTGGCGCTGTCGGCCCTCACCCTGCTCGGCGGCGCCGCCCTGTTCGCCGCGCGCTCGGCGGTGTTCCGCTTCCAGCAGCGGCGGGCCGTGGGCGCATCGGCCGACGAGGGCTACTGGAACACCATGCAGACGCTGGACCGGCTCGCCGTGCTGGTCACCGGCACCACCCAGCGGGGCTCGCTGCCGGCCTACCTCGGCACCATCCTCGTCGTCGTCCTCGCCCTCCCCGGCTCCGTGCTGCTGTTCCGGGCGCCGTGGCCGGGGGAGTGGCGGGCCTGGGACACCCCCATCCAGGCGCTGGTCGGGGCGGTGGTGCTGCTCGCGGCCGCCATGGCGCTGCGGATCCACCAGCGGCTGTCGGCGGTGCTGGCCGTGGGCGTCACCGGCTACGGCCTCGCCGTCCTCTTCGCCCTGCAGGGCGCCCCCGACCTCGCGCTCACCCAGTTCCTCGTGGAGACGCTGACCCTGGTCGTCTTCGTGCTCGTGCTGCGCAAGCTGCCCAAGGACATCTCCGAGCGGCACCGTCCCGGCGAGCGCGCGGTCCGCGGTGCGATCGCCGTGGGCGTGGGGCTGCTCATGGGCGCGGTCGGCGCGGTGGCGCTCAGCGCCCGCGACGCCACGCCGGTGTCGGTCGACTACCCGGAGGCGGCCTACGAGCTCGGCGGTGGGCAGAACGTCGTCAACGTGACCTTGGTCGACATCCGCGCCTGGGACACCCTCGGCGAGATCTCCCTGCTGGTCGTGGCCGCCACCGGTGTGGCCAGCCTGGTCTTCCTCCGGCGGCGCACCGGCGTGGTCCAGCGGCTGGACCCGGTGCGGGCGGCGCGGGACGCCCGGCGGTCGCGGCGGGCGCCCCGGCGGCAGTGGCTGTCGGCGACGGTGGCGCTCGCCCCCGAGCGGCGGTCGGTGGTGCTCGAGGTGATCACCCGGGTCCTGTTCCACACGATCGTCGTGTTCTCCATCTACCTGCTGTTCAGCGGGCACAACCAGCCCGGTGGTGGCTTCGCCGGGGGGCTGGTCGCCGGGCTGGCGCTCGTGCTGCGCTACCTGGCCGGCGGCCGCTACGAGCTGGGCGAGGCGGCGCCGGTCGATCCCGGTCTGCTGCTGGGCGCCGGCCTGCTGTTCGCCGGTGGGACCGGAGCCATGGGGCTGGTGCTCGGCGCCGAGGTGCTGGAGACGGCGATCCTCGAGACGACGCTGCCGGTGCTCGGCGACGTCAAGCTGGTCACCTCGCTCTTCTTCGACATGGGGGTGTACCTGATCGTGGTGGGGCTGGTGCTCGACGTGCTGCGCAGCCTCGGGGCCGAGCTGGACCGCCAGGCCGACGAGCGGGACCCGATCGACGGCGCCCCCGGTGAGGTGGTCCCCCGATGACCCCCACCGTGGTGCTGCCGGTGATCGTCGCGGGTCTCTACGCGGCCGGCGTCTACCTGCTGCTCGACCGCAGCCTGACCCGCGTGCTGCTCGGCTTCCTCCTGCTGGGCAATGCGACCAACCTGCTGCTGCTCTCCAGCGGTGGTCCGGCGGGGCTGGCGCCGATCGTGGGGATCGCCGAGCCGGAGGAGATGAGCGACCCGCTCCCGCAGGCGCTCGTCCTCACCGCGATCGTGATCACCTTCGGCATCGCCGCCTTCCTGCTCGCGCTCATCTACCGCTCCTGGCGGCTGGTGCGCCAGGAGGTCGTCGGCGTCGACGAGGAGGACCGGCGGGTGGCCGCCCGGTCCGGCACGGACGCCGACGAGATCGACCCCGACGACCTCGCGCCGGAGGACCGGCCGGCCGCGCACGCCGACAGCCTGCACGGCGAGGGGGACGACGTGGAGGAGCTGCTCCGGCGGCACTACGCCGGGATCCCGTCCGACGACGTGGATCTGCCAGCCACCCGGCGGCGGCGCCGGTGACCGGCGTCCTCACGCCCCTGCCGGTGCTGCTGCCGCTGCTCGGCGCGGCGGCGGCCCTGCTGGTCGGCGGCGGCCGCCCGCGGGCGCAGCGCACGCTCAGCATCCTGGTGCTCAGCACGGTCCTCGCCGTGTCGGTCGCGCTGCTCGTCCTCGCCGACGAGCAGGGCGCCGTGGCCGTCTCGCTGGGCGGGTGGGAGGTGCCGCTGGGCATCGTGCTGGTCGTCGACCGGCTGTCGGCCCTGATGCTCGTGGTCGCCTCGACCGTGGGCCTGGGCGTGCTCGTCTTCGCGGTCGGCCAGGGCGCGGCCGACGGCGACGAGGAGGCGCCGGTGTCGATCTTCCACCCGACGTTCCTGGTGCTCATGGCGGGCGTGGCCAACGCGTTCCTCGCCGGCGACCTGTTCAACCTCTACGTCGGCTTCGAGATCCTGCTGACCGCCAGCTACGTCCTGCTGACCCTGGGCGGATCGGCACCGCGGATCCGCGCCGGCGTCACCTACATCGTCGTCAGCCTGCTGAGCTCGCTGCTGTTCCTCGCCGCCATCGCCCTGGTCTACGCCTCCACCGGCACCGTCAACATGGCGCAGCTCGCCGGCCGGCTGGGGGAGCTGCCGGAGGGGACCCAGCTGCTCATCCACTCGCTGCTGCTGATCGCCTTCTCGATCAAGGCGGCGGTGTTCCCGCTGTCGGCCTGGCTGCCGGACAGCTACCCGACCGCGCCGGCCCCGGTCACCGCCGTCTTCGCCGGGCTGCTCACCAAGGTCGGCGTCTACGCGATCATCCGCACGCAGACCCTGCTCTTCCCGGGCGGCGGGCTGGACACGGTGCTGATGTGGGCCGCGCTGGCCACGATGCTGATCGGCATCCTCGGTGCGGTGGCACAGGCCGACATCCGGCGGATCCTGTCGTTCACGCTGGTCAGCCACATCGGCTACATGGTGTTCGGCATCGCGCTGGCCTCCCGGGCCGGGCTCGCGGGCGCCGTCTTCTACGTCGTCCACCACATCGCCATCCAGACCACGCTGTTCCTCGTCGCCGGGCTGGTCGAGCGGCAGGGCGGGGCGACCGCCGTCGACCGGCTCGGCGGCCTGGCGAAGGCATCGCCGCTGCTCGCCGTCCTCTTCTTCGTCCCCGCCATGAACCTCGCCGGGATCCCGCCGTTCTCCGGGTTCATCGGGAAGCTCGGGCTGCTGGAGGCGGGCGTGGCCGACGGCGGGTGGCTGCCGCTGGTCCTCGTGGCCGCCGGCGTGGTCGCCAGCCTGCTCACGCTGGTGGCGATCTCGCGGGTGTGGAGCCGGGCCTTCTGGCGGCCGCGGGCCCAGGAGCCGTCCGCGGACACCGACGAGGCCGCGGCGGCCGACGCCGGGCCGGAGCTCTCCCCGGAGCCGCTGCCCCAGCCCCCGACACCGGAGTCCGGTGAGGCGCAGGCCGACGGCCCCGGCCCGACCGACGAGGTCGAACCCACGCCGGTGCCCGCGTCCGCTTCCGTGGCGTCCGGGGGGGTCGGTCGCGCCGCCGCCCGGCGCGCGGCGTGGCAGCGGCACACGGCGGTGGCGACGGCGACCACGCCGGCCACCGACGGGCTCGGGGAGGACCCGGAGCGCGCCCGGCCGGACCAGCTGCTGCCGCGGGTCATGCTCGCCTCGACCGCGGCGATGGTCACCGTGACGGTTGCGCTCACCGCGCTCGCCGGTCCGCTGTACGCGGTGGCCGACCGCGCGGCCGGCGATCTGCGCGACCGCGCGCCCTACGTCCAGGCGGTCTTCGGCGCGGAGGAGGCCCCGTGACCGGCGCCCCGCACCAGGCCGGCCGCGGGGGCCTGGTCTACCAGCTGCGGCACCAGCTGCCCCTGCTGGTCTGGCTGGTGCTGGTCTGGAACCTGCTGTGGGGCACGTGGTCGTGGGCCAACCTGCTGTCCGGGGTGGTCCTGGCCCTCGCCGTGACCCTGCTGCTGCCCCTGCCGCCGGTGGAGGGCGGCCTGACCGTGCGCCCGGTGCCGGTGCTCGCCTTCGTCGGCACCTTCGTCGTCGACCTCGTGACCTCCGGGGCGGAGGTGGCGTGGCAGACCATCCGCCCGCGGGGGATCAGCCGGAGCGCGATCATCCGGGTGCAGCTGCGCACGGACTCCGACCTGCTGCTCACCATCATCTCGGAGGCGCTGACCCTCGTGCCCGGTTCGATGGTCATCGACATGGATCGGGAGCAGCGGACGCTGGCGGTGCACATCCTCCACGTGGAGGACGAGCGCGACATCGAGCGGCAGCGGAGGTCGGTGCTCACCATGGAGGAGCGGGTGGTGCGCGCCTTCGGCTCCGCCGCCGAGGTGACCGCCGTGACCACCGGCGCAGGCTCCCTCGGCATCGGCGACGGGCGGCGGACGCCGTGACCGCCGTCTACTGGGCCACCTACCTGATGCTGGGCACCGGGGCGCTGCTGGCGCTGGTGCGGCTGGCGCTGGGGCCCTCCCTGCTCGACCGGGTGGTCGCGACCGACACCCTGCTGGTGATCATCGCCGCCGGGCTGGCCGTGCACGCGACGCTGGATCGGGACCCCACGGTCGTGCCGGTGCTCGTGGTGGTGTCGCTGCTGGCGTTCGTCGGCTCGGTCTCGGTGGCCCGCTACGTCGGCGGCATGCTCATCCACTCGAGCCTGGGCACCCAGGGGCTCGACGTGGACGACCGGCCCCCGGACGGGGAGGAGGCGCGGTGAACGGGATCGAGACCGCGGGCGACGTGATCGCCGTCGTCCTGGTGCTGCTGGGCGCGTTCCTGTGCCTGACCGCCGGGCTCGGGCTGCTCCGCTTCCCCGACGTGCTCGCCCGGATGCACGCCGGCACGAAGCCGCAGGTGCTGGGCGTGCTGCTGATCATGATCGGCGGCGCGATCCGGCTGCAGGGCTGGTCGGCGACGTGGATGCTCCTGCTGGTCGCCGTCTTCCAGATGCTCACGGCACCGGTGAGCGCGCACATGATCAGCCGCGTGGCCTACCGGCGCCGGCACGTGCGGCGCGACCTGCTGCTGGTCGACGAGCTGCACACCGAGCGGCGGCCGGACCGGGTGTACCGCGGCGACGAGCCGGCCGACGCCCCGCCGGAGGAGCCGGGGCGGGCCCTGGCCGAGAGCCGCCGCGAGGAGCGGGAGGACGGGGCGCGCTGAGCGGCGCGCCCCGTCAGGTCCCGTTCCGGGCCCCGCCCGAGCCTGCGAGGGAAGGGGGAAAGGGAACCTTCAGCAGCGCTGGGCGCGGTTGACCGCGGAGACGACGGCCCGCAGCGAGGCGGTGACGATGTTCGGGTCGATCCCGACGCCCCACAGCACCCGCTCCCCGACGGCGCACTCGACGTAGGCGGCGGCGCGCGCGTCGCCCCCGGCGGACATGGCGTGCTCGGCGTAGTCGAGCACGCGGACGTCGACGTCGACGGTCCGCAGCGCGTCGACGAACGCCGCGATCGGGCCGTTGCCGCGGCCCTCGACGGTCACCGGTACGCCGGAGTCGACCAGCTCCACGACCATCTCGTCGAGCTGCCCGTCCCCGGAGGCGGTGTGCCGGTGCCCGCTGAGGGAGAACCGGCCCCACGGCGCGGCCGGGTCGGGCAGGTACTCGTTGCTGAAGGCGGTCCACATCTGCTGGGCGGTGACCTCGCCGCCCTCGTCGTCGGTGTGCCGCTGGATGACCGCGCTGAACTCGATCTGCAGCCGGCGCGGCAGGTCCAGGTGGTTCTCGGTCTTCATGATGTAGGCGACGCCGCCCTTGCCGGACTGGCTGTTCACCCGGATCACGGCCTCGTAGCTGCGGCCGACGTCCTTGGGGTCGATCGGCAGGTACGGCACCGCCCACGTCTGCTGCTCGACGGGGACGCCGGCGGCCTGCGCGTCGGCCTCCAGGGCCTTGAAGCCCTTGTTGATGGCGTCCTGGTGGGAGCCGGAGAAGGCGGTGTAGACCAGGTCGCCGCCGTAGGGGTGGCGCTCGTGCACGCCGAGCTGGTTGCAGTACTCGACGGTGCGGCGGATCTCGTCGATGTCGGAGAAGTCGATCTGCGGGTCGATGCCCTGGCTGAACAGGTTCAGCCCCAGGGTGACCAGGTCGACGTTGCCGGTGCGCTCGCCGTTGCCGAACAGGCAGCCCTCGATGCGGTCGGCGCCGGCCCGGTAGCCGAGCTCGGCGGCGGCGACGGCGGTGCCGCGGTCGTTGTGCGGGTGCAGGCTGAGGACCACGGAGTCGCGCCGGCCCAGGTTGCGGTGCATCCACTCGACCTGGTCGGCGTACACGGTGGGCTCGGCCATCTCGACCGTGGCCGGCAGGTTGAGGATCGTCGGCCGCTCGGGCGTCGGCTCCCAGACATCGGTGACGGCGTTGCAGATCTCGACGGCGAAGTCGAGCTCGGTGCCGGTGAAGGACTCGGGCGAGTACTCGAACCGGATATCCGTGTCGCCCATCTGCTCGGCCAGCTTGCGCACCACCTGCGCGCCGTGGACGGCGATGTCGACGATCCCGGCCCGGTCGGAGCCGAACACGACCCGTCGCTGCAGGGTGGACGTGGAGTTGTAGAGGTGCACGATCGCCTGCTTCGCGCCCTGCAGCGACTCGAAGGTGCGCTCGATCAGCTCGTCGCGGGCCTGGGTGAGCACCTGGATCGTCACGTCGTCGGGGACCAGGTCGTCCTCGATCAGCTGGCGGACGAAGTCGTAGTCGGTCTGGCTCGCCGCCGGGAAGCCGACCTCGATCTCCTTGTAGCCCATGCGGACCAGCAGCTCGAACATCCGGCGCTTGCGGTCGGGCGTCATCGGGTCGATCAGCGCCTGGTTGCCGTCGCGCAGGTCGACGGCGCACCAGCGCGGCGCCTGCGTCGTCACGGTGTCCGGCCAGGTGCGGTCGGGCAGCGCCACGGGGGTGAAGGGGACGTAGCGCTGGATCGGCATGCCGGACGGCTGCTGGGGGTTGCGGACGTGCGGGTGGGTCTCGCTCATGGGGGAGGGCTCCTGGTGCGGGCTGCGTGCGCGGAGTGCGCACGGCTCCGGGGGCGGTCAGCGGACGCCGGGGACGCCGGAACCCCGCGGCGAGGAAGCCGACCTAGGAGAGGGCCTCGCCGCGGCGGGTAAGCAGGAGGCTGCCGCGCACGCGCCCACGGTAGCAGCGGGTCAGCCCACGTCGCAGGGAGGACGGCGCGTCGCGGCCGCCGGGGACGGCCTGGCGGATCAGTCCACGTCGCAGCGGCAAGGGCAGTCGTCGACGTGGAACGGCCGAAGGCCGTCGTCGCCCTCCGCGCAGGCCGGCGGGCACGTGCAGGCGAAGTCGGTCAGCGTCGGCAGCTCACCGGCGAGCCGCCTGCGCTCCAGGTCCTCGCGCCGTCGCTGCGCCGCTTCCGCTCGTCGGGCGGCGCGGCGTTCGGCGGGGGAGTCGCCGGCCCGGGGCGGCTGGTGGTCGTCGGGTACTCCCCGGAGCCGCCGCTCACCGTCTCGCGCGCTGCGTGAGAGGTCGAAGGTGTACCAGGGCTGCGGTCGGCTGTACCGCTCGGAGCCGTGCCACCACCCCTCGTCCGAGTGACGCGGATCGAGGTGCGCGGGGAAGCGCCGTCCCCCGTGGTCCCGGATGGCACGGTCGGACATCGGCAGCACCTCCGCGCCGTCCGCACCGATGAGCGCCAGCCGGAGCCGTGCCACGGCGAGGACGCCGAGCAGTGCCCCGACCGGCAGGTCACGTGCGCCCGCCTCGGCCGCGGCCAGCGTGGACTTCGCGACCCCCGCAGCAGCGGCCATCTCGCGCTGGGAGAGGTCCGCCACCCGGCGGGCGCGGCGGAGCATCCCGGCCAGCAGCTCCGCCCGATCACCCTCGTCCACGCCGGGGATCGTGGCCCGCGCCGGCGGCCCGGGGCAGATGCTCCTGTGGAAGCTAGTGCCCTGCCCACAGGGGTGGGCAGGGCACTAGTTCCGCGGAGCTCACCTGGTGCCGTCCGCACGTGCGGGGCGCAGCCGCAGGCGGCGGTCAGAACTCCTTGCGCAGGCGCAGCCGCAGGGGCCGGCCGTCCGGGTCGACCAGCAGCCGGTAGAGCGGTGTCGCCCACAGCCGGGTGTGCCAGGGCAGCTCCTCCGGGCGGTGTGGGTGGAGCCGACCGGGTGGACGTGGCCCGCGGCGACCCCCCTCGTGCCACTCGGCCAGGGCGCCCGCCCGCTCCTCGAGCGTGGCGACGAAGCGCGCCGGATCCACCAGCAGGTCGTCGTCGCTGCCGTCCTCGGCCAGGTCCAGGTGCTCGCGCGCCAGCTCCAGCCGCAGGTCCCGCGCGAAGGTGCGGGCGCCGTCCCCGGTTCCTCCCAGGTCCCGCGGCTCGCGGGGGTCGAGCGTGGTGTCGAGGACGGCGGTGGAGAGCTCGCTGTCGTGCGTCCAGGAACGCCGGTTGAAGTTGTCGCTGCCGATGCTGGCCCACACGTCGTCGACGACGCACACCTTGGCGTGCACGTACACCGGCGTCCCGGCGTGGTTCTCCACGTCGAAGACGTGCACCCGGTCCTGGCCTCCCGCCCGGACGCACAGGTCGATCGCCTGCCGGCGGCCCACGGTCTGGGGAGTCGCCGAGAACGCGCCCTCCTGGTCGGGAATGCGGGGCACGACCACCACCAGGTGGAGGTCGGGGTTGTCCCGGAGGGCGTCGGCGAACAGCTGGGCGACCTCGGAGGACCACAGGTACTGGTCCTCGAGGTAGACCAGCCGCCGCGCCCGCTTCACCGCCTTCGAGTAGCCGCGGGCGATCGAGCGCTCGCCCTCGGGGGCGAAGTCGTAGCGCGGCAGGATCTTGGGGTAGGTGCGCAGGATCTGCACCAGGTGCGGGCCGGCCGGTGGGGGCGGCGGCAGCTCGGGCGGCAGCGGAGCGGGGTCCAGCCGGGCCCCGCGGAACCGGCCGACGACGTAGGCGATCGGGTTTCCCTGCACGGGGCTGGTCGGGTCGTCCCACCGCTCACGGAAGCTGGTCTCGAGCACGGCGACCGCCGGGCCGCGGATCTCCGCCTGCACGTCGTGCCACGGCGGGGTCGGCCCGTAGCCGGAGGCCATGTCCACCGCCTGGGGGTCCCCGTCGTGCCGCGCGTCGTCGCGGCGGCTGTGGCACAGGTCGATGCCCCCGGCGAACGCGACGTCGCGGGACGGGTCCGCGGGGCACCGGATGATCACCACCTTCTGGTGGTGGCTGCCGAACCGGCGCACGCGCTGGTCGAGCACGACCCGGCCGCCGTCGGCCTCGATCTCCCGGTCCAGCGACCGGTTCTGCTCCTTGCTGTAGGAGAGCGCGTCCGTGTGCGAGCGCCACACCAGGCCGCGCACGTCGACGCCGCGGAGCGCGGCCGCGCTGAACAGCTCGTCGACGGTGGGCCCGTCGGGGCGCAGCCGCTCGTCGGGGTCGCCCCGCCAGTCGGTGAACCAGACGCGGTCGCCCTCGCCCAGCTGCTCGACCACCTCGACGAGCCGGTCGAAGTACGCCGCGCCGTGGACGAGCGGCCGGACCAGGTTGCCCTCGGTCCAGGCCGGCACGGCGGCACCGCGGTTGTGGCGCTCCTCGGAGGTGAGCAACCACCGGTGCGGATCGTCCACCCGGCGATCACATCGGTCGGGCGCACGAGATGCAACCGCTCGGCCCGTGGACCGCGTCGGTAGCCTTCTGACCCGTGGCCCTCGTCGTCCAGAAGTACGGCGGCTCGTCCGTCGCCTCCGCCGAGCACATGAAGCGCGTCGCGGAGCGGATCGTCGCTGCCAAGAAGAACGGCGACGACGTCGTCGTCGTGGTCTCCGCGATGGGCGACACGACCGACGAGCTGCTGGACCTGGCCAGCCAGATCACCGACACCCCGCCCGGCCGCGAGCTGGACATGCTGCTCACCGCCGGCGAGCGAATCTCCATGGCGCTGCTGGCCATCGCGATCTCCGAGCACGGCTACGAGGCGCGGTCGTTCACCGGCTCGCAGGCCGGCGTGATCACCACGTCCAGCCACGGCAAGGCGCGCATCATCGACGTCACGCCCGGCCGCCTGAAGTCGGCGCTCGACGAGGGCTCGGTCGTCATCGTCGCCGGGTTCCAGGGCGTCAGCCAGGACACCAAGGACATCACCACCCTCGGCCGCGGCGGCTCGGACACCACCGCCGTCGCCGTCGCCGCGGCGCTGAACGCCGACGTCTGCGAGATCTACACCGACGTCGACGGCGTCTTCACCGCCGACCCGCGCATCGTCCCCAACGCCAAGCGGCTGGACACCATCACCTACGAGGAGATGCTCGAGCTCGCCGCCTCCGGGGCGAAGGTGCTCATGCTGCGCTGCGTCGAGTACGCCCGCCGCTACGGCATCCCCGTGCACGTCCGCAGCTCCTACTCACAGCTCCCCGGCACCACCGTGACCGGCTCGATGGAGGACCTCACCGTGGAACAGGCGATCATCTCCGGCGTCGCGCACGACCGCTCCGAGGGCAAGATCACCGTGTTCGGCGTGCCGGACCGGCCGGGTGAGGCGGCGCAGATCTTCCGCGTGCTCGCCGACGCCGAGGTCAACATCGACATGATCGTGCAGAACGTGTCGGCCGAGGCCAGCAAGCTCGCCGACATCTCCTTCACGCTGCCCAAGAGCGACGGCCCGGCCGCGCTGGCCGCCCTGGAACGGGTCAAGCACACCGTCGGCTACACCGACGTCAGCTTCGACCAGCACATCGGCAAGGTGAGCCTGGTCGGCGCCGGCATGCGCTCGCACCCGGGTGTCTCCGCCAAGTTCTTCGGCGCGCTGGCCGACGCCGGGGTCAACCTGGAGCTGATCAGCACCTCGGAGATCCGCATCTCCGTGGTGTGCCGCGACACCGACGTCGACCTCGCCGTCCGCGCGGTGCACGATGCGTTCGACCTGGGCACCGAGGACGCCCAGGCCGTGGTCTACGGAGGGACCGGACGATGAGTGGCTTCACCCCCGGCGGCCTGCGGGTCGGCATCGTGGGCGCGACCGGTCAGGTGGGCCGCGTCGTGCGCGACATCCTGGCCGAGCGGAACTTCCCGCTGGCCGAGCTCCGCTTCTTCGCCTCGGCGCGGTCGGCCGGCAGCACCCTGCCCTGGGCCGGTGGCGAGATCACCGTCGAGGACGCCGCGACCGCCGACCCGACCGGTCTGGACATCGCGATCTTCTCCGCCGGCGCGACCACCTCCCGCGCCCAGGCGCCGCGGTTCGCCGCGGCCGGCGTGACCGTCATCGACAACAGCTCGGCGTTCCGCCGCGACCCGGAGATCCCGCTGGTCGTCAGCGAGGTCAACCCCGGCGACATCGCGAAGGCGCACGGCCGGATCATCGCCAACCCGAACTGCACGACCATGGCCGCGATGCCGGTGCTCAAGCCGCTGCACGACGAGGCCGGCCTGGTCCGCATCGTCGCCAGCACCTACCAGGCGGTCTCCGGCAGCGGGGTCGCCGGCGTGGAGGAGCTGCACGGGCAGGCGAAGGCCGTCGTCGACAAGGCCGACGAGCTCACCCACGACGGGACCGCCGTCGCCTTCCCCGACCCGGTGAAGTACGTCGCGCCGATCGCCTTCAACGTGCTGCCGATGGCCGGCTCGGTCGTGGACGACGGCTCGTTCGAGACCGACGAGGAGCAGAAGCTCCGCAACGAGAGCCGCAAGATCCTCGGCATCCAGGACCTCCGCGTCTCGGGCACCTGCGTGCGGGTGCCGGTGTTCACGGGGCACTCGCTCTCGCTCAACGTGGAGTTCGCGCGCGAGCTGACCGTCGAGCGGGCCACCGAGCTGCTGCAGGCCGCGCCCGGGGTGGAGCTCTCCGACGTCCCGAACCCGCTGCAGGCCGCCGGCCGCGACCCCAGCTACGTGGGCCGCATCCGGCAGGACCAGAGCGTGGACGGCGGTCGCGGGCTGGTGCTCTTCGTCAGCAACGACAACCTGCGCAAGGGCGCCGCCCTCAACACCGTCCAGATCGCGGAGCTCATCGCCGCCTCCCGCTGACCCTGGTCGGGCTCCTCCGCGGAGGAGCCCGACCAGGCGGCAGGATGGTCCCGTGAACTCCGCGGACCTGCCTGCCTCCCCGCAGCACGCCTGGCCGGGGCCGGACCTCTACACGCTGCGCGGGATGCTCGAGCTGGACCTGGCGCTCGAGCGCGGGGTGACGGTGGACGCCGCCCACGCCCTGCTGAGCGACGCCGTCGTCCACGCGTTCGGGCCGCGGTGGTACGAGTGGTTGACCGACGCGCTGGCCGCCGAGGGGCGGGACCAGGCACAGCTGTCCGCCATCCTCACCGACGACCCCCTGGCCGAGCGGGTGCTGGGGGCGCTCCGGGCCCGGATGCTCGCCGACGAGGAGGCGCCGGACCCGCCGGACGAGGAGTTCGGCTGGTACGCCTACGCCCCCGGCGACCCGCGGGGGAGCCGGGGGCGGCTCCGCCGGGCGGTCCTGCGGCGGAGGGAGAGCGCCCGTCTGGCACTGCTCGCTCCACCGCGCCCCCGCGTGGCCGGCCGGCGGCGCCGGGACCGCTAGGGCCGCACGTGGCGCAGGGCGAAGGAGAGCGCGACCTCGACCTGCCGGATCGTCTCCTCGATGACCAGCGACCCGTGGCCGGCGTCGAACCGGTAGACCTCGTGCGGCTTGCCCAGCCGCTCCAGCTCGCCCAGGTAGTTGTCGATCTGCCGGATCGGGCAGCGCGGGTCGTTCGCGCCGGCCACCACCAGCACCGGCGCGGCGACGGCGTCGACGTAGGTGATCGGCGAGGAGCGCACGTAGACGTCGCGCACCTCCTCCGGTGACCCGCCGAACAGCGCCCGGTCGTAGGCCCGCAGGCCCTCCATCTCGTCCTCGTACGCCGCGAGGTAGTCGGCCACCGGCACCTCGGCGATCCCGGCCGCCCAGCGCTCCGGCTGGGTGCCCAGCCCCAGCAGGGTGAGGAACCCGCCCCACGAGCCCCCAGTGAGGAGCGCGCGGGCCGGGTCGACGACGCCCTCGGCCACCAGTGCGTCGTAGACCGCCCCGATGTCCTCGAGCTCGGTGAGCCCCGGGCGCCCCGTGAGCGCGTCGCGCCAGGCCGAGCCGTAGCCCGTGGAGCCGCGGTAGTTCACGTGCACGACCGCGTAGCCGGCGTCGACGTAGGCCGCCCGGCGGGCGCGGTAGGAGTCGTCGTCGGCCGCCTCCGGGCCGCCGTGCACCAGGAACGCCGTCGCGAACGGGCCCTCACCGGCCGGGCGCACCAGCAGGGCGTGCACGTCGCCGCCCGGGCCGGGGACCCAGCGGTCCTCGACCGGGTAGGCGGCGGGCGGCTCCTCGTCGGAGACCGAGAGGACGACGGGGCCGTCGGCGCGGCGGATGACCGGCGGCCGCTCGGAGTTCGACCACGCAAGCTCGACCGTGCCGTCGGGGCGGGCGGTGGCGCCGCGGACGACGCCGGGCGGGGTGTCGAGCTTCTCCAGCGCGCCGGAGTCGAGGTCGTAGCGGTACAGCTCGCTGCGGGCGGCGTGGTCGTGGCCCACCAGCAGCGCGGAGCCGTCGGGGTACCAACCGGCGGTCACGTCGCCGGGCAGGTCGAGCACGATCTCCGTCTCGGTGTCGGCGGCGACGTCCCAGACCAGCAGCTCCTCGCGACCGCGCCGCTCGTGGCCGACCAGCAGCCGGCGGTCACCGGGGAGCGGGGCGAACTCCAGCGCGTGCAGCCCGCGTCCCTCGCCGTCCCACTTCTCCGCGACCACCGAGTCGTCGGCCGTGCGGAGCACCCGCAGCGCGGGGTAGCGCGGGTCGCCGTGCTCGGAGTGCGAGATGACCAGCAGCTCGTCGTCGCGGGTCAGCGCGTCCACCGAGGCGGGGTCGGGGTGCCGGTAGACCACCCGCGGCGTGCCTCCGGTGGGCGCCAGCCACAGCTCGCTGCCGTCGTCGGTGCTGCGGCCGATGGCCACCAGGTCCCGGCCGATCTCCAGTCCCGCCGGGTAGGCGGGCCCCACCTCGGGGACGGCGACGGTGTCCTCGCCGCCGGTGAACGGCTGGGTCATCCAGACGCCGAACTCGTCGCCGTCGGTGTCGGCGAACCACCAGATCGTGTCGCCGTCACGGTCCAGCGTCGCGATCAGCGTGCCGTTGGGCCGGTCGGTGACCCGGCGGTGGGTGCCGGTCTCCCGGTCCCAGGCGTACTGCTCCACGACGCCGCTGACGTCGGAGCTGTACAGGTTGCGGTGCGGTGCCTCCTCGGCCCAGTCCGGCAGCGACACCCGGGGTGCGCGGAACCGGGCCTGCCAGCGGGCGGTGACCTCGGGGGGAAGGGCGGGGACGGTCTGCTCGGCGGTCACGCCACCATCTTCGCAGCGCCCCGGGAACGACCGGTGCCCCGGGAACGACTCAGGGGCCGCCTTGCGGCGGCCCCTGAGCGGAGGGTCGGGGTGACAGGATTTGAACCTGCGGCCTCGTCGTCCCGAACGACGCGCGCTACCAAGCTGCGCCACACCCCGAGGTGCGTCGACGAGTCTAACGCTCCACTGCGCGCGCCCCGGCGGCGGGTCAGGACGGCCGTGCGGTGAGGGTCAGCAGCGTCGCCTCGGGCGGGCAGGCGAACCGCACCGGGGCGTAGGGGCTGGTGCCCAGGCCGGCCGACACGTGCAGCCAGGTGCCGGCCGGGTGCTCCGGCGTGGGGGCCGCCCAGCGGTGCAGCCAGCGCACCCGGTGGCGGTCGATGCCGCAGTTGGTGACCAGCGCCCCGTAGAACGGCACCCGCAGCTGGCCGCCGTGCGTGTGACCGCACAGCAGCAGGTCGTAGCCGTCCGCGGCGAAGCGGTCGAGCACCCGCGGCTCGGGGGAGTGGGCCAGCCCGATCCGCACGTCGGCGCTCCGATCGGCCGGCCCGGCGACCAGGTCGTAGCGGTCCCGCTTCAGGTGGGAATCGTCGACGCCGGCGAAGACGATCCGCCGCCCGCCCACGGTGAGCTCACCGGCGGCGTTGGTGAGGTCCAGCCAGCCGCGCTCGCGCATGCCGTCGCGCAGGTCGCGCCAGGGCAGCTCGTCGCCGTGCACCCGCTTGTGGTCGCGCTTGAAGTACTTGAGCGGGTTCTTCGGGCGCGGGGCGTAGTAGTCGTTGCTGGCCAGCACGAAGGCGCCGGGCCGGTCCAGCAGCGGGTCCAGCGCGCGCAGCGTCGGCGGCACCGCGTCGAACCCCGCGAGGTTGTCCCCGGTGTTGATCACCAGGTCGGGCTCGAGGGCGGCGAGGCCCGCGACCCACTCCTGCTTGCTCCGCTGCCCGGCGGTCATGTGCAGGTCCGACAGCTGCAGGATCGTCAGCGGCGCCGAGCCCGGGGCCAGCACGGGCACCTCGAACCGGCGCAGCGTCCAGCGCGTGCGTTCGTAGAGGCTCGCGTAGGCGGTCACGGCCGCGCCCGAGGCGACGGCGGCGGTGGGGACGGCGGTGTACCAGCGCACCCGCCGAGCCTACGGGCGCACCCCGGCGCGGCGTCGTGCGAGGCTGGACCCGTGCCCGACCTCAAGGAACAGCTGCGCGCCGACCTGACCACCGCCATGAAGGCCCGTGACGAGCTGCGCACCGCCACGCTGCGCATGGTGCTCGCCGCCGTCAGCGCCGAGGAGGTGTCGGGCAAGGAGGCCCGCGAGCTCACCGACGACGAGGTGCAGGCCGTGCTCCGGCGCGAGGCGAAGAAGCGCCGCGAGGCGGCCGAGGCGTTCGGCTCGGCCGGTCGCGCCGAGCAGGCCGCCCGCGAGCGGGCCGAGGGCGAGATCCTCGCGGACTACCTGCCGGCTCAGCTGGACGACGCCGACCTGGCCGCGATCGTCGCCGACGTCATCTCCCGGACCGGCGCCTCCGGCATGAAGGACATGGGGAAGGTCATGGGCGCGGCGAACGGCGTGGTCGCCGGCCGGGCCGAGGGCTCGCGGGTCGCCGCCGAGGTCCGCCGCCAGCTCGGCTGAGCCCCGCGCGACGGGAACGACGAAGGGCCGGACCTCTCGGTCCGGCCCTTCGTCGTCGCTCCGGTCAGTTCGTCGGGAGGTCCCCGGTCGGCTCCGGTGCGGTCGTGCCGGCGTCGGCCGGCGGCGGCACCTGGGGCTCCACCTGGGGCTCCACCGGCGGGGGTGCCGGCGTCTCGGGCTGCACGGGCGGCGGGGAGGTGGTGCCTCCCGTGGTGCCCGTCGTGCTCGACCGGTCCGCCGAGCGGCTCGACGTGGTGCCGGACCGGGAGACGCCGGCCCCCTGCGGGGCGGCGTCGACGCCGCGGCCGGCGTACTGGGGATCGGCGGGCGGGAACTCGGCCGCCGGCTGGTTGGTCAGGATCGGTGCCATCGCGGCCCGCCAGATGCCGGCCGGGAGACCGCCGCCGTAGCTGCCGACGTCGTTGGTGTCCCGCGGGCGGAACACCATGACGCTGGCGGTGTACTCCGGCGTCGACCCCACGAAGGCCACCGAGTCGCGCTCGTTCACCGTGCCGGTCTTGCCGGCGATCTGGTGGCCGGGGATGTGGGCCCGGGCGCCGGTCTGCAGCCGGTTCCCCGGCTCGACGTCCTTGATCATCATCTGGTTCAGCGTGTCGGCGATGCCGGGCTCGATGACCTGCTCGCAGTCGTCGCCCTTCACCACCGGCTCGCCGTCCTCGCCGGTGAGCGGCTCGCCGTTCGGGGTGGTGATCGACAGCACCGGCGTGGGCGTGCACTTGACCCCGCGGGCGGCGATCGTCGCGTAGGCGTTGGCCAGGTCGAGCGGGCTCACGCCATCGGTGCCGTAGGCGAAGGACGGGCGGTTCTCGTCGATGATCTGCTGCGCCGGCGTCTGGGTGACCGAGTAGTCGAAGGTCATGCCAAGCCGCTCGGCCATCCGCACCGCCGGCTCGATCCGGCCCAGTGCGTCCTCCAGCGCGAGGAAGTAGGTGTTGGAGGACATGTAGAGCGCCTGCGTCATGGTCAGCGTGCGCGGGTACGAGCTGCCCACGTTGCCGATCGAGTAGGGCTCGATGCGCTGGGTCTCGGGGTCGTAGCTCTCGTAGACCTTCGACCGGTAGGGCTCGCTCGTGGTGATCGTGTGGCTGGCCGGGAGACCCATCTCCAGGGCGGCCGCGGCGACGAAGGTCTTGAAGGTCGACCCGGAGCCCTTGGTGGGGACGGTCGCGAAGTTCACCGACTCGCACTCGGGGCCGTCGCAGCCGTAGCGGCGGTTGACGCTCATCGCGAGCACGTGCCCGGTGCCGGGCTGGACGACGTCGTAGACGCCCACGGTGTCGGCGCCCATCGCCACGGTGTCCAGCACGGCCTGGTCACCGGCGGCCTGCATGTCCGGCCGTAGCGTCGTCTGGATGGTCAGCCCGCCCTTGTCCAACTGGGCCTTCGTCAGACCGAGCTCCTGGATGAGGTACTGCCGGGTGAAGTCGCAGAAGAAGCCGCCGATCGCGGCGTCGATGCAGCCGTTCGGGGGCGCCTGACCCGGCGCCACCTCCACCGGGGTGGGGGTGATCTCGGCCAGCTGCTCCGCGCTGACGTGACCCAGGTCGTGCATGCGCTGCAGCACCTGGTTGCGCCGGATCTGGGCGTTCTCCGGGTTGTTGATCGGCTCGTCGTAGAACGGCTTCTGCACCAGCCCGGCGAGCATGGCCGCCTGCGGGAGGGTGAGGTCGGCGGCGTTCACGCTGAAGTAGCGCTGGGCGGCGGCCTGGATGCCGTAGGCGCCCTGCCCGAAGTACACGATGTTCAGGTACCGGGTGAGGATCTCGTCCTTGGAGTAGGTGTCCTCCAGGGCGAGGGCCAGGCGGGCCTCCCGCAGCTTGCGGCCCACGGTCTGGGCGTCGGCGGCGTCCCGGTCCTCCGGCGTGGTGGCCGTCTGCAGCAGGGTCTGCTTCACCAGCTGCTGGGTCAGGGTGGAGCCGCCCTCCTGGACCTCGCCGGCGGCGACGTTCTTCACCAGCGCCCGCATCGTGCCCTGCACGTCCAGGCCGTTGTGGTCGTAGAACCGGGAGTCCTCGATGTCGACGAGCGCCTGCTTCATGACGTCGGCGATCTGGTCGGAGGTGACCGGCGTCCGGTTGTGCTCGTAGAAGTTCGTGATCAGCTGCCCGTCGGCGGCGAGCACCCGGGTGACGCCGGCCGGCGTCTTGTCGGTCAGCTCCACCGGCAGGGCGTCGAGCAGCGACACGGAGTTGCGTGCCGCCAGGCCGGTGCCCCCGATCCAGGGCAGCATGAGTCCGGCCAGCAGTGCGCCGGCGACGACGATCGTCGCGGCGAGCTTGGCGAGCAGACGGGTCCGGACACGCGCGTTCTCCGACATCGCGGCCAGGGTACGTCGCCCGGACGGGTGAGCGGAGCGCTCAGCCGCGGCGCGCGGGCAGGACGCGCGTCCGCGGCGTGCCGGTCGGCGTGTCGTGGTCGGGGCCGGTGAGGGCGTCGGCCATCATCCGCAGCCCGTCGAGGTCGTGGACGTCCCCGGCGGCGGCCGGCACCGTGCGCAGCGCGACGTCGGGGTGGGCGCTGGTGAAGCGGTCGGCCAGGTGCTGCTCCCGGCTCGCGAGCTGCATCCGGTCCGCGTGCACCCGCAGCGCCGCGGCCGCGAGCGCCGCGCCCTCGTCACCGCTCTCGGCGACCTCCTCGGCGGCGCCCTCCGCGCGGGTCGCCGACAGCGCCGTGGTGGCCGGGGGGTGCGTCCGGTTGACGACCAGTCCGGCCAGCGGCATCCCCTCGGCCGAGAGCCGGTCGACGAAGTAGGACGCCTCGCGCAACGCGTCGGGCTCCGGCGCGGCGACCACCACGAACGACGTGCCGGGGCGGCGCAGCAGCTCGAACGTCGCCGTCGCGCGCTCGCGGAACCCGCCGAACATGGTGTCCAGGGCCGCGACGAAGGCGGAGATGTCGCGCAGCAGCTGGCCACCGAGGATCTTGCTGACGATCCGGCTGAACAGCAGGAACCCGGCGCTGGCGAACTTGAAGCCGGCCCGGCTCGGCGCCATCAGCAGCCGGATCATCGTGCCGTCGAGGAACCGGCCCATCCGGTTGGGGGCGTCGAGGAAGTCCAGCGCCGACCGCGACGGCGGGGTGTCGACGATGATCAGGTCCCACCGGTCGCTGGCGCGCAGCTGCCCGAGCTTCTCCATCGCCATGTACTCCTGCGTGCCGGCGAACGACGAGGAGAGCGCTTGGTAGAAGGGGTTGTCGAGGATCTGCTGCGCGCGCTCGGGCGTGGAGTGAGCGGTGACGATGTCGTCGAACGTCCGCTTCATGTCCAGCATCATCGCGTGCAGCTCACCGGTCGCCCCAGGGACGTCCACGCGCCGCGGTTCGTTGTCCAGCTCGGTCAGCCCCAGGGACTGGGCCAGCCGCCGGGCCGGGTCGATGGTGAGGACGACGACGGTGCGCCCGGCCTCCGCCGCGGCCAGCGCCAGCGCCGCGGACGTCGTCGTCTTGCCCACCCCGCCTGCGCCGCAGCAGACGACGATGCGGGTCTGCCGGTCGGCGATCAGCGCGCCCAGGTCCATCGCCGGGGCCTGCCGGGGCGCCCGGGTGCGCGGCGCGGTGGCCGTGCCGGCGGCCATCAGGCGGCCACCTCCGTGCGCAGGTGCTCCTCGAGCCGCCCCGCCAGCTCGAACAGGCAGCCCAGGTCCATCGGGCCGGGCAGCAGCGGGATCTCGAGGCTGGGGCGGTCCAGCTCCGCGACCTGGGCCCGCAGGGCGTCCTGCGCCGCCCAGCGGCGGGCGTGCTCCACGACCTCGGCGACCAGCGCCTCGGCCAGCTGCTCGGCGCCCGGCAGGTGCGCGGCGTCCAGCGCGGGTGCGAGGTCGGCCCCGGTCAGCTCGCCGGCCGCCGCGCGGGACAGCGCGGCCGGAGGCAGCACCGGCTCGGTCGCCATGTTCACGATCACCGAGCCGATCGGCAGCCCGGCCGCCTCGAGCTCCGCGATGGCGTCCGCCGTCTCCTGCACCGGCATGTCCTCCAGGATCGTCACCAGGTGGACCGCCGTCTGCGGGGAGCGCAGCACCGCCATGACGCCGTCGCTCTGGGTCTTGATCGGGCCGGAGCGGGCCAGCTGCGACATCTCCCCGGTGACGCCGAGGAAGCGGGTGATCCGGCCGGTGGGCGGCGCGTCGACGACGACGGCGTCGTAGACCAGCCTGCCGTCCCGCCGCCGGGTGACCGCCTCCTTGATCTTGCCCGTGATCAGCACGTCGCGGAGGCCCGGCGCGATGGCGGTGGCGAAGTCGATGGCGCCCATCTTCCGCAGCGCCCGGCCGGCCCGGCGGAGGTTGTAGAACATGTCGAGGTAGTCGAGGAGCGCCTCCTCGACGTCGATGGCCAGCGCCTTGACCTCGCCCCCGCCGCGGGCGACGGCGACCCGGCGCTCCTCGTAGGGCAGCGGCGGGGTGTCGAACAGCTGGGCGATGCCCTGCCGGCCCTCGGTCTCCACCAGCAGCACCGAGCGCCCGTCGGCGGCGAGCGCCAGGGCCAGGGCAGCGGCGACGGTGGTCTTGCCCGTCCCTCCCTTGCCGGTGACCACGTGCAGGCGCGGGGCGGCGGGATCTGGGCTCACCTGTCCCAGCGTAGGAGCAGGCGACCGGGACGGCCTGCCCGTGCCAGGTGGCGTGACGGGCATCGCGTCCGGCGGCTGCGCTAGCGTCGCGGTCATGAGCGAAACCGCCCGCCAGAAGTGGGAGTACGCGACCATCCCGCTGCTCATCCACAACACCAAGGCGATCCTCGACTCCTGGGGCGTCGACGGGTGGGAGCTGGTGACCGTGCTCCCCGGGCCCGGTGGGCCCGAGCAGCCGGTCGCCTACCTCAAGCGGCCGGTATGACGGCCCCGGCTCCGGGCTGGCACGCCCGGCTCGCCGAGCTGGGCATCCGGCTGCCCCCGGTGGCCGCTCCCGTCGCCGCCTACGTGCCGGCCGTGCGCACCGGCTCCCTGGTGTTCACCTCGGGGCAGCTGCCGTTCGTCGACGGCGGCCTGCGCCGCACCGGCAAGGTCGGCGGGTCGGTCGACGTGGAGGCCGCCGCGGCCGACGCGAAGGTCTGCGCGCTGAACGCGCTGGCCGCGATCGACGACCTCGTGGGGCTGGACGCGGTGGCGCGCGTCGTCCGCGTCGTGGGCTACGTGGCCAGCGTCGAGGGCTTCACCGGTCAGCCCCGGGTGGTCAACGGCGCCAGCGAGCTGCTCGGCCGGATCTTCGGCGACGCCGGTCAGCACGCCCGCAGCGCCGTGGGGGTGGCCGAGCTGCCGATGGGTGCCCCCGTGGAGGTCGAGCTCACCGTCGAGCTGCGATGACACCGCGATCCTCCGCATCGCACCGCGGCCAGGTGCCATCCGTCGTTGCGCTGAGCGTGTCCCGGTCCCTCGCCGGGAGGTCCTCCGGACCCCCGCTGCTCGTAACCGACGACTGCGTCGTGCGGCATGCCTGAGCCGAAGCAGGCCGCGACGGTGCTGCTGCTGCGGGACGGCGCGCCCGGGCTCGAGGTGTACCTGCTGCGCCGCACGAAGGGCATGCCCTTCGCCGGTGGCATGACCGCCTACCCGGGCGGCGGCGTCGACCCCCGGGACGGCGACACCGAGATCGGGTGGGCCGGGCCCGCGCCCGCGCAGTGGGCGACCGCCTTCGGCTGCGACGAGCGGACCGCCCGGGAGCTCGTGTGCGCCGCGGTGCGCGAGACGTTCGAGGAGGCCGGCGTCCTGCTCGCCGGGCTGCCCGACGGGACCGTCGTTCCGGACGTCTCGGGGGAGGACTGGGAGGACCAGCGCCAGGCCCTGCTCAGCCGCGAGCTGTCGCTGGCCGGGCTCCTGGCCGGTCGGGGGCTGGTGCTCCGGTCGGACCTGCTGCGGCCGTTCGCGCACTGGATCACCCCACCGGTCGAGCCGCGGCGCTACGACACCAAGTTCTTCGCTGCCGCGCTGCCGGTCGGGCAGGAGGCGCGCGACGTCTCGGGGGAGGCCGACGAGGCCGCGTGGCTGGCACCCGCCGCCGCGCTCGCCGAGCTGGAGGCCGGCACCCGCCCGATGCTGCCGCCGACGTCGCACACGCTCGGCCAGCTGGTGGCCTTCCCCGACGTCGCGGCCGCCCTGGCCGGCTCGCCGCCAGAGCCCCTGCAGCCGATCAGCCCGCGTTTCGAGGAGACGCCCGACGGCCGCTGGGCGGTGCTGCCCGACGGCACCCGCATCCGGCTGGCCGTGCCGCTCCCCTCGTGAAGCGGTGAACGCGAGAGGCCCAGAACCGATGCGGTTCCGGGCCTCTCGCGTTCAGGCGTGCGTCAGCGCGCGCGGCGGCGCAGGCGCTCCTCGTCGAGGACGACGACGGACTTGCCCTGCAGCTGGATCCAGCCGCGGTGCACGAAGTCCGCCAGCGCCTTGTTGACCGTCTCGCGGGAGGCGCCGACCAGCTGGGCGAGCTCCTCCTGGGTGAGATCGTGCTTCACGCGCAGGCCGTCGGTGTCGCGGCTGCCGAAGCGGTCGGCCATCTGCAGCAGCGCCTTGGCCACGCGGCCGGGGACGTCGGTGAAGATGAGATCGGCGACCGAGTCGTTGGTGCGGCGCAGGCGCCGGGCCAGCACGCGGAGCAGCTGCTCGCCGATCTCCGGGTGCGCCTCGATCCAGGGCAGCAGCACCGACTGCGGCATCCGGGCCAGCTTCACGTCGGTGACGGCGGTGGCGGTCGCGGTACGCGGACCGGGGTCGAAGACCGACAGCTCACCGAACTGGTCGGAAGGTCCCATGACCGCGAGCACGTTCTCCCGGCCGTCGGGCGACCGACGGGAGAGCTTGATCTTGCCGGTCATGACGATGTAGAGGCTGTCGCCGGGCTCGCCCTCGTTGAAGACCACCCGGCCCCGGGGGAGGGTGATCGTCTCGAGGCGACTGATGACGGGGTCCACCGCGTCCTCGGAGAGCCCCTGGAAGAGCCCCGACTGAGCCAGCACCTCGTCCACTGCACGTCCTCTCGCACTGTCCTCGGACGCAGGGGTGCCCGCGTCCGGAGCGAGTCTAGGCGGCTGTGCGGTCAATCACCCGTTCGGTGGGCGGCCGCGTCCCCCCATGGAGCGAGTGGCCTCCCTGCAAGGGCCCGCCGCGAGCGTGCGAGCGGTGGGGGGCAGGGAGGTCCTTCCTCAGACCAGCGGGGGGTTCTGCGAGCGCCGGACGCGGTGGCGGCGACGGCGCCAGCGGAACAGCGCCCGCCGGATGCCCGAGGTGGCGAGCGTGTCGACCTCGCCGGGCGTCGCGGTGTCCAGGAACTCGCTGACCTCGCGGGGGGACGCCGGGCGGCGGAGGGGCTCCTCGACCCGCTCCATCACCAGCAGGAACGCGATCAGCAGCGGTGGGAACAGGATGACACTGAGGGCGACCATCCCGACCTCCTCTGCGTCGTCGGCGGAACGGGGAAGCGGTCCGTCCTCGATCATGGCACGCCGGGAGAGGGTCAGCAGCTCCGCATACCCTCGACCGCGTGTCCGCACCCGCGTCCTCACCGGCCTACGCACGCCCCACCCGGGCCCGGCGCCCCACCGCAGCCGCACTGACCGGGGCGTCGCCGTACGACCCGGCGGAGACGCCGCTGGCCCGCACCCGCCGGGCCCGTCGCATGGCCCGCGAGCTGGCCGCGATCCATCCCGACGCCCACTGCGAGCTGGACTTCACCAACGCCTTCGAGCTGCTGGTCGCCACGGTGCTGTCCGCGCAGACCACCGACAAGATGGTCAACAAGGTGACGCCCACGCTCTTCGCGCGGTATCCCGACGCGGTCGCCCTCGCCGGCGCCGACCGGGAGGAGCTGGAGACCATCCTCAAGCCCACCGGCTTCTTCCGGGCCAAGGCGAACTCGGTGCTGGGCTTGAGCCAGGCCCTGGTCGAGCGCTTCGACGGCGAGGTGCCCGCCCGGATGGCCGACCTGGTGACCCTGCCGGGCGTCGGGCGCAAGACGGCGAACGTCGTGCTGGGCAACGCCTTCGGTGTCCCGGGGCTCACCGTCGACACCCACTTCGGCCGGCTGGTGCGCCGGTTCGGCTGGACCGCGGAGGAGGACCCGGTCAAGGTCGAGGCGGAGATCGCGCAGCTGGTGCCGAAGAAGGAGTGGACCGACTTCAGCCACCGGGTGATCTTCCACGGCCGGCGCGTGTGCCACGCGAAGAAGGCGGCGTGCGGCGCCTGCGGCCTGGCGCAGTGGTGCCCCTCGTTCGGCATCGGCCCGGTCGACCCCGAGGTGGCTCTGAAGCTCGTGAAGACCCCCTCCGCCTCGGACACCGAGTGATGCGCCGGGTCCTGGCCGCCGCCGGGGCGGCGCTCGCGCTGCTGATGGCCGGCTGCACCGCCGAGGAGCAGCCCGAGGCCACGCCCGCGACGACCGCGGCCCCGTCGTTCACGCCGTGCCCCGACCAGCCCGACGTCGAGGCCGCCGGGGCCGAGCGGCTGCCGGCGCTCGCCTTCGACTGCCCCGGCGGTGGTTCCCTCGACCTGGCCAGGGCACCGGGCGTGCCGACGGTCGTGAACCTGTGGGGAAGCTGGTGCTCGCCGTGCCGGGAGGAGATGCCGGTCCTGCAGGAGTTCGCCGACCTCGCCGGCGACCAGGTGCGGGTGGTCGGGGTGATCAGCAAGGACGGGCTGCCGCAGGCCGGCTCGTTCGCCGAGGACGCCGGCGTCACGTTCCCCAGCGCCTACGACCGGACCGGGGAGCTGATGGCCGAGCTCGGGATCAACTTCCTGCCCTTCACCTACTTCGTCGACGCCGGCGGCGCGCTGGTGCACACCGAGGCCGGCGCGGTCGCCTCGGTGGACGAGCTCCGCGGCCTCGTCGCGGACCACCTCGGGGTGCAGCTGTGACCGCCGGGGCGGCCACCGACGGCCTGCCCGAGTACCTGCTCCGGCTGCTGGAGCGGGCCGACGACCTCCCGCTGCGCCACCGCATGCCGCAGGCCACCGCCACCGCCCGCCGCTCGGCGGTCCTCATCCTCTTCGGCGAGGGCCCGGCCGGGCCGGACATCCTGCTGATCGAGAAGTCCGCACACCTGCGCAGCCACGCCGGGCAGCCCGCCTTCCCGGGCGGCGGCGTCGACCCGGGCGACGACTTCCCGGTGGGCACGGCGTTGCGCGAGGCCCACGAGGAGGCCGGGATCGACCCCGACGGCGTCCGGGTCCTCGCCACCCTGCAGGAGCTGTTCCTGCCGCCGTCGAACCGGCTCGTCGTGCCGGTCGTGGGCTGGTGGGACGACCCGCGCGACGTCACGGTCGGCGACCCGCACGAGGTGGCGCGGGTCGCCCGGGTGCCGCTGGCCGACCTCGTCGACCCGGCCAACCGCTACCGCGTCCGGCATCCGGCGGGCTTCGTCGGGCCGGCGTTCGGCGTGGCCGACATGGAGGTGTGGGGCTTCACCGCCGGCCTGCTCGACGCGATCCTCGAAGCCGCCGGGCTGGCGCAGCCGTGGGACGCCACCGACGTGCGGCCGATCCGCCCGGAGCGGCTGCGCCCGTACACGCTGCCGGGCTCGGGGGACGACGACCCCGCCGGCGACTCCGCCGCGCCGACCGTCGCCGATCCCGCGCCCGGCGTCGCCCCGGCGCGTACGGTTCGGCCCCGATGAGCGGTGAAAGGACCACCTCCTCCCCGTCCCTCGCCGGCTCGGGGCGGGGCCCGGGAGGCGGCCAGGGCATCGGCGGGAAGGTCGTGGCGGTCGTCGCGGTGCTGGTCCTGCTGGTGACCGGCTGCGGTGGCGCCGGGGGGCAGGAGGTGACCGCGGCGCCGGTCGCCGAGGGGCTCGGTGAGGTGACGATCGCCGACGACGGCGTCCAGGAGGTCACCCTCCAGACCCAGGACGACTACGTGTTCACCCCCGACCGGTTCACCGTGTCGCCGGGGCGGGTGCGGCTGACCCTGGTGAACGTCGCCGAGCAGATGCCGCACAACCTCGAGTTCACCGACGAGGAGCTGCCCGAGCCGATCGACGCCGGGATCTCGATGCTCGCCGCGGGCGAGGAGAAGACGATCGAGTTCGAGGTGTCGACGCCGGGGGAGTACCCGTTCTCCTGCACCTTCCACCTCCAGCTGGGGCAGGTGGGCACGATGACGGTCAGCGGGTAGCGGTGTCCCTGGTCGACCTCCTGCTCATCATGCTGGCGCTGCTGTTCGCGCTGTCCGGGTTCCGGCAGGGCCTCCTGGTCTCGGCCACCTCGATCGTCGGCTTCCTGGCCGGGGCGGTCCTCGGGGCCCAGCTGGCGGGGCCGGTGGCCGACCGGATCGACGGCTCCAGCGTCAGCCGGGTCTTCGCCGCGCTCGTGGTGGTGCTCGTCGGCGCGCTGCTGGGCCAGATCCTGGCCGGGGCCGCGGGCCGGGCGCTGCGGTCCCGCGTCACGTGGGAGCCGGCCAAGATGGTCGACTCCGTGGCCGGCGCGGTCGTCTCGGCGGCGGCGGTCCTGCTGGTCGCCTGGATGGTCGCCTCACCGCTGGCGAGCTCGCCGTTCCCCGAGGTGGCCGGCCAGGTCCGCCAGTCGGCGCTGGTGCAGGCCGTGGACCGGGCGGTCCCCGACGAGGTCCGCACCGTCTACGAGGACCTGCGGGAGGCGATCGACCGGAGGGGGCTGCCCGACGTCCTCGACCCGCTCACCCCCACCCAGGCGCGCGACGTCCCGGCGCCCGACCCGGCGCTGCAGGAGAGCGCGGTGGTCGCCTCGGTGCAGGGGTCCGTGGTGCGGATCCGTGGGGTGGCGCCGTCCTGCTCCCGGCAGATCGACGGGTCCGGTTTCGTCTACGCGCCGGAGCGGGTGATGACCAACGCCCACGTGCTGGCCGGCGTCACCGCGCCGGTGGTCGTCGCCGAGGGCAGGGAGTACGACGCGATCCCGGTCGTGGTCGACGAGGAGATCGACGTCGCGGTCCTCGCGGTGCCGGGGCTGCCGCAGGTGCCGCTGTCGTTCACCCCGCAGCCGGCCGATTCGGGCGACGACGCGATCATCATGGGCTACCCGGGAGGTGGACCGCTGTACGTCGGTGCCGCCCGCGTGCGGGACCGCGGCGAGATCAGCGGTCCCGACTTCCGCAACACGCAGACCGTCGTCCGCGACGTCTACGCCCTGTACGGACAGGTGCGCGCCGGCAACTCCGGTGGCCCCCTGTTCGCCCCCGACGGCAGCGTCCTCGGAGTCGTGTTCGCCTCGGCGATCGACGACCCGCAGACCGGCTACGCGCTCACCGGACCGGAGGTCGCCGCGGCCGCCGATGCGGGCAGCGTCGCGCGCACCGAGGTGGCGACGGGCTCCTGCGAGTAAGAGGACCCCGCTGCCCCCCACCACTCGCTTCGCTCGTGCCGGGTCCCTGCAGCGGGGCCGTTCCAGCGGGTCACTTGGCCCAGTCGGCGATGGCCCGGGTGACCTCGTCGGGGGCCTCCTCCTGCGGGAAGTGGCCGACCCGGGGCAGCTCCCGCCACTCGTAGGCCCCCGCCACGTAGCGGCCGGACCCGCGCGCCGTACCCGGCAGCACGTACGGGTCGAGCGCACCGTGCAGCTGCAGGGTGGGCGCCGTGATCGGGGCCGCCATCCGCCGGGCGTACCGGAGACCGTCGGGCCGCAGCTGGGACCGGCCGGCCCAGCGGTAGTACTCCATCGCCCCGTACGCGGCCTGCGGGATGCGCGCCGCCGCGCGGTAGCGGTCCACGGCCGCCGCGAACTCCGCGGTGCGCGCCCACTCCGGCCCGGCCCAGCGCTGCATCAGGTCGGCCACCGGGTCGTCGTCGACCCGGGTCAGCCGCCGTTCGGGCAGCCGGGGCACCTGGAAACCGAGCGCGTGGCGCATCGCCCGGCGCTGGCGGCGGTCGGCCATACCGGCCCGCAGCAGCCGGGGGTGGGCCATCGACACCACGACCAGCCGGCGGACCACCCGCGGGTGCAGCGCGGCCGCCGTCCAGCCCAGCAGGCCGCCCCAGTCGTGGCCGACGACGACCGCATCGCGTTCCCCGAGCGCCCGCACCAGCGCCGCGACGTCGGCGGAGAGGGTCGGCAGGTCGTATCCGCGAGGTGGCTTGTCGCTGGCCCCGTAGCCGCGCAGGTCCGGCGCGACGACCCGGAACCCCGCCCCGGCCAGGGCCGTGAGCTGGGCGCGCCAGGTCCACCAGAACTGCGGGAAACCGTGGAGCAGCAGCACGAGCGGCCCGTCACCGGCCTCCGCCGTGTGCAGCCGCACCCCGTTCGCGGAGATGTCGCGGTGGGTCCAGGGCCCCGGCAGCAGCACGCTGACGGCGTCGGGACGGCCGTCCGGAGGGACGGTCACCGAGTCAGACCCGGTAGGTCTCGTTGCCGCGCAGCTCCACCTTGCCGCCGTTCACCACGGGGACGTCGCGGTGGCGCGCGCCGGGCGCCTCGCGGTGCATCACCTCGGGCAGCTCGCGCAGCGACTCGATCGTCCGCTCGGGCTTCTCGATCTTCTTGATCAGCCGCTTGCCGATCAGTGCGAGCACGCCGGCGACGAGCAGCAGCACGACCCAGACGATGAGGTAGGACAGCCAGCGGGGCACGCCCAGCGCGGTGAGCCCCTCGGCGAGGGCGATGAAGAGGAAGAACATCGAGAAGCCGGCGACGACGCCCGCCGCGCCGAACATCCCGCCGCCGATGGCGCCCTTCTTCGCGGACGTGCCGATCTCGGCCTTGGCCAGCTCGATCTCACCGCGCACCAGCGTCGAGACGTCGGCCATCGCGCTCTGCACCAGCGTGCCGATCGAGGGCTCGGCCGCCGCGCTGCTCCCGTCGGTTCGGGTCGTCGACACACTGTGGGCCACGGGTGGCTCCTCCTTCGGTGGAACTGCTGGTCGGGACGATCGTGCCCCATGGCCAGCGGGACCGCGTCCCGGTGCCTGCAGACTCGGTGGGGCGGGAGGGCATAGGAGGCTCTACCTGCGTGCCCGGGGTCCGAGGCGCAGGTAGAGCTTCCTATGCCTGGGAGGTCAGCCCTCCGCGGGAGTGGCGGGCAGCTTCTCCTTGATCATGTTCATCACCGACGAGTCGGTCAGCGTGGTGACGTCGCCCAGCTCGCGGTTCTCGGCGATGTCGCGCAGCAGCCGGCGCATGATCTTCCCGGACCGGGTCTTGGGCAGCTCCTGCACCACCATGATCTGCCGCGGCTTGGCGATCGGGCCGATGTCCTTGGCGACGTGCGTCTTGAGTTGCTGGACCAGCTCGTCGCCGGAGTCCTCGGCGTTCCCCCGGAGGATGACGAACGCGACGATGCCCTGGCCGGTGGTCGGGTCGCTGGCCCCGACGACGGCGGCCTCGGCGACCGTCGGGTGGCCGACCAGCGAGGACTCGACCTCGGTGGTGGAGATGCGGTGGCCCGACACGTTCATCACGTCGTCGACCCGGCCGAGCAGCCAGATGTTGCCCTCGGCGTCCTTCTTCGCGCCGTCACCGGCGAAGTAGACGTTCTTCCCGAAGCGCGACCAGTAGGTGTCGACGTACCGGTCGTCGTCCCCCCAGATCGTGCGCAGCATCGACGGCCACGGCTCGGTGAGCACGAGCAGCCCGGTGGAGTCGTCGGTGAGCTCGTTGCCCTCGTCGTCGACGACCTTGGCGGAGATGCCCGGGAACGGGTGCTGGGCGGAGCCGGGGGTGAGGGTGGTGACGCCGGGCAGGGGCGTGAGCATGTGCGCCCCGGTCTCGGTCTGCCACCAGGTGTCCATGATCGGGCAGCGGCCGCCGCCGATGTGCTCGTGGTACCAGAGCCAGGCCTCGGGGTTGATCGGCTCGCCGACCGAGCCGAGCAGCCGCAGGGAGGTCAGGTCGAAGCCGGCCGGGACCTCCTCGCCCCACTTCATGAACGTGCGGATGACCGTGGGCGCCGTGTAGAGGATCGTGACGCCGTACTTCTGGATCAGCTCGAACCAGCGGCCGCGGTGCGGGGTCTCGGGTGTGCCCTCGTACATCACCGAGGTGGCGCGGTTGGCCAGCGGCCCGTAGACGATGTAGCTGTGGCCGGTGACCCAGCCGACGTCGGCCGCGGTCCAGAAGACGTCGGTGTCGGGCTTGAGATCGAACGTGGCCCAGTGGGTGTAGGCGACCTGGGTGAGGTAGCCGCCGGACGTGTGCAGGATGCCCTTCGGCTTCGCCGTCGTCCCCGACGTGTACATGATGTACAGCGGGTGCTCGGCGTCGAAGAACTCGCACTCGTGCTCGGCGGACTGCCGGCCGACCACGTCGTCCCACCACAGGTCGCGGCCCTCGGTCCACTCCACGTCCTGCTCGGTGCGCTTGACCACGACGACGTTGCGGACACCGGGGCTGCGGCCCACCGCGTCGTCGACGGCGGGCTTGAGGGCGCTGGGGGCGCCGCGGCGGTACCCGCCGTCGGCGGTGATGACCAGGACGGCGCCGGCGTCGTCGAGCCGGCTCGCCAGGGCGTCGGCGGAGAAGCCGCCGAAGACCACCATGTGCACCGCGCCGATCCGGGCGCAGGCGAGCATCGAGATGATCGCCTCGGGGATCATCGGCAGGTAGATGGCGACCCGGTCGCCGGCCCGCACACCGAGCTCGGTCAGGGCGTTGGCGGCCCGGCAGACCTCGTCCTTGAGCTGGGCGTAGGTGATCGTCCGGGTGTCGCCCGGCTCGCCCTCCCAGTGGTAGGCCACCTGCTCGCCGTGGCCGTCCTCCACGTGCCGGTCCACGCAGTTGTAGGCCACGTTGAGCCGGCCGCCGACGAACCACTTCGCGAACGGCGGGTTGCTCCAGTCGAGCACGGTGTCCCACTCCTGGTCCCAGCTCAGCCGTCGCGCCGCGGACTCCCAGAACGCCAGCCGGTCGCGGGCGGCCTCCTCGTACACCTCGGGGCCCACGTTGGCCTGGGCGGCCAGGGCCTCGGGCGGCGCGAAGGTCCGGCCGTCCAGCTGGGGCGTCTCGCTCATGTGGTCCTCCCGGGTCCGGTGCCGCGGTGGGCCCGCGGCCGTGCAACGTGTGCCACGACACACCGTATGGCGGACAGTGCTCCGGCGTCTGCCCCACGCGAGCCCCCGAGCGACGACCGGCCACACTGGGCCGGTGAGCGGTCGCCAGGCGCAGGTCGCGGCCCGGATCCCGGGTGCGGCGGCGCTCGGCCTGGTGCCCCCGGAGGGCGCCCCGGTCGTTCCGGCGACCGCGTTCGCCGACCGGGTGTGGCTGACCGACCTGCTCGCCGGCCGGGCCCGCGGCGGCAGCCGCCGGGTGCACGCCACGGTGTGGTGGTACTCGGCCTCCGCCGTCCTCCTGGCGCCGCTGCTGGCCGGGCTCGCGGTCGGGCGTCCGCTCTCCGGCCGCCTCCCCGACGTCGCCGTTGCCCTGAGCCCGGGCGGTCTCCCGCTCGCCGCCGTCTCCTCGCGGGGGGACGACGACCCGGCGGCGGGGCTCCGCGAGACGCTCGGCGACGTCGTCCCCGCCCTGGCGGACGTCGCCGGGATGCGCGAGCGGCCGCTCTGGGCGATCGCCACCGACTCGCTGGCCAACGGGCTGCTGGGCCTCGGCCGCGCGCTGGGCGACGTCCCGGCGGTGACCGCGCTGGCCGCGCCGCTGGCCCGGGCGGTCGGCGCGCCGCTGCCGGCTCCCCGCTACGTCGACGTCGGCGGTGCGCGGTTCACCGCCCGGGTGTCCTGCTGCCTGGTGGACCGGCTGCCGCCCGGTGCGAGGTGCCTGTCCTGCCCCCGCCGCCCCCCGGCGGAACGGCAGGTGCTCCTCGAGGACGCGGCCACCCGGCTGCCGGGCTGATCCGTCGCTGTCGGTGCCGCGACGACGTCGCACCGCGAGGCTTCGCGCGAGATGATCGACGGAGGCGACGAGAGCGGAGGTCAGCGATGCCCGTGATGCCCGCCGCGTTCCTCGGCCACGGCAACCCGATGAACGCGCTGGAGAGCAACCGCTACACGGAGGCCTGGCGGGCCTTCGGGCGGTCGGTGCCCCGGCCCCGGGCCATCCTGGTGATCTCCGCCCACTGGTACGTGCAGGCGACCGCGCTCACCGCGATGCCGCGGCCGCGCACCATCCACGACTTCTTCGGCTTCCCGCGGGAGCTGTTCGACGTCCGGTACGAGCCCCCGGGCCTGCCGGAGCTGTACGACGAGGTGGCCGACATCGTGCACCCGACGTGGGTGGGGGCCGACCTCGACAGCTGGGGCATCGACCACGGCGCGTGGTCGGTGCTGGCACACGCCTTCCCCGACGCCGACGTCCCGGTGGTGCAGCTGTCGATCAACGCGCTCAAGTCCTTCGACTACCACCTCCAGCTCGGGGCGGCGCTGGCGCCGCTGCGCGAGGACGGGGTGCTGGTCATCGGCAGCGGCAACGTCGTCCACAACCTCGGCGGGGTCAGCCGCGCGCTGCCGGACGCCGGGTTCGACTGGGCGCAGCGGTTCGACGAGGCGGCGAAGGAGTGCATGCTGACCGACCCCACCGACGTCGGCCGTCTCGACGGGCACCGCGACTTCGACCTCGCCGTCCCGACGCCGGACCACTTCCTGCCGCTGCTCTACGTGGCCGGCATGGCGGGCGCGACCGACGCGCCGGTGGACGTGCTGGTCGACGGCTACGCCTACGGCTCGCTGTCGATGACCGCCTACACCGTCGGCATGGACGCCCCGGAGGCGGCGGGGTCGGGCGTCGCCGCGGCGCTGCCCGACGGCCCGCCCCCGGACGGCGCCAACATCTGATGGACCACCGACCAGGCATAGGAAGCTATGCATGCGTTTCCGGCGCGAGAACGTATGCATAGCTTCCTGTGCCCAGTGGGTCGCTATGCGGTGCGGGGCTCCTCGTCGGCGGGGCGGTGCAGATCGGTGATCCGGGGGAAGGGGCGCGTCGAGAAGACCGCCTCGACCGGTACGCCGAAGAACTCGGCGATCCGCAGGGCCAGGTGCAGGCTCGGGTTGTACTCGCCGCGCTCCAGGTAGCCGACGGTCTGGTAGTGGACGCCGAGGGCGTCGGCGAGCTCCCGCCGGGTCACCTGCTGCTCGGCGCGCAGCAGCGATATCCGGTTGTGGACGGCGTCGCCGGAACGGTCGCCGGCGGGGCGATCAGGAGCCACCGATCAGCGCACCCACTGCAGGGTGGCCTCCCGGGCCGCCTGCACCTGCGACCCGGACTGCCGGCGCGCCATCCGGCGCAGCACCCGGGGGGTGACCAGCGCGCCGAACACGGCCCAGGCGGCCAGGACCACGACGGTGAGGCCGGTGCGCCACGAGTCGCCGAGCTCGAGGGTCGCCGCCGCGTCGGGGAGGAACGCCGAGCGCAACCCCAGGCCGATCCAGTAGATCGGGAAGACCTGCGCCACGGCCTGCACCCACCCCCACATCAGCGTGATCGGGAAGAAGATCCCCGAGATCGCCGTGAGGACCAGTACCGGCAGCATGCCCCAGCTGCCCACCTTCTGCGTGCTCGGCACGACCGCCCCCAGGATCATGCCCAGCGGCAGCGTGGCCAGCAGCCCGAGCACGACCACCCAGGCGACGGTGAGCCACCCCGACGCGCCGCCGTGCATCAGCCCGTCGAAGAGCAGGAAACTCGGCACCAGCACGGTCAGCAGCGACGGGAACAGCGAGAGGGAGTGGTAGGTCAGCTGCCCGGTCACGTACCCCGGCATGCCGTGGGGGAGCGCCTTGTGCCGCAGCAACGTGCCGTCCTCGCGCTCCATGGCCAGCGCGAAGGCCGGACCGATCACCACACCGAAGGCCAGCAGCGCGCCGAGGATGCTGGGCAGCGCGTACGTCGGGTACATCAGCCCGGTGCCCTCGAGCTCGTTGTCCCGGTTGAACCAGAGGTAGAGCAAGGTGCCGACGGCGGTGAACAGGTAGAAGCCCTGGTCCTGCGGGCTGCGCAGGCTCAGGACGAACTCCGTCCAGCCCCGCTGGAGCCCCAGACCGATCGCGTGCCGGGTGGCGTTCATCGGGTGACCTCCTCCAGGACCGGGTCGGCCGGGCGGCCGGACTCGAAGCGCTGCACCATCGCCAGGTAGGTGTCCTCGAGGCTGGCGCGGCGGACCTCGAGGTCGGTGAGCCGGTCGCCGTGCTCCTCGAACAGCCGGCGGACGAAGGGGACGACGTCGTCGGTGGGGTGCACGTAGCGTTCCGCGCCGCAGGCCCAGCGCACCTCCGCCGTGCCGGCGACCTGGCGGGTGAGCTCGTCGGCGCTGCCGGCGGCGACGATCCGGCCGTGGGCCAGGATGAGGATCCGGTCGGCCAGCTTCTCCGCCTCGGCCAGGTCGTGGGTGGTGAGCAGGATGCTCGTGCCCTCCAGGTCGGAGAGCCGGTGCACCAGCTCGTGGAAGTCCCGCCGCGCCTGCGGGTCGAAGCCGGCCGTGGGTTCGTCGAGGAAGAGCAGCTCGGGCCGGCCGATGATGCCGACGGCCACGTCGAGCCGCCGGCGCTGGCCGCCGGAGAGGGTGCCGATCTTGCGGTCGGCGTGCTCGTCGAGGCCGACGGTGGCGATGAGCTCGTCGACGTCGTAGGGGCGCCGGCGCTCGGGTGTCGAGTAGGGCGTGAAGTAGCCGCCGAGCTGGGTGAGCAGCCGGCGCGGCGTCCAGCGGGCGTGGTCGCGCCAGGACTGCAGCACCACGCCCACCCGGGCCCGCCACGCGTCGCCCGCTGTGGCCGGGTTCTCCCCCAGCACCCGGACCTCGCCGGCCGAGGGCAGCCGGAAGCCCTCCAGGATCTCGATCGTCGTGGTCTTGCCGGCCCCGTTGGGGCCGAGCAGGCAGACGACCTCGCCGGGGTGGACCTCGAGGTCGACGCCGGAGAGGACTTCCTGCTCGCCGTAGGTCATCCGTAGCCCGCTGGTCCGGACGACCGGTTCACCTGCCGTGTCCCGCTGAGGACCCATACCGCCACACCCCTGTGCGCTCGTCGGTGCGGCCGATAGTAGGAGTACTACATCGAGAGCACAAGTACATACGGAACCGCGGTGACTCTCACGCCTCGTAGCGACTCGCGTGTGGGACGTAGCGACCCCCCGCGTGGACGAACGGATCCGCCACCGCGCCCGGAGCGCGCTCAGCGGGCATCCTGCGGAGGCCGACGTCGCGCTGGTCACCTGCGGCGGTGAGTTCGACGACGCTGCGGGGACCAGCACGGAGAACACCGTGGTGTTCGCGACGGTGGCCGACGGCTCCTAGGTGGCAGCGGTGAGCCCGGCCACCTCGCCGACGACCCAGACCGCCGGGGGGCGGACGGCGTGCTCGGTGAGGGTGGCCGGGAGGTCGGCCAGGGTGGTGCGCAGCGACCGCTGGGTGGGGGTGGAGCCGTCGGTGACGACCGCGACCGGGGTGTCGGGTGCGCGGCCGTGCTCGACGAGGGCGGCGGCGATGGCGGGGGCGGTGTCGACGCCCATGAGGACGACGAGGGTGCCGCGCAGTGCGCCGAGGGCGGCCCAGTCGACCAGTGACTGGGGGTGGCCGGGGGGCAGGTGGCCGGAGACGACGACGAACTCGTGGGTGAGGCCGCGGTGGGTGACCGGGATGCCGGCGAGGGCGGGGACGGCGACGGCGCTGGTGATGCCGGGCACGACCTCGACGGGGATGCCGGCCTCGGTGCAGGCCTGCACCTCCTCGAAGCCGCGGCCGAAGACGAAGGGGTCGCCGCCCTTGAGGCGCACGACACGGCGGCCGGCGCGGGCGTGGGTGACCAGCAGGTCGTTGATGGTCTCCTGGGCCATCGAGCGGCCGCGCGGCAGCTTGGAGGCGTCGACGACCTCGACCTCGGGGGGGAGCGAGGCGAGCAGTGACTGGGGGCCGAGGTGGTCGGCGACGACGACGTCGGCGGTGGCCAGCGCCTGCCGGCCGCGCACGGTGATCAGTCCCGGATCACCCGGGCCGCCACCCACCAGCACCACGCTTCCCGCGGGGGTCGGACGTGCGGCGCGGTCGCGGATGCTGCCGTCGGTCAGCCCGGCGACGATCGCGTCCCGCACCCCGATCGCCCGCTGCGGGTCCCCGCCGCCGTGCACGCCCACCACCAGGTCGCCCTGCCGGCCGATCGCCGGGGTCCAGACGCTGGAGGCGGCGCGGTCGTCGGCGCGGGCGCAGAAGATGCGGGCGCGCTCGGCCTCCTCGGCCACCGCCGCGTTGACCGCCGGGTCGTCGGTGGCGGCGACGGCGTACCAGGCGCCGTCGAGGTCCCCGGGCCGGTAGGGCCGTCGGTGCCAGGTCGTGCTGCCGGCCGCGGCGAGCGACTCGAGCGCCGGGGTGACCTCCGGGCTGACCACCGTGACGCGGGCCCGGGCCTCCAGCAGACCGGCGACGCGCCGGTGGGCGACCCGGCCGCCGCCGACGACGACGACCGGCCGGTCGCGCAGCCGCAGGCCGACCGGGTAGACCGTGCCCGACTCGGGGGGCACCGGGGTGGCGTTCAGCGGATCTCCTCGGGGATGCGGGGGGCGGTTCCGGGGGCGGAGCCGGGCCCGTGCGTCCCCGCCAGGATCCCAGCGAGCGTTCCGGCGAACGCGCGCGAGGTCTGCGGATCCCGCACCGCGACCCGGAGGTGGTCGGTCGTGAGGCCCGGGAAGGTGTCGCCGCGGCGCACCGCCCAGCCGGCGTCCCGCAGCGCGGCGCGCACCCGCGCGCCGTCGGGCACGCGCAGGAGGACGAACGAGGAACGGGGCTCGGCGACCACCTCGACCGGTGCCGGCAGCGCGGTGAGCAGCGCCTCCCGGTGGGCGACCAGTTCGACGGCCGCGGCGCCGGCCTCGGCGCGCGCGGCCGGGGTGCTGCAGGCCACCAGTGCGGCGAGCGCGGGCGTGCTGACCGGCCACGGTGGCTGCTGGGCGGCCATCGCCGCGATCAGCTCCCGTGGCCCGAGGGCGTAGCCGACCCGCACCCCGGCCAGGCCCCAGGTCTTGGTCAGGCTGCGCACCACGAGGAGCCCGGGCAGGTCGGTGCGCCCGGCGAGGGACTCCGGCTCGCCGGGGACCGTGTCCGCGAATGCCTCGTCGACCAGGACCACCCGTCCCGGCCGGGTCAGCGCGGCCAGGTCGCCGGCCGGGTGCAGCACCGACGTCGGGTTGGTCGGGTTGCCGAGCACGACGAGGTCGGCGTCGTCGGGGATCGCCGCGGGGTCGAGCCGGTAGCCGTCCTGGGGGCGCAGGAGGTGCCGGGTGACCGGGTGTCCGGCCGCCCGCAGCGCCGCCTCCGGCTCGGTGAAGGACGGGTGGACGACGACGGCCTTCCGCGGTCGCAGTGCGCGGGCGAGCAGCACGAACGCCTCGGCGGCGCCCGCGGTGAGCAGCACCTCGGCGGGGTCGCGGCCGTGCGCGGCCGCGACCGCAGCCCGGGCCGGCGCGGCGTCGGGGTAGCCGGCGCTGTCGTCCAGCGCGCCGCGCAGGACGTCGGTCAGCCAGGCCGGTGGCGTGCCGGCCCGCACGTTCACGGCGAGGTCGACCAGGCCGGGCGCCAGCTCGGCGTCCCCGTGGTGGCGCAGATCGGTCACGTCTCCTCTTCGCGGTCGTCGGGCGGACCGCCATGAGACCACGGCCGTGTAACGGTCGCGTGGCGCGACTTGACGGATCGGAAAGCGACGAGCAGCCTTTCCGACATGGAAAGCGACGAGCGTGCGACGGATGCGACGAGGGCGGCGGCGGAGCTCGCCACCCTCCGGGCCCAGCGCGTGGCGCTGGCCGAACGGGTGGTCCAGCCCTGGTGGTACGACGTGCTCCTCGGCGTGCTCGTCTTCGCCTTCCTGGGCAGCTACGCGACCCACAACTGGTGGCTGATCGGCGGCGCGGGGCTGGTGTTCCTCGCCGGCTGCTGGGGGCTGGTGACCGTCTACCGGAGGCTCACCGGCATGTGGGTCAACGGCATGCGGCCCGGTCCGACCCAGCGGGCGACGACGGTCTGGTTCTGGTGCTGCGTCAGCTGGGTGGTCGCCGCGTGCCTCGACGCCTTCCTCGACCTGCCGGAGCTGCTGCTCGGGGTGTCGGCGGCCTGCGGCGTCGCCGTCGCGCTGGTGAGCCGGTGGTGGACGCGCATCTACGCCGCCGAGCTCCGCGGCGAGTTGTGACCGCCGTCGAACCGCGCTTCGACCCGGTCGTGCACGCCCCGCCGCGGCTGCAGGTGTGCGGGCTGCTCGCCGTCGTCGACACGATGGACTTCGCCGCCGTCCGCGAGCAGGTCGGCGTCAGCGACTCGGTCCTCTCCAAGCACGTCAAGCAGCTGGAGGCGGCCGGGTACGTGACGGTCCGCAAGGTCACCCGCGCGTCCCGGGTGCGCACCAGCCTGGCCCTGACCCCGGCCGGCCGGGCGGCCTTCGACGCCCACGTCGCCGAACTGCGGCGGATCACCGGCGGCTGAGTCCGCCCTCGGGGCGGTGCGCCCGACTTCCCGTGCGGAGCGCCCTCGCTGCCGGGTCGCCGGCGGCCGACCACCCGCGCGTGGCCAGCGGCACACCGGCAGAGTGTGCGCCGGCGGCAGAACGGGGAGCGGGGGGCTGGTGCGGGGCGGACGGGGTGCGACGCTGCTCGACGCGGCCGTCGTCGTCGGCGGAGCCGTCGCGCTCGGCCTGCTGCTGGGCCTGGCCGGCCTGCCGTCGCCCGCGCTGTTCGGGGGCCTGGTCGCCGGGCTGGTCCGCGCGCTCGCGGTACCTGCACCGGCACGGGTCCCCGAGCGGCTCGGGACCGCCGGGCAGGCGGTCGTCGGCGTCTCCATGGGCGCCCTGGTCGACCTCGGCACGCTGCGGGCGGTGGCCGCCGACTGGCTCCCGGTCCTCCTGGTCACCGTCGGGACGCTCGTGCTGAGCCTGCTGGCCGGGCTCGCCCTGCGGCTGCACCGGGGGATCAGTCCGGTCACGGGGGCGTTCGCCATGATCGCCGGTGGCGCCTCCGGCATCGTGGTGATGGCCCGCGATCTGGGAGCCGACGAGCGGATGGTCGCGGTGCTCCAGTACCTGCGGGTGCTGCTCATCGTCCTGCTCATGCCGGTGGTCGCCACCACCGCCTACGGCGCCACCGCGGGAGCCGGGCTCACCCCCGGCGACGCCGGGGGGCCGGGCTGGCCCGCCGGGCTGGCGTTCACCGCCTCCTGCTCGCTCGTGGGGCTGGTCGGGGGCCGGCTGCTCCGGGTCCCCGTCGCCGCGCTGCTGGGCCCGCTGGTCGCCGCCGCGGTCGCCGACCTGACCGGCCTCTCCGGTGGTGCGGGGGTGCCCGCCCTCGTCGAGAGCGCGGCCTTCCTCGTGATCGGCCTGCAGGTCGGCATCAGCTTCACCCGCGGGAGCCTGCGTGCCATCGGCCGCGCCCTGCCGCTGGCGCTGGCGATCATGCTGGCCCTGGTGCTGGCGTGCGCCGGGCTGGGCGGGCTGCTGGCCGCCGCCACCGGGGCCACCGCGCTCGAGGGCTACCTGGCCACCACGCCCGGTGGGCTCTACGCGGTGCTGGCCACCGCCCGGGACTCGGGCGCCGACACCACCTTCGTCCTCGCCGTCCAGGTGATCCGGCTGTTCGTCATGCTCTTCAGCGCCCCACTGGTGGCGCGCCGGCTCCGGCGCAGACCCCCGGGCTGAGCGACCCGGCCACCGGGCTGCCGGGGGGCGGGGGACCTGACGGGCGGGCCGGACGCGCCTACCCTCGTGGACCGGCGCACGAGCGGGAGGAGAGGGACCTGTCCGAGGAGAACGCGGCCACGACCGGGGCCGACGCCGACGACGCGGTGCTGCTGTTCGTCGGTGGTCCGCTCGACGGCCGGGTGCAGATCCGGGAGGCCCGGCACGGTGACCCGCTGCCGACGGTGACCCACGTCCACCTCCACGGCGGGCCGAAGGTCGTGCACCGCTACGACCTGGAGCCGATCGGCGACGGCCTCGGCGTCTACAACCTGCGGCCGCCGGTGCGGCGGCCCGCGCGGGACGAGTCGGTCGCGGACTGACCCCCGCCTCACCAGCCCTGCACGCGGCGGGCCTCGGCCACGACGCGGTCGAAGCGGCTGCGGTCCAGCGCGGCGCCCTCCCGGCGGACCGTCCCGGGATCGAGCACCAGCAGCCGGTCCAGCCGCACCTCGCTCGCCCGCCCTCGCGGGTCCCAGGCGCCGGTGCCGATGTCGGTCCACGACCGGCCGTGCCGGGCCTCGTCGGCGGCGTCCCGGTCGTGGTCGCGGCTGGTCAGCATCAGGCCGAGGAGGTCCTCGCCCCGCCGGCCGATGATCAGCACCGGTCGGTCCTTGCCCCGGCCGTCGTCCTCCTCGAAGGGCACCCAGGCCCAGACGATCTCCCCGGGATCGGGACGGTCGTCGTCGAACGGCCGGTACTCCACGTCCGGCGCGCCGGCCGGCCGCGGGCTCCCCGGCGGCGCGGGCCGCCCGCGGGCGGGGGAACGGCTGCTGCGCAGCAGGTGCAGCACGCGGCCCGCGGTGTGCGCCGCCGTCCGCCCGAGCCGGAACCTGGCCATGACCGCACCGTACGGAGGGGTGGCCGCGACGGCATCGTGCGCCCCGGCGAGGACACAGGAGCATCACCGTGTGTCACACGTGACACATCGGCACCATCTGGTCACCGTGGGGGTTGGCGGTGTCGATACGGGGGCACGATGGGCGCACGGGAGCGTGGCGGCGCCCCCGGGAGAAGGGGGGCTCATGACTTCGGCCGAACCGGCGCGCCCGGCGCTCCCACGCGCACGGGAGGTGCAGGCGAGCGTGCTCGCCGCCTTCCAGTTGGTGGAGGACGCCCGCTACCTGGGCTCCAGTCGCAGACGCCGCCGCCTTCGGGTGCGCGCCGTGGCCGAGCGGGCCGTCGCCGACCGGAAGCTCGCCCGCGACCTGCGCGCCGGCTGAGCACCTGGGGGGAGTGCCTCCTCAGGTGAGGCAGAACTCGTTGCCCTGCGGGTCGGCCATCGTCACCCATGCGAACGGGCCCTGCTGGCCGCGCCACAGCTCTGTGGCACCCAGCCCGGCGAGCCGGGCCACCTCCTCCTCCCGCCGCTCGGGCCCGACCCGGACGTCGAGGTGCAGCCGGTTCTTGACGGCCTTCGGCTCGGGGACGAGCTGGAACAGCACGCGCGGGCGGCCCGGCTCCGTCGAGGTGATCGCGGCGCCTGCCTTCCACACCAGTGCGCCACGGTGCGTGGTGGTGTCCGACCCGGCGGCGGCGCCGGTCTCGACCATCCGGCGGATGAAGGCCTCGTCCTGGGGTTCCACCCGCCAGCCCAGCGCCTCGGCCCACCAGTCGGCGAGCTCATGCGGGGCGGACGAGTCGACCACGACCTGCACGTCGAAGGACATGGCCGCAGGTTAGGGCGCCGCACCGACAGAACCCGCCGGCGTCAGAGCTCCAGCGCCAGGTCCGCCCGGATCACCGCGTCGTCGGTGGGGATGGTGGTGTCCCGGCAGTGCTCGCGCATCACCTCGCCGAACGGCGCGAAGGCCGAGCGGTCCACCCGCTGCTCCGGGTCCCACAGGCCCGAGCGCATGACCGACTTCGGGCACTGGAAGTAGGCGCGCTCCACCTGGACCACCAGCACCGACAGCGGTGCCCGGCCGAACTCGGTGAGGTCGAGATCCAGCGACCCGGGGTCCACCAGCGACGTCGTCCCGTAGACCCGCAGCGTCTCGTCGAAGCCGGGGACGAAGAACATCAGCGCGGCCCTCGGGTTGGCCACCAGGTTGCGCAGGCTGTCGACCCGGTTGTTGCCGCTCCGGTCCGGCAGCGCCAGCCGGTGCTCGTCCAGCACGTGCACGAAGCCGGGCGCGCCGCCCCGCGGGGAGACGTCGGGCCAGCCGTCGGGCGAGGCGGTGGCCAGCGTGGCGAACGGGCTCAGCGCGATGAAGTCGCGGCAGTAGCCGTCCAGCGCGCCGATCACCTTGTTCAGCACCCGTGGAGACGCCTCCCGGTACCCGGCGAGCACGACGGCGTCGGAGGGCGGGGTGGCGGGCGTCTCGGGGTGCACGCCCCGACGGTATCGGCCCGTGCGGCTAGCGTGGCGACCCGTGCCCGAGGTTTGGAGTTCCCCCGTCCGCTACGTCGAGTGCGACCAGCAGGGCGTCGTCTTCAACGCCCACTACCTGACGTGGGCCGACGAGGCGTCGAACGGGTGGTGGGCCGCACAGGGGTTCGCGTGGGACGAGCTGGTCGCCCGCGGCATCGACCCGGTGGTCAAGGCCACCGCGCTCGAGTGGACGTCGTCGGCCCGCTGGGGCGACACCGTCGCCGTGGACGCCGAGACGGAGAAGGTCGGCCGCACCAGCGTGTCGGTGCGGTTCACCGTGCGCGTCGGCGACCGGGTCTGCTGCGTGGTGCGCACCACCTACGTCTCCGTCACCGACGGCCGCGCCACCCCCTGGCCGGACGACGTGCGGGCCCGCCTCAGCGAGGGCTGAACCCGGCGCCCGGCGGCAGCATCGGCAGGTCGGCGGGCGGTCCTGCCTCGATCAGCCGCCACAGCGCGTCGGTGTCGGCGTGCTCGGCGACCAGGTCGCCCAGCCGGTCCAGCCGGGCCTCCCGCACCGCCGCGAAGTCGGTGTCCGGGGAGGGGACGAAGCGGCGGCCGGTGATCCGGGCGACCTCGGCGAGGAAGGCCCGGCGGAAGCCGTCGTTCTCCAGCGCGCCGTGCCAGGTCGTCCCGAAGACCGATCCCGCGCGGGCCCCGTCGAGGAACGGCTCGGCGTCGCCGTCGACGGTCACGACCCCGTGGTGGATCTCGTAGCCGTGCACCGTCTCGCCCAGCGCGGACCCCACCGGGCGGGCCAGCGTCTTCTCCCGGGCGAAGCGGACGGCGGCGGGCAGCAGGCCCAGCCCGGTCACGGTGCCCGCCCGGGACTCCACCTCGTCGGTGATCGACCGGGCCAGCATCTGGTGGCCGCCGCAGATACCGAGCACCGGAGTCCCCTCCGCCGCCCGGCGCAGCACGGCGTCGGCGAGCCCGGTCGCGCGCAGCCAGGCCAGGTCGGCGACGGTCGCGCGCGTCCCGGGCAGCACGACCAGATCGGCGTCGGCGAGCTCCTCGGGCCGGGTCACGTACCGCACGAGCACACCGGGCTCGGCGGCCAGCGCGTCGAGGTCGGTGAAGTTCGACAGCCGGGGCAGCCGGGCGACCGAGACGCGCAGGACGTCGTCGCCGACCGGTGGCGAGGCGGCGGACGCGGCGGGCACGTTCAGCGAGTCCTCGACGTCCAGCTCCAGGCCGGAGAGCCAGGGCAGGACGCCGAGCGTCGGCCGCCCGGTGAGCGCGGTCAGCTGGTCCAGCCCGGGCCGCAGCAGCCGCACGTCGCCGCGGAACTTGTTCACCAGGAACCCGGCGACCAGCCGCTGGTCCGACGCCGGCATCAGCGCCACGGTGCCGTGCAGGGCGGCGAAGACGCCGCCCCGGTCGATGTCGCCCACGACGACCACGGGCAGGTCGGCGGCGGTGGCCAGGCCCATGTTGGCGATGTCGTCGGGCCGTAGGTTGATCTCGGTGGGGGAGCCGGCGCCCTCGCAGACGACGACGTCGTACCGCGACCGCAGGTCCGCGAGCGACTCGAGCACCTGCTCGAGCAGCGCCGCCTTCATCGGCCGGTACGACAGCGCGGTCACGTCGGCCACGGGCCGGCCGAGCACGACCACCTGGCTGGAGTTCTCCCCGCCCGGCTTGAGCAGCACCGGGTTCATGGCCGCCTCCGGCTCGACCCGCGCCGCCGCCGCCTGCATCACCTGGGCGCGGCCGATCTCGGCCCCGTCGAGGGTGACCATGGAGTTGTTGCTCATGTTCTGCGCCTTGAACGGCGCCACCGACACCCCCTGGCGCACCAGCCAGCGGCAGATGCCGGCGGTGACCACCGACTTGCCGGCGTCCGAGGTCGTGCCGGCGACGAGCAGCCCTCCGCTCACGCCGCCTCGCGCGGGGCGTCCCAGCCGGCCTTCTCCTGCCCGGAGAGGTCGGCGATCGCCAGCATGATCCGATCGGTGACCTCGCGGCGGGCCCGGTTGCGGTTCGCCTGGCCGGCCAGCTCGGGAAAGGTCAGCGGCTCGCCGAAGGTGATCGCGATGCGGTGCGGGCGCGGCCAGCGCGCGCCCACCGGCTGCACCTTGTCGGTGCCACGCACCGCGACCGGGACGACGGGGCAGTCGGCGGTGAGCGCGAGCCAGGCGACCCCGGTCTTGCCGCGGGCCAGCCGGCCGTCCTTGGACCGGGTGCCCTCCGGGTAGAGGCCGAAGGCGGTGCCGCCCCGCAGGATGCCGAGTGCGGTGTCCAGGGCGGCCTGCGCGGCCCGGTGGGTCTCCCGCTCGACCGGGTGGGCCCCCAGCGCGGTGAACAGCGTGCGGGTGAGCCACCCGCCGACTCCCCGGCCGGTGAAGTACTCGGCCTTGGCCAGGTAGGCCACCCGGCGCGGGGCGGCCAGCGGGATGGCGATGCTGTCGATGAAGGACAGGTGGTTGCTGGCGAGGATGACCGGCCGGTCGAGCGGCACGTTCTCGCGCCCGGTGATCTGCGGCCGGCACATGAGGAAGAACAGCGGGCGCAGCACGAATCGGGCCAGGACGTAGAACATCGCAGGCTCTCCCTCCTCGGCGGCCCGAGGGCCGCGACCCCGGACACCACGGGCTGCCCGCGATCCTGCCGGAACCCGCCCGGCGGCGGGACGGCGGCTCCGGCGAGGGCCCGGCCGGGCGGCTACCCCGGGGGGCAGGCGTCCCGGAGGATGAGGCGCACGTCCTCGGGCAGCCGGCCGTGCCCCGTGGCCGAGGCGGTGATGGCCTGGGCCACGTCCCGGACCTTCCGGTGGGTGTGGCTGGAGATGTGCGACAGCAGGTCGAACGCGACCTGCTCGGTGCAGCCCGTGAGCACCATGAGGATGCCCTTGGCCTGCTCGATGACCGCGCGGCTGGCCATGGCCGCCCGGAGCTGCTGGACCTCGGCCCGGAGGATCTCTGCGCCGGTGGGCCCGGCCACCGGTGGCCGGGAGCCGGCGAGGTCGACGCAGATTCCCTCCACCGCGCGCACGCCGCCCGCGTCGTCCCGGTCGGGCTCGCCGACCAGCAGCACCGGGCGCGGTGGACGTGCCGGGTGCACGACGCGGGTCTCGACCGCGAACGGCCGGCCGGCCCCGCAGGCCGAGAGGGCGGCGAGCACCCGCCCGGCGTCGTCGGGGTGCTGGACGCCGATCAGCGCCTCGGTGCAGGGCGCGGTGGCCGTGGCGTCCAGGCCGAGCAGGTCGTGCATCTCCGGGGACCACCACCAGCTCCCGGTGTGCCGGTCGAACCGGTAGCGGCCGGCGATCGCCGGCACCGGGGCGGGGTGCCGGGTGATGGTGCGGCGCGGTTCCCGGCCCCGGTCGAGCGGGGGGCGCGTGGCCGGAGGGGTGCGGGCGGGCGCCGGTGACGACATGGTCGACCTCCTCGGCGGAGGCGTGCCGGTGCCGGCAGACCCCCGGGCACCGGCTGTTCGACACCCGGGCGCCCCGGCTCCGACGGGCCGGGCCTCCCGATGCCAGGACCGTACGTCGACGCGGCGCTCCCCGCACCGGCACGCGCCTCAGACCACGGTGAGCGGGCGCGGTGGCGAGGCGGCGGGGCTGGTGCGGCGCACCGCCGAGTCGAGCCGGGCCAGCACGCCGACGGCGGCCCGCAGCCGCTCCGGGGGCAGGGTGAAGGGCAGGCGGAGGTGGTCGTCGAAGGCGTGACCGGTGCCGAACGCCCGCCCCTCGGCGAGCAGCAGCCCGAGCTCGGCGGCGGCCGAGGTCAGCTCGGCGGAGCTGGTCCCGGGCGGCAGCCGGCACCAGGCGGAGAGGCCGCCGGCGGGCACCGGCGCGCTCCAGTCGGGCAGCTGCCGGGCCAGCTCGGCCAGGAGGACGTCGCGCCGCTCCCGGAGCTGCACCCGCCGGTGCCCGAGGACCTCGTCGAGCTGCTGCACCAGGACGGTGGCGGCCAGCTGGTCGAGCACCCCGACCGACAGCTGCCGCCTGGCCAGCGCCTCGCCCAGCCGGGCGGCGAGGCTCGCCTCCGTCCGCAGCCAGCCGATGCGCAGGCCGCCCCACACCGCCTTGGAGAGGCCGCCGACGGTCACCACCGCGGCGTCGGGGACCCCGGCGGCGTACGGCGGCGCGGCCGGGCCGTCCAGCTGCAGGCCCGTGGCCACCTCGTCGACCAGGGTCACGATCCCGTGCTGCCAGAGCGTGGCGGCCAGCCGCCGGCGCCCGGTCGCCGACAGCCCGGCGCCGGTGGGGTTGTGGCAGTCGGGCATCAGGTAGGCCAGCCGGGGGCTGCTCTGCCGGGCGACCAGCTGGGCCATCCCGACCAGCGCGTCGGGCTCGGCCGGATCGACCACCGCGGGCACGCAGCGCCCGCCGGCCGCCGCGACCAGGCCCACCGCGCCGGGGTACGTCGGGTGCTCGACGAGCACCCGGTCGCCGGGCTCCAGCAGCGTCCCCAGGACGAGCGCGGCCGCATCGCCGACGCCCGCGGTGATCACCACCTGGTCGGCGTCGGTGGCCAGCCCGCGGGAGGTGAACCACCCGGCGACCGCCGCGCGCAGGCCGGGCAGCCCGCTGGGCGCGTAGCCGTGGGCGGGCAGGTGCGCCGGCAGCTCGCCGAACGCCCGCTCGTAGGCCGGCAGCAGCTGGGGGGCCGCCTCCGGTGCGGCGTGCGCCAGGTCGAGCACCCCGGGGGTGGTTCTCGGCGGCGACCAGCCGGTCCGGACGTCGGGGAGCGCGGTCACGGTGCCCGATCCGTGCCGGGTCCGGGCGAACCCCTCCTCGCGGAGCACCCGGTAGGCCGACGCCACGGTGACGCGGCTGACGTCCAGCTCGGCGGCGAGCTCCCGTTCGGCGGGGAGCCGGGTGCCGACGGGCAGCGAGCCGGCGGTCAGCAGCTCCCGGACCCGCCGGGCGACCCCGGCGTACCGCGGAGCGGGCAACCCGTCGGGCGGCCCGATGAGAGTGGCGAGCTCGCGAGCGCCGGTGGACTTCTCTGCTCCGGGTGGCATGCGGGCCACCATGCCGGATTGGCCTGGAATGTGCCAGCAACGACCGTGCCACTGTGCTCGGCATGGATGCAGGTGGTGTCGTCGCGATGGTGCTCGTTCTCCTGGGGCTGGGGTACCTGTCGGTGTCCACGCTCCTCGTCACGGTGCGGGGTGGCCGCGGGCCGGGGGACCCGCCGGCCAGCCATCCCCGGGTCGACCCGGCCGGCTTCCCGGTGCCGCCACGCCCGCGTGACGTCGCGCACCGGCGCCGTCAGCCGCGGAGCCGGCGCGCCAGCACCGCCGCGACCGCCGCCGCGGTCCACACCGCGCGGGAGAGGGTCACGGCCCGGGAGATGTCCGCGGTTCCCGGCGGCCGGCCGTCGCCCAGCGCCGGCCGGTCCTCCACCCGGCTGCCGTAGACGTTGCGCCCGCCCAGCCGCAGGCCGAGGGCGCCGGCGAGCGAGGCCTCGCAGCGCCCCGAGTTGGGGCTGGGGTGCGCGGCGCCGTCGCGGCGCCAGACGCGCAGCGCTCCGGCCGCGGACCCGCCCATCAGGGGGGCGCACCCGACCGTCAGGGCCGCGGTCAGCCGGGCGGGCGCCCAGTTGGCGACGTCGTCGGCCCGGGCGGCGGCCCAGCCGAAGCGGCCGTACCGCGCCGACCGGTGGCCCACCATCGCGTCGAGGGTGTTCACCGCCCGGTAGCCCAGCAACCCCGGCAGCCCGGCCACCGCACCCCAGAACAGCGGGGCGACGGCGGCGTCGGAGGTGTTCTCCGCCACCGACTCCACCGTCGCACGCGCGAGCTCCGCCGCCGCCAGCCCGCTCGGGTCGCGCCCCGCCAGGCCGGGCAGCGTGGCCCGGGCGGTGGGGAGGTCGTCGGCGGCCAGGGCCACGTGCATCCGCCCGGCCACCCGGGCCAGCGACGTGCCGCCCAGCACCGTCCACGTCGCGGCCGCCGTCGCCGCCGTGCGCAGCGCCGGGCGGGAGCGGGTGACGCGATCGGCCGCCACCCCGAGCGCGGTGGCGCCGCCCACGAGCACGGCCCAGTGGCCGGCACCCGCGGCGCGGGAGTCCCGCCACACCCGGCGCTCCAGCGCGGCGGCGGCGCGCCCGAAACCGGCCACCGGGTGCCCCCGCCGCGGATCGGCGAGCGCGAGGTCGGCCAGCGCGCCGAGCGCCAGCCCCAGCGCGGTCGCGGCATCGGGGCTGGGGCGCACCGCGCCATCGTGCCAAGGCCCCGGCGGGCGCCCGCCCGCGGTGGTCCTCCCTAGGATCGCCGCATGCGCCTGTTCGGCCGTTACGACGGCGTCGCCCGGCCGATCGTCACCTACGGCAGCAACCCGGTGCTGCACCGCAGGTGCACCGAGGTGACCGTCTTCGACGACGCGCTGCGGCGGCTGGTGCTCGACATGTTCGCCAGCATGGAGGCCGCCGACGGTGTCGGGCTGGCCGCCAACCAGATCGGCGTGGACGCGCGGGTCTTCGTCATCGACTGCCCGGACGCCGACGGGGAGGACGTCGTGGGCTACGTCGTCAACCCCGCCCTGACCGTCCTCCAGCCGGTCGGGGACGAGCCGGCCGAGGAGATCACCGAGGAGGGCTGCCTGTCGGTGCCCGGCCCCTACGCCGAGCTGCCGCGCGCCTTCCGGGCGCGGGTCGACGGCGTCGACCTGCACGGCGACCCGATGGCCATCGAGGCGACCGGCATGGCCGCCCGCTGCCTGCAGCACGAGGTCGACCACCTCGACGGCACCGTGTACGTCGACCGGCTCCCGGCGGAGCATCGGGAACGGCTGCTGGCCGAGGCGGCCGGTCCCGGTGGTGAGCTCCCCGCCTGACCGCGGTGCGGAAAACCGGGTGAGCCCGCCGGGCGGATGACCGATGATCGTCCGTCGGCACCCGCACCACCACGAGACGAGGCACCACCGGTGACACCCCTGACCGAGGCCGAGATCCGGCGTTCGTTCGTCAACTGCTCACGCGGCGAGGCGAAGACCCTCACCCTGCCCAGGGACTTCGGCGAGCTGGACTGGAGCGAGCAGGTCGTGCTCGGCTGGCGCGACCCGAAGGCGCCGCTGCGCGGGTACCTGGTGGCGCAGGTCGACGACGAGACCGTCGGCATCGCCGTCCGGGCCGCCGAGAGCCGCATGTCCAGCCGGACGACGGCGATGTGCCTGCTCTGCCAGACCGCGCAGCCGGGCGACGGCGTCTCCCTGTTCACCGCCCGGCGCACCGGCGACGCCGGGCGCAACGGCAACACCGTGGGCACCTACATCTGCGCGGACCTGCGGTGCTCCGCGCGGGTGCGGACCGAGATCCCGCCGTGGCTGCAGGAGCGCGACCCCGACGAGGTCGTCGCCGAGCGGTCCTGGGAGCTGGAGGAGCGGGTGCGCGGCTTCCTCGAGTCGGTGCGCCGCCCGTAGTCGCCGGGCACGCCCGCGGGTGGGTGTGCCCGCGGCGGGGTAGCCAGCCGCCATGGCGCTCCCGCGAATCCTCGTCCTCGTGCTGGCCGGCGGCGCCGGAGGCCGCCTCGAGCTGCTGACGGAACGGCGGGCGAAGCCGGCCGTGCCCTTCGCCGGGGTCTACCGGCTCATCGACTTCCCGCTGAGCAACTGCCAGAACTCGCAGATCCCCGACGTCTGGGTGTCCATCCAGTTCCACCCCACGTCGCTGCACGACCACCTGTCCAACGGCCGCCCCTGGGACCTCGACCGGACGGCCGGCGGGCTGCTCACCCTTCCCCCGTACAAGGGCACCGAGCGCGGCGGGTGGAACACCGGCACCGCGGACTCCCTGTGGCGGCACGCCGACCTGATCCGGGACTTCGACGCGGACGCGCTGGTCGTCGTCAGCGCCGACGCCGTCTACAAGCTCGACTACCGCGAGGTGGCCGAGGCGCACCTGGGCTCCGGTGCGGAGGTGACGATGGTGACCACCGAGGTGGCCCCGGACGACGCGTCGCGCTACGGGATCGTCGAGGTCGGGGAGGGCGACCGGGTGAGCGGGTACGCGTACAAGCCCGACGAGCCGGCGACGACGACGGCGACCAACGAGGTGTTCGTCTTCTCCCCGGCCCCCACGCTGGACCGGCTGGAGGCGCTGAGCGACCAGGTCGGGGAGGAGGGGCTGGAGGACCTCGGCACCCACCTGCTGCCGGCGATGACGGCCGACGGGCTGGCACGCGCCTTCCCCCTCCAGGGCTACTGGCGCGACGTCGGCACCATCCCGGCCTACTGGGAGGCGCACCGGGAGTTCATCGCCGCGGAGCCGCCGCTGGACCTCGACGCGCCGCGGTGGCCGGTGCACACCCGCGGTGGGCGGCACAGCGCCGCGCGGGTGCTCAGCGAGGCGCACGTCGAGGACAGCCTGATCTCCGGCGGCACCCGCGTCGGCGGGGAGGTCCGCGGCTCGGTCCTCTCGCCGGGCGTGGTGATCGAGGCCGGGGCCACCGTCGTCGACTCGGTGCTCCTCCCCGGTGTCCGGGTGCGCTCGGGGGCGACGGTGACCCGGTCGGTGCTCGACGACGGCGTCGACGTCGGGCGGGGGGCGTCGATCGGCGGGGACGGCGAGATCACCCTGGTGGGCCGGGCGGCGCGGGTCGCCGACGGCAGCGAGCTGGCCGCGGGCGCCCGCTTCCCCGAACCGGAGGGCTGAGCCCCGCGGGAAGCTGCCGCCGTGCGGGCGCGTTGGCGGGAGCATGCGTCAGCCGAGCGAGTTCGACCTGCACTCGGAGTTCCTCCGCGCCGACCTCCTGCTGAACATGGGGCAGGCCGACGCGGCCGTCCGCATCCTGCGGCCGGTCGTCGACGCCGAGCCGCGCAACGAGGCGGCGCTGGAGCTGCTGGCGCGGGCCTACTACGGCTCGGCGCAGCTGCGGTCGGCCGAGGAGGCGCTCGCCCGCCTGGTGGAGCTGGCGCCGAGCAACGGCTGGGCCCGCCGGGCCCTGGCGCGCACGCTGGAGCGGCAGAGCCGGCGGGACGAGGCGGCCGTGCACCACCGGGTGGCCGACGCCTTCGGCGCCGCCTGACCGCGCCCCGGGGCGGACCGGGCGTTCTGGGACGATGACCGCGGGGCCGTCGTGGCCCCCGTCCGCCCGGGCAGCGCCGTCCCGGTCCCGATCCGAGCCGCCGCTCGTCCAGGAGTCCTCATGCCCCGCCGCACCGTTCCCGGCACCCTGCTCGCCCTGGCCCTCGCCGCCGTCATGACCGCCTGCGGCGGGGACGACGGGACCGGCTCGTCGACCGGCGACCCCGCGGTGGTGATCGCCGAGGAGATCACCACCGACCTCACGCAGGCGCCTGACGTGCCCGCCTCGGACGCGCCCGCGCCGACCGAGCTCGCCGTCGAGGACGTGCTGGTCGGGCAAGGGGTGGGGGCCACCGAGGGCACCGCCGTCGCGGTGAAGTACGTGGGCGCGTTCTACGAGACCGGCGAGGAGTTCGACTCCTCCTGGAGCCGCGGAGCGGACGAGACGCTGCCGGTCACCCTGGGCGCGGGCCAGGTGATCCCCGGCTTCGACCAGGGGATCACCGGCATGCATGTCGGTGGCCGGCGGGTCATCGTCATCCCCAGCGAGCTGGGCTACGGCGAGCAGGACCGCGGACCCATCCCGGGCGGCTCGACGCTGGTCTTCGTGGTCGACCTGGTGGAGCTCGCTGCCTGACGCGACCGTGCCGTTCGGCGTGCAGCGCGTGACGCCACGCCGCGTCGGGCCGGCGCGTCGCCGTCGGCCGCATCGGTCCGGTCGGCGGCGGGCACCGGGTCCTGCATGAGCATCCTCGGGAAGCTGATGGGAACGGCGCAGAGCGCGACGCGGGGCGGCCGCGGCATGGGCCGCAGGACGTCGGCGAGCAGGGGCACCGGGCGTGGTCGCTCGGCCTCCTCCGGCGGTGGCATCGGGCGCCTCGTGCAGGGATTCCTCCGCCGTCGCTGAGCGGGGACGACGGCCCGGCCGCGCGGCCGGGCCGTCCTCACTCGCAGATCTCCAGCCGGGTCACCGAGCCGTTGTGCGGGGTGATCGCGGGCATCGCGTCGGGCCCCAGCCCGGCCGCCACGGCCTGCACCGCGCGGATCGTGTCCCCGTGGGTCACCAGCGCGACCACGTCGGCCGGGGGCTCGGCGCACAGCTGCGTGAGGTAGGCCGCCACCCGCGCGTGCAGCTCGGCCAGGCTCTCGCCGCCCTCGGCGGACCAGTGGGCGTCGGACCAGTCGACGACGTCCCACAGCTCCCGGGACGGCCGGCCCTCCAGGACGCCGTAGCCCTGCTCGCGCAGCGCCGGGGTGGTGCTGAAGGGCAGCCCCGTGGCGCGGGCGCAGTACTCGGCGGTCTGCACGGCGCGGAGCAGGTCGCTGGAGAGCAGCGCGCCCGGCCGCAGGCCGGCGAGCTCGGCGGCGGCCGCCTCGGCCTGCGTGTGACCCAGCGGCGTCAGGGGCACGTGGGCCACCTGCCCCTGCATGCGGCCGGCGGCGTTCCACTCGCTCTGCCCGTGGCGCACGAGCAGCAGGGTGACGGGTCGGGCCATGGCAAGGAGGCAGCGTAGGGCAGGGGTTCGCGGGCCCGCACGCCGCGCCTCGTACCGTCGTGGCCGTGAGCATCCCCGTCCGCCCCGGCGCGGCCCGTCCCGCAGCCCGTCCGGGTGACCCGGACCCCCTGGCGCCCCTCCTCGACCTGCCGGGCGTGCGCGACGCCGCCGACGCGGCCCGTGCCGGGATCGACCGGCTGCTGAGGCACAAGGTGTTGCGCCGGGAGTCCGCGGGCGTGAGCACCGAGTCGGCGCTGCGCGGGGCGCGCGCATCCGCGGCGCTGGCGGGCGTCGACGTGCCGCTCGCCGAGCTGCGGGCCGGCGGGGTGGACGACCCGGTGGTGCAGGGCGCGCTGCGGGTCTCGGCGGCGCTCGGCTCGATGGTCGAGACCTGGCCGCGGGCGCCCGGGCAGGTCATCGCCCGCCTGCACGTGCTGGCCGCCGCCGATCTCGCCGACCGGGCCGACCTCGGCCGGCCCGCCGCGCACGCCGGCCCCCGGCTGGCGGGCCTGTTCTCCCTGGCCACCGGCACCACGACCGTGCCCGCCGTCCTCGTGGCTGCCCTCGTGCACGGCGAGCTGGCCGCCCTCGCCCCCTTCGGCGTCGCCGACGGCGTCGTCGCCCGGGGGGCCGCCCGGCTGACCGGCATCGCCCGGGGGCTGGACCCCAAGGCGGTGTCGGTACCCGAGGTGGGCTTCACCGAGCTGGGCCGGGAGGCCTACGCCGAGGCGCTCGCCGGCTACGTGACGGGCACCCCCGAGGGCGTGGCCGCGTGGCTCGTGCACTGCTGCCGCGCCACCGAGCACGGGGCCCTGGAAGGCCTGGCCATCTGCGAGAGCCTGCTCCGCGGCTGAGACTGGGGGCATGCGCACTCTCGGCGTCCCGGGGCTGGGCCCCGTCAGCCGCATCGGTCTGGGCACCTGGCAGTTCGGGTCCCGCGAGTGGGGGTACGGCGACACCTACGCCGACCGGGCCGCCCGCGACATCGTGCGGCGGGCACGCGAACTCGGCATCACCCTGTTCGACACCGCCGAGATCTACGGCTTCGGGCGGAGCGAGCGGATCCTCGGCGAGGCGCTGGGGGAGGAGCGGGACCAGGTCGTCGTCGCCAGCAAGATCTTCCCGGTGGCGCCGTTCCCCCGGGTGGTGCGGCAGCGCTGGAGAGGCAGCGCCCGCCGCCTGGGCCTGGACCGCATCCCTCTCTACCAGGTGCACCAGCCCAACCCGGTGGTGCCCGACACGGCGACCATGCCGGGCCTGCGGGCGCTGCTCGACGAGGGGCGGATCGGCGCCGTCGGCGTCTCCAACTACTCGCTGGACCGCTGGCGGGCCGCCGACGCGGCGCTCGGTGCGCCGGTGATCGCCAACCAGGTGCAGTTCTCGCTGGCGCACGCCGGTCCGCTGGCGGACCTGGTGCCCTTCGCCGAGCGCGAGGACCGGCTGGTCATCGCCTACAGCCCGCTGGCCCAGGGCCTCCTCGGCGGGAAGTACTCGGCCGACCACCGGCCCGGGGGCGTACGCGCGGCCAACCCCCTGTTCGGCACCGAGAACCTGCGCCGGGTCGAGCCGCTGCTCGACGTGCTGCGCGAGGTGTCCGACGCGCACGACGCGACCCCCGCCCAGGTCGCGCTGGCGTGGCTCGTCGCGCAGCCGCGCGTGGTGGTGATCCCCGGCGCCTCGAGCGTCGAGCAGCTGGAGTTCAACGCAGCCGCCGACCAGCTGGTGCTGGCCGACGACGAGGTGGCGGCGCTGACCGCGGCCGCGCGCGCGTTCACCCCGGTGTCCGGCGTGCGCACCCTCGTCGACGGGCTCCGGGAGCGGTTCGGTCGCTGAGCGTCAGGCGCCGCGGCGACGCCGCCGCGGCGCCGGGCCGGGAGCCGGCAGCCCGGCGCGCAGCGCCCGGTGCCGGGCGTACCAGGCCAGCCCGACGACGGCGGCGCCGACGCCCATGGCGGCGCCGGTGACCACCGGCGCCGGCGGCACCGAGAAGCGGGAGCGCATGCTCACCGGGCGCTCGAACCGCAGCACCGGCCAGCCGTGCTGCAGCGCGGCCTTGCGCAGCCCGCGGTCGGGGTTGACGGCGGTGGGGTGCCCCACGACCGAGAGCATCGGCAGGTCGGTGATCGAGTCGCTGTAGGCGTAGCAGTCGGCCAGGTCGAACCCGCCCTCGGCGGCCAGCCGGCGGATCGCCTCGGCCTTGTGCTCGCCGTACGCGTAGAACTCGATCTCGCCGGTGTACCGGCCGTCCTCGACGACCATCCGGGTGGCGACGACGCGGTCGACGCCGAGCATCTCGCCGATGGGCTCGACCATCTCCGCCCCGCTGCTGGAGACGATGACGATCTCCCGGCCGGCGGCGCGGTGCTCCTCGATGAGGTCGGCGGCCTCGGCGTAGACCAGCGGGTCGACGATCTCGTGCAGGGTCTCCCGGACGATCTCGTGCACCGTGGCCACGTCCCAGCCGGTGACCATCGTGGTGAGCTGGGCGCGCAGCCGCTCCATCTGCTGGGCGTCGGCACCGGCGAGGGAGAAGACGAACTGGGCGTAGGCCGTCTTCAGCACGGCGCGCCGGTTGATCAGCCCACCGTGGAAGAACGGCCGGCCGAAGGCCAGCGTGCTGGACTTGGCGATGACCGTCTTGTCGAGGTCGAAGAACGCCGCGGCGCGGGACACGTCAGTCACGGTAGCTGGATCGGCAGGTAGGGCACCGAGATGCACGGTGTCCACACCCGATGGGGTCATCCACAATTCCCCTGCCGTTCTGGCGCCGTCCTCCTGGCGTCCGGTGGGGTCGCCCCGTGCCCGTCCCGATGCCGTCCCGACCGCTCCGTCCCCTCGTCGTCAGCACCGACGAGGAGCTGCTCGACGAGCTGCTCCGCCTGGTCGCCGCCGCGGGCGCCGAGGCGGAGGTGGCCACCGGCGGCCCGGCGCTGCGCCGTGCCCACCGCGAGGCGCCGCTGGTGCTGGTCGGCACCGAGGAGCTGAGCCGCGGGGCGCTGCGCGGGCTGCCCCGCCGACCGGGCGTGGTGGTGGTCTCCGGCGGGGAGCTGCCCGCCGCCGAGTGGGCCGTGGCCGTCGAGGTGGGGGCCGAGCGGGTGGCGGTGCTCCCGGCGGACGAGGCCTGGCTGCTCACCCGCTGCGCCAGCGCCGCCCGGGCGCCGGCCGAACGGGGTGGGTTGATCGCGGTGGGCGGTGCCTGCGGCGGGGCGGGCGCGAGCACGGTGGCCGCCGCGGTCGCCCTGGCCGCCCCCGGGGGCGCGGTGCTGGTCGACGCCGACGCCTGGGGCGGTGGGCTGGACCTGCTGCTCGGCGCCGAGCTCGCCCAGGGGCTGCGCTGGCCGGAGCTGACCGGCCTGCGCGGCGGCGTGGCCGGCCAGGCGCTGCTGGCCGCGCTGCCCGAGGTCGCCGGCGTCCACCTGGTCTCGGCCGACCGGGGCGGCGCGACGCCGGTGCCCGGTGAGGCGCTGGCCGCGGTGGTGGACGCCGGCCGCGGCACCGGGCGCCCGGTCGTCGTGGACCTGCCGCGCCCCGGCCCCGACGGCATCGGGCGCGGGCCGCAGGAGGTGCTGGCCGACGCCGACCTCGCGCTGCTCGTGGTGCCGGCCCGGCTGCGCGCCGCCACGGCCGCCCGCGAGCTCGTCGCGGCCGACGGCTCGCCGTGGTCCCCGGCGCAGCTGGTGGTGCGCACCGGGCCCGGCGGGCTGGCGCCCGGTGACGTGGCCGAGGTGGTGGGGCGGCCGGTGCTCGCCGAGCTGCCGCACGACCGGGGGGCGGTCGCCCGCGCCGAGCGCGGCCAGCTCCCCGGTGCGCACCCCCGGTCCCCGCTGGCCGCCGTCGCCCGGCGGGTGCTCGCGGCGCTGCCCGAGGCGGCCGGCCGGTGAGCGAGCCCTCGCTGCTGGACCGGGTGCGCGCCCGGCTCGCCGTCGCCGACGGTGTCCCCTCGCGGGCAGGCGTGGCCGCCCTGGTGCGCGACGAGGCCGGGGGGCTCCTGGGTGACCGGGACGTCCTGCTCGCCGCGCGCGACGCCGTGGACGAACTGGCCGGCGCCGGCCCGCTGGAGCCGCTGCTGCGACTGCCCGGCGTCACCGACGTCCTGGTCAACGGGCCCGAGGAGGTCTGGCTGGACCGCGGGGCCGGCCTGGAGCCGGCGGCCGGGATCCGGTTCCCCGACGACGACGCGGTGCGCCGGCTGGCCGTGCGGCTGGCCGCGTCGGCCGGGCGGCGACTCGACGACGCCTGCCCCTGGGTCGACGTCGGTCTCCCCGGCGGCACCCGGTTGCACGCGGTCCTCCCGCCGGTCTCCGGCGGCGGCACGTGCCTGTCGCTGCGGGTGCTGCGCCGGTGCTCGCAGGCGCTGGCCGACCTCGAGGCGCTGGGCGCGCTGCCCGGCGAGAGCGGGGCGCTGGTCCGCGCGGTCGTGGCGCGGCGGCTGGCGTTCCTGGTCACCGGGGGCACCGGCTCGGGGAAGACGACCCTGCTCTCCGCGCTGCTGGGTGAGGTACACCCGGCCGAGCGGCTGGTGCTGTGCGAGGACGCCGCCGAGCTGACGCCGCCGCACCCGCACGTGGTCCGCCTGCTCACCCGGCCGCCGAACGTCGAGGGCGCGGGCGCGGTCGGCCTGCGCGACCTCGTCCGGCAGGCGCTGCGCATGCGCCCCGACCGGCTGGTCGTCGGGGAGGTGCGGGGCCCCGAGGTGGTCGACCTGCTGGCCGCGCTGAACACCGGTCACGACGGCGGGTGCGGCACCCTGCACGCCAACCGGTCGACCGAGGTGCCCGCCCGGCTGGAGGCGCTGGGCGTGGCCGCCGGGCTGGGGCGCGCCGCGGTGCACAGCCAGGCCGCGGCCGCGCTCGACGTGGTGGTGCACCTGCGCCGGGCGCCCGGGGGACGCCGGGTGGAGGAGATCGGGCTGCTGCGCCGGGACGGTGAGCTCGTGGTGGTGGAGCCGGGCTGGCGGGCCGACGGCGGGCCGTGCCCGGCCGGTGAGGCGCTGCGGCGGCTGCTGGCGGGCCCGTGACCGCGGCGCTGCTGGCCGCCGCGGGCGCGGCGCTCCTCTGGCCGGACGGCCGCGCGGTGGTCCGCCGTCGGCTGCTTCGGGTGGCGCCGGCCGCTACCGGGAGCCCGTCTCGATTGCCACCGCTGCCGCTCGCCGCCGCGGTGGTCGCCGGCGGGGCCGGCGCGCTGCTCGGCACACCGCTGGTCGCGGTGCTCGCCGCCGGCTGCGCCGCGCTCGCGGCCCGCGACCGGCTGGCCCGCCGGAGGGACGCGGCCGACGCCGCGCGCCAGGGGGTGCTCGCCGACGCGCTGGCCGCGTTCGCGGCGGAGCTGCGGGCGGGCCGCACGCTGGACGAGGCGGTACGCGCCGCCGCCGCCGACTGCCCCGACCCGCAGTGCGCCGCAGCGCTGGTGCGGGCCGTCCGCGCGCCGGTGCCTGCGGGAGCTGCGGAGGCACCTGGCGCCGACGGGGTCGCCGCCGCGCTCGCCCGGCTCTCGGCCGCCGTCGCGCTGAGCACCCGCACCGGCTGCTCCCTGGCCGCCGTGGTCGCCGCGGTCGAGAGCGATCTCCGGGCCCGGCTGCGCCGGCGCCGCGAGCTGCTCGTGGCCACCGCCGGGCCCCGGGCCAGCGCCCGGCTGCTGGCCGGGCTGCCGGTGCTCGGCCTCGCGATGGGCGCCGGGATCGGCGCCGACCCGTGGCACGTGCTCACCCGCACCGGCACCGGGCAGGGGTTGCTGGTGGCCGGGGTGCTCCTGGAGGTGGCCGGCATCGCGTGGACCGGCCGCCTGCTGCGGCGGAGCGCGCGATGACCGGTGCGCTGCCGGTGCTGCTGCTCGCCGTGGCGGCGGCCGTGTGGGTGCCGGGCTCGGCCGTGGTCGGCGAGCGGGTCCGCCGGGTGACCGGGCCCGGCCCTCCGCCGGCCGTCGCCGGCGACGCGGCGGCGGGTGCTCGGCGCCGCTGGCTGCTCGCGGGCGCGGCCGGCGTCGCGGTGGGCCTGCTGCTGGGCGGTGTGCCCGGGGCGTGCGCCGCCGTCGTGGTCGCCGCCGCGGGGGAGCGGCTGCTGCGCGGCGCCTCCCCGGACGAGGACGCCGCCGAGCGCACGGCCCTGCTGCGCGAGCTGCCGGCGGCCTGCGAGCTGCTCGCCGCCTGCCTGACCGCGGGGCTGCCGGTCGCCGGGGCGCTCGCCGCCGTGGCCGGTGCGGTGCCCGACCCGCTCGGCCGGCGGCTGCGCGGCGCGGCCGGGCTGTACCGGATGGGTGCCGAGCCCCGCCGGGCCTGGGCCGACCAGCCGGCCGAGCTCGCCGGTCTGGCGCGCGTGCTGGTGCGGGCGGGGGAGTCCGGCGCCGCCGCGGTGCCGGCGCTGGTGGCCCTGGCCGAGGAGACCCGCACGGCGGCGCGGGCGCAGGCCCAGGCGGCGGTCCAGCGGGCGGGGGTGTGGGTGCTCGCCCCGCTCGGGCTGTGCTTCCTGCCGGCGTTCGTCTGCCTCGGCGTGGTGCCGCTCGTGCTCGGCATCGCCGGCGACGTCTTCGGCTGACGCCGTCCACATCCTCCGGCGCTCTCCACAGATGTCGCGTGCCCCTCGGCCGGGCCGCCCGCAACCCCGAGGCTCGATGGCACGGCCCCGCCGGGGGCCCCGACCGAGGAGGACGCCCGATGCCCGGAACCACGCCCGCTCCCTGCAACCCGTCACCGGAGGGGGCCGAGGAGCCGCCTCGCGGCCTGCTCCTCCGCCGCCGGTGGGCGCGGCTGCAGACACGTGCGGAGGCCGGCATGAGCACCGCCGAGTACGCCGTCGGCACCGTGGCCGCCTGCGCCTTCGCCGCGGTGCTCTACCGGGTGGTCTCGGGCGACTCCATCGTCACCGGGCTCACCGAGCTGGTCGACGCCGCGCTGGCCACCCTCTCCTGAGCGGTGGCACGTCGAGCGGCCCCGCGCCGGGAGGCCGGGATGGTCACCGCCGAGACCGCGGTGGTCCTGCCGGTCCTGCTGCTCGTGCTCGCCGGGGCCGTCGCCGCGGTCACCGTCGTGGGTGCGCAGCTGCGGTGCGTCGACGCGGCCCGGGAGGGGGCCCGGGCCGCGTCGCGCGGGGAGGAGGTCGCGGTCGTCGCGGAGTGGGCCGGCCGGGCGGCGCCGGCGGGTGCCGGCACGGCGGTCACCGGCAGCGGGAGCGAGGTCCGCGTGACCGTGACGGCGGAGGTCCGGCCCCTGGGCCCGCTGCCCTGGCGGGTCACCGTCACCGCCGCGGCGGTGACGCAGCGCGAGCCCGGGACGGAGCCCCCCGGATGAGCAGGGAGCGCGGCTCGGCCACGGTGTGGGTGCTGGTGCTCTGCGCCGTCCTGGTGACCGTCGCAGCCGGGGCGGTGCTGGTCGGCCTGGTCACGGTGGCCCGCCACCGGGCGGCGACGGCGGCGGATCTCGCCGCCCTGGCCGCCGCCGGGCGCGCGGTGCTGGGTGATCCGGCGGCCTGCACCGCGGCCGCCGAGGTCGCGGCCGCCAACGGCGCGGAGCTGACCGGGTGCCGGGTCACCGAGGGTGCGGTCGTCGAGGTGACCGTGCGCGTGCCGTTGCGGCTGGGCCGGCTCGGCGTGCACGGCGCGGAGGGCCGGGCCCGCGCCGGCCCGGTCGCAGCCGCCGCGCCGACCGGGTCAGAAGACGAGGTCCTCCTCGGTCGGCGCGGGCACCTCTTCGGCAGCAGTGACCGCGCCGGGAACCGGGGCGTCGTCGTCCTCGTCGGCGAGGTCGTCCGCGCCCCGCTCGTCGACGGTGGCCAGCTCGTCCAGGACGACGTCGAGCACCCGCACCGCGCCGGCCTTGTCGAGGGGGTCGTTGCCGTTGCCGCACTTGGGCGACTGCACGCACGAGGGGCAGCCGCTCTCGCACTCGCAGCTGGCCACGGTCGCGCGGGTGGCCTGCAGCCAGCTGCGCAGTGCCGCGTAGCCGCGCTCGGCGAAGCCCGCCCCGCCGGGGTGGCCGTCGTAGACGAAGATCGCCGCCGTCCCGGTGTCGGGGTGCACCGCGGTGGAGAGCCCGCCGAGGTCCCAGCGGTCGCAGGTGGCCAGCAGCGGCAGGATGCCGATCGCCGCGTGCTCGGCGGCGTGCAGCGAGCCGGGCAGCGCCGCGTCGTCGACCTCCGCCCGCTGCACGGCGCGGGAGTCGAGGGTCAGCCACACCGCCTTGGTCCGCAGCTGGCGCGGCGGCAGGTCGAGCGGGAACTCGGCGAGCACCTCGCCGGTGCCCAGCCGCCGCCGCTGGTACGCGACCACCTGGTTGGTCACGTCGACGACGCCGGTGTGCGCGGTGACCGTGCCCAGCGACCGGGTCTGCTCGATCGAGACGATCGCCAGGTCGGTGACGTCGCGGGCCACCGTGGTCCAGTCGGGGCTCTCCGGGTGCACGACAGCGCAGGCGTCGTCGAGGTCGAACTCGTCGACGACGAAGGTGTCGCCCCGGTGCACGTAGAGGGCGCCCTCGTGCACGGTGGAGTGCGCGGCGCCGCCGTCGACGGTGCCGAGCAGCCGGCCGGTGCCGGCTTCGATGATCGCCACCGGCTCGTCCCCGCTGCCGCGGATGTCGACGTCGGGGCGGCCGCGCCCGGCCCAGTACCAGCCGGCCGGCCGCCGGCGCAGCTGCCCGGCGGCCACCAGCTCGTCCAGCTGCGCCTCGGCCACCGGGCCGCCGAAGTCGGCGAGGTCCGCGGGCACCAGCGGGAGCTCGGCCGCGGCGCAGCACAGCTGCGGGCCCAGCACGTAGGGGTTGGCCGGGTCGGTGACGGTGGCCTCGACCGGCCGCCCGAACACCGCCCGCGGGTGGTGGGCCAGGTAGTGGTCCAGCGGGTCGTCGCGCGCGACGAACACCACCAGTGACTCCCGCTGCGCCCGCCCGGCCCGCCCCGCCTGCTGCCAGAGCGAGGCGAGCGTCCCGGGGTAGCCGGCCAGCAGGACCGCGTCCAGTCCCGCGATGTCGATGCCGAGCTCGAGCGCGTTGGTGGTCGCCACGCCCAGCAGGTCCCCGGCCGAGAGCGCCCGCTCCAGCTCCCGGCGCTCCTCGGGCAGGTAGCCGCCGCGGTAGGAGTCCACCCGGGGGACGAGGTCGGCGCGGCCGCGGTCGTGCAGCAGCCGGCGGGCCTGCTCGGCCACCGACTCCGCGCTGCGGCGCGAGCGCACGAACGCCAGCGTCCGCGCGCCCCGCTCGACGAGGTCGGCGAGCAGGCCGGCGGCGTCGGCGGCGGCCGAGCGGCGCAGCGGCGCCCCGTGCTCGCCGGTCCGCTCGGTGAGCGGTGGTTCCCAGAGCGCGAAGGTGGCGCCCGGGCGCGGGGAGCCGTCGTCGGTGACGGCGACGACGTCCGCCCCGATCAGCCGGGTCGCCGCGGCGGCCGGGTCGGCCACGGTGGCCGACGCGAGCACGAAGACCGGGTCCGCGCCGTAGCGGCGGCAGATCCGGCGGAGCCGGCGCAGCACGTGCCCGACGTGCGAGCCGAACACCCCGCGGTAGGCGTGGCACTCGTCGATCACCACGTAGGCCACCCGGCGCAGCGTGCTCGACCAGCGCTGGTGCGCGGGCAGGATCCCGCGGTGCAGCATGTCGGGGTTGGTGACGATCCAGCGGGAGTGCCGCCGGACCCAGTCCCGCTCTTCGGCCGGGGTGTCGCCGTCGTAGGGGGCCGGCCGCACCGAGGGGTCCGCGAGCTCGGCCACCGAGGCCAGCTGGTCGCGGGCCAGCGCCTTGGTGGGCGCGAGGTAGAGGACGCAGGCGCGCGGGTCCTCGGCGAGCGTGGTCAGGGCCGGGAGCTGGTAGGCCAGCGACTTCCCCGACGCGGTGCCGGTGGCGACGACGACGTGCCGGCCTTCCCGCGCCGCCTGCGCCGCCGCGACCTGGTGCTGCCACGGAGCGCGCACGCCCCGTGCCACCAACCGGTCGCGCAGGCCCGGCTCCACCCACTCCGGCCACGCGGCCGTGCGGCTCTCACGCACCGGCAGGTGGTGCACGTGGGTCACCGGCTGCTCGTCCTCGGCCGTGTCCGCCAGCAGCGCGGCCAGCAGCTCGCCGCCGCCGGGCCAGGCCGCAGCGCCCCCGGACCGGTCGTCCGTGCCGGGAGGGGGAGCCGACCGGACCGGGTGGAGCGTGGTCACCTCCCCACTGTCACACCCGGGCGCAACCGGCCGTCGCCCGCCGGGAGAAGGAGCGCGCGGACCGGCCACATGCAGTGTGATCTCCCTTACACTTCGCGCCGTCCCGGGGCCCGCCCCCGGGACGCCGACCTCCGCCGCACCGGGGAGCACGGCGCCTCCCGGGCGGCCGCAGACGCCTGGAGGAGCCATGCCTGACGGATCGCTGTCCGGCGGGGAGACGGCGCTGGTCGCCGTCATCCTCGCGATCTCCCTCGCCGCGCTGGCCTTCGCCGCCTACCTGGTCCGTGCCGTCATCGCCGCCGATCAGGGCACGGAGAAGATGAAGGAGATCGCCCGGGCCGTCCAGGAGGGCGCGGCGGCCTACCTGCGTCGGCAGTTCCGCACGCTCAGCGTCTTCGCGGTGATCGTCTTCGCCCTGCTGCTGGTCCTCCCCGTGGCCGACGGCGGCTTCGGCACCCGGGTGGGACGGGCGGTGTTCTTCCTCGTCGGGGCACTGTTCTCGGCGCTGGTCGGCTTCATCGGCATGACCCTGGCCACGCGCGGCAACGTGCGGGTGGCGGCCGCCGCCCGCGAGGGCGGCTACCGGCCGGCCTTCCGCATCGCGTACCGGACCGGTGGCGTCTGCGGGATGATCACCATCGGCCTCGGCCTGTTCGGCGCGGCGCTGGTCCTGCTGCTGTTCGACGAGACCGCGCCGGTCGTCCTCGAGGGCTTCGGGTTCGGCGGTGCGCTGCTGGCGATGTTCATGCGCGTCGGCGGCGGCATCTTCACCAAGGCCGCCGACGTCGGCGCCGACCTGGTCGGCAAGGTCGAGGCCGGCATTCCGGAGGACGATCCCCGCAACGCCGCGACCATCGCCGACAACGTGGGCGACAACGTCGGCGACTGCGCCGGGATGGCCGCCGACCTCTTCGAGTCCTACGCCGTCACCCTGGTCGCCGCCCTCATCCTGGGCCAGGTCTTCTTCGGCTCGGTGGGCATGGTCTTCCCCCTCGTGGTGGCCGCGATCGGGGTCATCGCCTCGGTCGTGGGCATCCTGGCCACCAACCCGGGCAAGAACGACCGCAACGGCCTGGCCCCGATCAACCGCGGCTTCTTCGTCTCCGCCGTGGTGTCGCTGGTGCTCGTGGCGGTCGCCGCGTTCACCGTGCTGCCCGGCACCGGTGGGGGTGCGGGCCTGGCTGTCAGCCCGCAGGTGCTCGGCCTCGTGGCGGTGCTCGTCGGCGTCGTGCTGGCCGCGGCCATCCAGCAGCTCACCGGCTACTTCACCGAGACCAGCCGCAAGCCGGTCCAGGACGTCGGGCGCAGCTCCCTCACCGGACCGGCCACCGTCATCCTCTCCGGCATCTCGCTGGGCCTGGAGTCGGCGGTCTACGCCGCGCTGCTCATCGGGGGAGCGGTCTACGGCGCCTTCCTCATCGGGGGCGGGGCCGCGCTCTACGCCGTCGCCCTGGCCGGGTGCGGGCTGCTCACCACCGCCGGCGTGATCGTCTCCATGGACACCTTCGGCCCGGTCAGCGACAACGCCCAGGGCATCGCCGAGATGTCCGGCGACATCGACGACGACGGCGCCCGGGTGCTCACCGACCTCGACGCCGTCGGCAACACCACCAAGGCGATCACCAAGGGCATCGCCATCGCCACCGCCGTCCTCGCCGCCACCGCGCTCTTCGGCTCCTACAACGCCCAGGTCGCCGTCGCGCTCGACGAGGCCGGCGCCACGCTCGGCACCGCCTTCAGTCTGGTCAACCCGAACAACATCGTCGGTGCGGTCCTCGGCGCCGCAGTGGTCTTCTTCTTCTCCGGGCTGGCCATCAGCGCCGTGTCCCGGGCCGCCGGACGCGTGGTCTTCGAGGTGCGCGAGCAGTTCCGCACGCACCCCGGGATCATGACGTTCGAGGAGCGGCCGGACTACAGCCGGGTCGTCGACATCTGCACCAAGGACTCGCTGCGCGAGCTCGCCACCCCGGGCCTGCTGGCCGTGCTGGCGCCGGTGGCCGTGGGCTTCGGTCTCGGCATCGGCCCGCTGGCCGCCTACCTCGTCGGCGCCATCGCGGCGGGCACGCTCATGGCGGTGTTCCTCTCCAACTCCGGCGGCGCCTGGGACAACGCCAAGAAGATGGTGGAGGACGGCAGCTACGGGGGGAAGGGCAGCGAGGCCCACGCGGCCACCGTCATCGGCGACACGGTGGGCGACCCCTTCAAGGACACCGCCGGCCCGGCGATCAACCCGCTGATCAAGGTGATGAACCTGGTGGCACTGCTCATCGCACCCGCGGTGGTCGCCCTGTCGGTCGGGGAGGGCGCCAACACCCCGGTCCGGGTGGCGATCGCGCTGGCCGCCGTCGTCGTCATCGTGGTCGCGGTCGTGGTGTCCAAGCGGCGCTCGGTCGTCGTCGGCGAGGCGACGACGGCGTCCTCCACCGGGTCCGAGCTCACCACCAGCGCGCCCTGAACACCGCCGGCGGCTGACCCCTTGGCGGTACACCGCCTTCCACCTGCGGGAACACGGCCGCACCATCCACGTTGGTCGGGGTGGCGGCACGCCCATGGAGAGGTCGCCCCCGGCGCCACGGCGCCGGGGTGGCTTACCGTGGCCCGCCGAGGGGCGTTCCGCGGTGGCGCCCGCCGCCCCGGCACCCGCCGGGGCGACGCAGGAGACCGGCCGACCGGCCGGTCCCGCCGCACCCGCACCGCCCCCGCAGCACCGACAGGAGTCCCGTGCCCACCAAGACCACGCAGACCGAGAGCGACCCCACGACGGACGGCGCGAAGAAGACGCCGGCCCGCCGGGGCTCGGCCGCGTCCGGCGGCCGGCCGCTGGTCATCGTCGAGTCGCCGACGAAGGCGAACAAGATCGCCGGCTACCTGGGCAGCGGCTACGTCGTCGAGGCCAGCGTCGGGCACATCCGCGACCTGCCGCGCAACGCCGCCGACGTCCCGGCCGAGCACAAGGGCGCGGCGTGGGCGCGGCTCGGTGTCGACGTCGACAACTCCTTCGAGCCGCTCTACGTGGTCAGCCCCGACCGCAAGCAGCAGGTCACCCGACTCAAGCAGCTGGTGAAGGACGCCAGCGAGATCTACCTCGCGACAGACGAGGACCGCGAGGGCGAGGCCATCGCCTGGCACCTGATCGACACCCTCAAGCCGCGGGTGCCGGTGCGCCGGATGGTCTTCCACGAGATCACCCCCGAGGCGATCGCCCGTGCCGTGGCCAACCCGCGGGAGCTCGACACCCACCTGGTCGACGCGCAGGAGACCCGGCGCATCCTCGACCGGCTCTACGGCTACGAGGTCTCCCCGGTCCTCTGGAAGAAGGTGCTGCCGAAGCTCTCGGCCGGCCGCGTCCAGTCGGTGGCCACCCGCATCGTCGTGGAGCGCGAGCGGGAGCGGATGGCCTTCCACGCCGCCGACTACTGGTCGCTGGAGGGCACCTTCGCCGTCCCCGGCCGCGCCGCCGGCGCCGACGCGGGCGAGCCCACCACCGTGCGGGCCAAGCTGGTCAGCGTCGACGACAGCCGCGTCGCCACCGGCAAGGACTTCGACGCGGCCACCGGCCGCGTCACCGGTGACGTCGTGCACCTCGACGAGGCCGGCGCCCGCGGCCTGGCCGCCCGGCTCGAGGGCCGCCAGGTGAGCGTCAGCCGGGTCGACGAGAAGCCCTACCGCCGTCGTCCGTACGCCCCGTTCACCACCTCCACGCTGCAGATGGAGGCCGGTCGCAAGCTCGGCTGGTCGTCGGCGCAGGTCATGCGGGTGGCGCAGCGGCTGTACGAGAACGGCCACATCACCTACATGCGGACCGACTCGACGAACCTGTCGGCCGAGGCGGTCAACGCCGCTCGCACCCAGGCGCGGGAGCTGTACGGCGACGCGTACGTGCCGCCGGAGGCGCGGGTCTACAGCAAGAAGTCCAAGGGGGCGCAGGAGGCGCACGAGGCCATCCGGCCCGCCGGGGACAGCTTCCGGACCCCCGGCCAGCTGGCGTCGGAGCTGGCGCGCGACGAGTTCCGGCTCTACGAGCTGATCTGGCAGCGCACCGTCGCCTCGCAGATGGCCGACGCCGTCGGCCAGACCGTCAGCGTCCGGCTGGCCGGTCGCAGCAGCACCGACGAGGCGGTCGAGTTCACCGCCAGCGGCCGCACGATCACCTTCCCCGGCTTCCTGCGGGCCTACGTGGAGTCCCGGGACGAGGGCGCGCAGAAGGACGGCGACGACGACCACGGCAGCGACGACGCCGAGCGCCGGCTGCCGCGCCTGGAGCGCGGCCAGACCCTCGACACCCGGTCGCTCGACGCCAAGGGCCACACCACCCAGCCGCCGTCCCGCTACACCGAGCCGAGCCTGGTGGCCCGGCTGGAGGAGCTGGGGATCGGCCGGCCGTCGACCTTCGCGTCGATCATGCAGACCATCCAGGACCGCGGGTACGTGTGGAAGAAGGGCAACGCCCTCGTCCCGTCGTTCGTGGCGTTCGCCGTGGTCAACCTGCTCGAGCAGTACTTCGCCCAGCTGGTCGACTACCAGTTCACCGCGTCGCTGGAGGAGGAGCTCGACGAGATCGCCGGCGGGAACCTGGGCCGGGTGGACTGGCTGACCGAGTTCTACTTCGGTGGCGAGGGCCGGCACGCCGGCGCGATCGCGCAGTCCGGCGGGCTCAAGCAGGTCATCGGCCAGCGACTGGAGGAGATCGACGCCCGCGGCATCAACTCGATCCCGCTGCGCGCCACCGACCGCGAGGGCCGCCCGGTCGTCGTCCGCGTCGGCCGCTACGGCCCCTACCTGCAGGCCGACGGCGAGGACGGCGCGCGCGTCAGCATCCCCGAGGACCTCGCGCCCGACGAGCTGACCGAGGAGAAGGTCCGCGAGCTGCTGGAGGCGCCCTCGGGCGACCGGGAGCTGGGCACCGACCCGGAGTCCGGGCACCCGGTCGTGGTGAAGGCAGGCCGCTACGGCCCCTACGTCACCACCGTCGTCCCCGAGGGGAGCAAGGAGTCGCCGCGCACGGCGAGCCTGTTCTCGTCGATGTCCCCGGAGACGGTGACCATCGACGACGCGCTGAAGCTCCTGACGCTGCCGCGCACCGTCGGCACCGCGCCCGACGGCGAGGAGATCCAGGCGCTCAACGGCCGGTACGGTCCGTACCTGAAGAAGGGCACCGACTCCCGCTCGCTCGACAGCGAGGAGAAGTTGTTCACCACCACGCTGGACGAGGCGCTGGCGATCTTCGCCCAGCCCAAGCAGCGCGGCCGGGCGGCGGCCAAGGCCCCGCTCAAGGAGCTCGGCCCCGACCCGGTCACCCAGGGCGTGGTGACCGTGCGCGAGGGTCGCTTCGGGCCCTACGTCACCGACGGCGAGACCAACGCCAGCCTGCGCAAGGGCGACGACGTCGAGTCGATCACGATCGAGCGCGCCGCCGAGCTCCTGGCCGACCGCCGAGCCGCTGGACCGTCGAAGAAGAAGGCCGCCAAGAAGACGACGGCGAAGAAGACGGCGGCGAAGAAGACGACCGCGAAGAAGGCCACCGCGAAGAAGACGACCGCGAAGAAGGCCGCCACGACGGCGTCGGACCCGGTCACCGCGGGCTGATGAAGGACCCCGTCCCCCGCACCCCTCGCATGCTCGGGGGAGGCCTCGGGGCGGGGCCGCCGGACGAGGACGCGCTGGGGGCACGGGCGCGCTCGTTCGGGGCGGTCGCGGCCGGGTACGCCGCGCTGCGGCCGACGTACCCGGTCGACGCGGTCGAGTTCCTCCTCGGCCGGGACCGGTCGCTCGACGTGCTCGACGTCGGTGCCGGCACGGGACTGCTCACCCAGGTCGTGCTGGGCCTGGGGCACCGCGTCCGCGCGGTCGACCCGTCCCCGGAGATGCTGGCCGAGCTCGGCGCCCGGTTCCCGGCGGTCGCCACCGCCGTGGGGACCGCGGAGCGGCTCCCGGCTGGGAACGCCTCGGTCGACGCCGTCGTGGCCGGGCAGGCCGCGCACTGGTTCGACCCGGTCCCGGCCGCCCGCGAGATCCGCCGGGTGCTCCGTCCCGGTGGAGTCCTCGGCCTGGTCTGGAACACCCGCGACGACCGGGTGCCCTGGATCGCCGCACTGGAGGAGCTGATCGCCGACGAGGCGCGCGGGCACGAGGCCGACCAGCGCGTCGTCGACCGCTTCGCCGAGGAGCTCGGGGCCGACGTCGAGGTCGTCGAGTCGGGGATCGTGCAGCGTGCGGGCCCCGAGGACGTCGTCGGCGGCATCGCCACCCGCAGCTACGTGGCGGTCATGGACGGCGCCCGGCGCGAGGAGTTCCTCTCCGCGATCCGCCGGCTGCTGGCCGACCACCCCGGCACCCGGGGGCGGCCGGAGCTCGAGCTGCCCTACCGGACGCACGCCTACCGGCTCACCCCGCGCTGACCGCCGCCGGCCGACGGTCAGGACAGGCGGGTGCCGACGGCGAAGACCCGCCGGAAGGGCAGCAGCGTCGTGCCGTCGGGTCGGGGCGGGTAGGCCGTCCGCAGGGCCTCGGCGTAGGCGGCGGAGAACGCGGTCGCGGCGTCGTCGTCCAGCCGGGCGAGGACCGGGCGCAGCACCGTCGAGCGCACCCAGGCCAGCACCGGGTCGGGCCCGCTCAGCTCATGCAGGTACGTCGTCTCCCAGACGTCGGGCACCAACCCCGCCCCGGTGAGCACCTCGGCGTAGCCGGCGGGCTCGAGCACGGCGTCGGCCCGCGGCGCGACGCCGGCCAGCCGGTCGGCCCACTCCGGGCGGCGGCACAGGTCGGCCAGCAGCGCGTGGGTGGGTGCCCGGAAGTTGCCCGGCACCTGGACGGCGAGCCACCCGCCGGCCGGCAGGGCCGCGGCCCAGCGCGCCATGAGGTCCGGGTGCCCGGGCACCCAGTGCAGGACGGCGTTGCTGACGACGACGTCCACCGCGCCGGCCGGGGTCCAGTCCCGCACGTCGCCGAGCCGGAACTCCACGTGCCCGGGAGCGGTGGCGGTGGCCGCGGCCAGCATCTCGGGGGAGGAGTCGACGCCGATGACGCGGGCACCCGGCCAGCGCTGCGCCAGCGAAGCGGTCAGGGAGCCCTCTCCGCAGCCCAGGTCGACGACGACCCGCGGGTCGGGGGCCCCCACCCGGGCGAGCAGGTCGGCGAACGAGCGGGCGCGTTCCCCGGCGAACCGCAGGTAGGTGTCCGGGTGCCAACGGCCGGGTGAAGTCTTGCCGGCCTGGCGCGTCGGATCCCCGGTCGCACTCATCATCCCCGACCCTGACAGGGCTCCGCCCGTCCGCGGAGCCGTCGAGAACCGCCCACCCGCCGGGTAATGCGGTGCCGGAACGTGGTCCCCGGCCGGTACCGTAACCCCGCTGGGCCCGCTCCGCCCTGCCGCCCACCGACCTGGGGAGCTCGCCATTCCGGCCGACCCGAACTCACCGGCACCGCCCGAGAAGGCGGTGCCGGCTGCTCCGGTCGGGGAGCCGGCCGCCCCGGGCGACGGGCTGCCGCCCGCCGGCACGCCGGTGCCGCCGTCCGCGGGCCCGCCCCTGACCGACGTCGGCCCGGACGGCGCACCCCCCGGCTCGTCCGCCTCGGGCGCGGACGGCTCCGGTGCGGTGGGCACGGTGGCCAAGATCCGCGCGGTGCTGCGGGTGCGCGACTTCCGCAAGCTCTGGCTGTCCACGCTGCTGTCCAGCTTCGGTGACTGGCTCGGCCTGCTCGCCATCACCGTCACGGCGACGATGACCTTCGACGACTACGCCGCGCAGAACTTCGCGCTGGCCGGCGTCCTGCTCTTCCGGCTGCTCCCGGCCATCGTGCTCGGCCCGGTGGCCGGGGCCTTCGCCGACCGGTTCGACCGGCGGAAGACGATGGTGGTCACCGACATCTTCCGGTTCGGGCTGTTCGCCTCGATCCCGATCGTCGACAACCTCATCTGGCTCTTCATCGCCCAGTTCGTCATCGAGGCCTTCAGCCTGTTCTGGATCCCGGCCAAGGACGCCGCCGTCCCCAACATGCTGCGCAAGGACCAGCTGGAGCCGGCCAACCAGCTCTCCCTGGTCACCACCTACGGGCTCACCCCGGTGGCCGCGGCGATCGTGTTCGCCCTGCTCACCAGCGTGGGCGGCGAGCTCAGCGCCGTCCTGCCGGGCGTGGACGAGGTGGACCTCGCCCTCTACCTGAACGCGCTCACCTTCCTGGTCGCGGCCTTCGTCATCTGGAACCTGCCGTCGATCAGCGGCCGCCGGGCGGAGGGGGCGGTGGTCGGCCAGCAGGAGAGCTTCCTCGGCTCGCTGGTCAAGGGCTTCTCCTTCGCCGGGCACACCCGCCTGATCCGGGGCCTGGTCGTGGGCATCACCGGGGCCTTCGTCGCGGCGGGCGCGATCATCGCCACCGGGCAGGCCTACGTCAACGTGCTCGGGGGCGGCGAGGCGGCGTACGGCCTGCTGTTCGGGGCCGTCTTCGTCGGCCTGGGCCTGGGTATCGGCATCGGCCCCAGCGTGGCCCGCGACCTCGCCCGCGAGCGCATCTTCGGGCTGGCGATCGTCGGCGCCGGGGTGGTCGTGGTGCTGCTGTCGCTGTCCTTCGCGCTGTGGATCTCGCTGCTGCTCGTGGTCGTCATGGGCTTCTTCGCCGGCATGGCCTTCCTGGCCGGGATCACCCTGATCGGCACCGAGGTGGAGGACTCGATCCGGGGCCGCACCTTCGCGATCGTGCAGTCCCTGGTCCGCGCGGCGCTGATCATCTCCCTGGCCCTCGTGCCGATCGGGGTGGGGCTGATCGGCCGGGAGGAGCTCGACCTCGGCGCCGTCGTGCTGCCGCTCTCCGGCGAGCGGATCATGCTGCTCGCGGCCGGGCTGCTGGCCATCGGCGTCGGGTTGCTCGCCTACCGGCAGATGGACGACCGGCGCCCCATCCCGCTGTGGGCCGACGTCGTCACCGCGCTGCGCCGCGACACCACCGCGCGCCGCAGGCTGGCCGGGGGCGGGGTGCTCATCGCCTTCGAGGGCGGCGAGGGGGCCGGCAAGTCCACCCAGGTGCGCCGGCTGCAGGAGTGGCTCGCCGACGAGGGGCTGACCGCCCGTGCGTCCTTCGAGCCCGGCGCCACCCCGCCGGGGGCCGGGATCCGCTCGATCGTGCTCGACCGCGCCCAGGTGGGCATCGCCCCGCGGGCCGAGGCGCTGCTCTACGCCGCCGACCGCGCCCAGCACGTGCACGAGGTGCTGCGCCCCGCGCTCGACGCCGGCGAGGTCGTGATCACCGACCGGTTCATCGACAGCTCGCTGGCCTACCAGGGCGCCGGGCGCACGATCCCGCTCGACGACGTCCGCACGATCTCCCGCTGGGCCAGCCAGGGCCTGCAGCCCGACCTGACGGTCCTGCTCGACCTGCCGCCCGAGGTGGGCCTCGCGCGAGCCCGCGGCCGGGCCGCCGCCGACCGGCTGGAGTCGGAGTCGCTGGAGTTCCACCAGCGGGTGCGGCGCACCTTCCAGGAGCTCGCCGAGGCCGAGCCCGACCGCTACCTGGTGCTCGACGCGCGGCGTTCACCCGACGAGCTCGCGGCCGCGATCCGGGTGCGGGTCGCCGAGCTGCTCTCCGGGCTGCCGCTGCAGACCCCCGCACCGCCGGCCGCGCAGACCCAGGTCGCTCCCGAGCTGCGGCACGACGGCCGGGGCGGTGCCCACGCGCACCATCCGCACGCGCAGACCGGCGCCACGCCGCAGCTGCACCCGTGACCGCGCCGGTGGTGGCGCCCGAGGAGGGCGTCTGGACGCAGGTGGTCGGCCAGCCGGCCGTGGTGGCCGAACTGCGGGCGGCGATCGCCGACCCGACCGCGATGACCCACGCCTGGCTGTTCACCGGCCCGCCGGGGTCCGGGCGGTCGGTGGCCGCGCGCGCCTTCGCCGCCGCGCTGCAGTGCCCCGCGGGCGGGGACGGCACCTGCCACGCGTGCCGCACCGTGCTGGCCGGGACGCACGCCGACGTGCAGATGATCGTCCCCGAGGGCCTGTCCATCGGCGTCGCCGAGGTGCGCGAGCTCGTGCGCATCGCCGGCCGGGCCCCCTCGCAGGGCCGCTGGCAGGTGGTGGTGGTCGAGGACGCCGACCGGATGACCGAGCAGGCGTCCAACACCGTGCTCAAGATGCTCGAGGAGCCGCCGCCGCGCACCGTGTTCCTGCTGTGCGCGCCCAGCCTCCACCCGGACGACGTGCCTGTCACCATCCGCTCGCGCTGCCGCGTCGTCGGGCTGCGCACCCCGCCGGCGGAGGCGATCGCCGAGGTGCTGGTCCGCCGGGACGGCGTCGACCCCGCGCTGGCCGCCTGGTCGGCCGCGGCGTCGGGCGGGCACGTGGGCCGGGCCCGGCGGCTGGCCCGGGATGAGACGGCACGGCTGGCCCGCAAGGCGGTGCTCGACGTCCCCCTGCGGCTGGTCTCCCTCGCCGCGTGCCTGGACGCCGCCGACGACCTGGTCGGCGCGGCGAAGGAGGAGGCCGACGAGGCCTCCGCCGCTCTGGACGGGGCCGAGACCGAGGCGGTCAAGGCCAGCCTGGGGGTCGGTGCGCGCGGGCCGGGCGTGGCCGCCGCCAGCCGGGGTGCGGGCCAGCTCAAGGAGCTGGAGAAGCGGCAGAAGTCGCGGGCCACCCGGCTCGGTCGCGACTCCCTGGACCGCGCGCTGGTCGACCTGGCCGGGCTCTACCGCGACGCACTGGTCCTCGACGCCGCTGTGTCCTCCCCGACCCACCCCGCGCCGCAGCTCAACCACCCCGACCGCCGCGCCGACGCCGAGGAACTGGCCCGGCGGATCGGCGCAGAGGGGGCGCTGCGCCGCATCGACGCGATCCTGGCCTGCCGGCGAGCGCTGGAGCAGAACGTGAAACCCCAGGTCGCCCTGGAGGCGCTGACCGTCGCGCTGCGCCTGCCCGCCTGAGGAAGGCCCTTGCTGCCCTCCTTCGCTCCTGGGCTCGCCGGGGACCGTGCGGGAGGGCCGCTGCGCGGAGCGGGGCGTGCGGTGTCGTAGGCTGTGCGGGCAGTTCGCCGCCTTAGCTCAGTCGGTAGAGCATCTCACTCGTAATGAGAAGGTCGTCGGTTCGATTCCGACAGGCGGCTCGCGCAGCACGGGCCCGTCCGCGAGGACGGGCCCGTCGTCGTTCCCCGGTGAGCGCAACGGCGCCCGTGCGCGCCGGGCACCGATGAGCCCCGGGAGAAGCACTGGTGCAACCGACTGCTCACGCGGCGCCGTGCTCGCCGTTGGCGGGCACGTTCGGCCGCCGCGGCGGGTCAGAGCCACCCATTCCCCGCTCGGATGAACGGGATACGGACCGGGTCGCTGGAGAAGGCTCCCCGGGTGTGCGGGATGAAGGACAGCCTCTTCTCCCAGTCGGCCTGCGTTGGCCGGTCCAGGGACGACCACAGCGCTTCGCTCACGAATGAGTAGTGCGTTCCCCAGGTGAGGCAGTGGAGCGCGAAGGCGAGGACCTTGCTCGGCGCGGCTCGCAGTTCCGATTCGAGGCGGAGGACCGCTTCCTTGCCTTCGTCCAGCGCCCCGAGCACCAGGTGGAAGCCCGCGGGGTCGGACAGGCCGCACATCGCCAGCGGCGTCGGGTCCCGGAAGTCCACATCGCCTCGCCGTGGCACCCGGAGGGCGTCGGCGAACTGCGGCCAGTCCACGTCCGGCACGTGCACGGAGCGGATGAAGGCCCCAGGGCCTGACGCCGACCGCGAGCGGTCAAGAGCATCGCGGAGCCGCCGTAGATCCGCCAGCAGGGGCGCCGCCTCCGTCGCTGACTGCGCCAGCGACGCCGCCTCCGTCGTCAGGAAGGCGGCATCCGCCGGACCGAGGAGGTGGCTCACGTGCTGGAGTCCGGTCGCTGTAGGAGCCAGTTCCCGTCCGAGCGTGGAGAGCACCGCTGCCCGTAGCCCGACTTCATGGATGGAGGCATCGGTCACCCGCATCAGCTGGCTCGCAGGGGCGTCCGGGCCGCTGAACCGTCCGGTCTTCTCCCAGGCGAACAGCCGGTCGTCGTGATCGTGGCAGTACCCGGGGAAGGTCGGTGCCGACGAGCCGGTCATCGGTCGCATCTCGACCGCGGTACCACCGATGACCACAGGGGTGCGGAGCCCGCCTCCGCTGCCGTTCGCAGTGAGGAAGGACCTGGGGATGACGTGCGAGTCGATCGCCGGTTCGTTGCATCCGGCAATGCGGCAGCGAGAGGGCGTGGAAAGCCGGTGAGCCCCGTGCACGGCACCGATCGTCGCCTGCACGGACGCGGTCACGGTCGCATGGAACGCGTGTCCGAAACGGTCGCGGATGCGGTGGATCAGGTTGTCCAGACCGAGGTTCGGCAAGGTGCGCTTCCTTCCTCAGGGCACGGTCTGGGGATGCCGCAGGCATGGCTGACGGCGGCACGCCTCCGTGAGGTGTGCCGCCGTCGGGTGCACCCGACGCCCGGTCCGGAAGGCCGGGCGGGAGGTCAGTGGTGCGTGGAGTTGTTCTTGGCGCGCTCGATCGAGGCCAGGATCTCGGCCTCGGCCGCGTCGCGGCCGACCCACTCGGCGCCCTCGACCGACTTGCCCGGCTCGAGGTCCTTGTAGGTCTCGAAGAAGTGCTGGATCTCGAGGCGGTCGAACTCCGACACGTCCTCGATCTCCTTGAGGTGCGCCACCCGCGGGTCCGTCGCCGGGACGCAGAGGACCTTGTCGTCCCCTCCGGCCTCGTCGGTCATGCGGAACATGCCGATGGCCCGGCAGGTGACCAGGCACCCGGGGAACGTCGGCTCCTCGAGGATCACCAGGGCGTCCAGCGGGTCGCCGTCCTGCCCCAGGGTGTTCTCGATGTAGCCGTAGTCCGCCGGGTAGCGGGTGGAGGTGAACAGCATCCGGTCCAAGCGGATGCGTCCGGTCTCATGGTCCAGCTCGTACTTGTTCCGCTGGCCCTTCGGGATTTCTACCGTCACGTCGAACTGCACGGACGTAGTGTGGCCCACGGGGGACGATCCGGTCGGCGCAGGCCCCCCTGTGGGGGGTGGGCACCATCTCGTCGAGCGGCTCGACGATCGTCACGGCCAACTACGGCCGCTTCCGACGGCGCATGACGATCGGCGTCGTGGTCCTCGTGCTGCTGCTCGCCGCCGGGGGTGTCGGGCTCGGCGTCGCGCTCGGCGGCGACACGGGCCGGGACGGCGCTGTCGCCGTCCCCGACGCGGAGCTGCCCAGCCTGGGCGAGGCCGAGCCCGTCCTGGCCGGGCTGGCGGCCGACGCGCCCCTCCCGGACCCCGACGTCCTCGCGGCCACGCTGACCCCGCTGGTCACCGGCCCGCCGCTGGGGCCTGGGACGACGGCGCAGGTCATCGACGTCGCCACCGGTCAGGTGCTCTACGACCAGGACGCCGGCGCCCCCCTGACCCCGGCCTCCACCGCCAAGCTGCTCACCGCCGCCGCCGTGCTCACCACCCTCGACCCGGCCGACACGTTCGAGACCCGGGTCGTCAGCGGCGCCACCCCCGGCGAGGTGGTGCTCGTGGGCGGCGGGGACCCGACGCTGTCGCGCACCGAGCCGTCGCTGACCTATCCCGGCGCCCCGACCATGGCCGACCTCGCCACCCAGGTGGTCGCCGCGCTCCCCGCCGGCACCGCCGTGACCCGCGTCGTGGTCGACAGCTCGCTGTTCAGCGGCCCGCTCACGGCCAGCGGCTGGGGCGCGGGGGACGCCCCCTCCAGCTACGCCGCGCCGATCACCGCCACCGCCGTCGACGGCGCCCGGGTCAGCCCCGGCGCGACCGCCCGGAGCGGGCAGCCCGGCCTGGATGCCGGCTCCGCCCTCGCCGACGCGCTCGGCGCGCCCGGCGCCGCCGTGGTCCTCGGGCAGGCCCCCGCCGGGGCACGGACGCTCGGCACCGTGGAGTCCGCACCGGTCGCCCGGCTGGTCGAGCAGGCGCTGTCCATGTCCGACAACGTGCTCGCCGAGTCCCTGGCCCGGCACGTGGCGCTGTCACGGGGGGAGCCGGCGACGTTCGAGGGCGCGGCCCGGGCCATCGTCGACACGCTGGACGAGGCCGGCCTGGACGTCACCGGCGTCGCCCTCGCCGACGCCAGCGGCCTCTCCCGGGAGGACGTGGTGACCGCCGAGCTGCTCACCGCCCTGGTGCGCGGGGCTGCCGACGGCAGCCTCGGGAACGCCGCGGGCCTGCTCGCCGGGCTCCCGGTGGCCGGGTACGACGGCACCCTCGCCGACCGCGGGGACGACGACCCGGCGACCGCGCCGGGGACCGTGCGCGCGAAGACCGGCACGCTGCTGGGTGTCAACGCCCTCGCCGGCACCATCGTGACCGCGGACGGACGGCTGCTGGCCTTCGCCGTGGTGGCGGACGAGGCGACGGGCAGCGAGGTGGCCGCGGAGGCCGCGCTCGACGAGGTCGCCGCCACGCTGGCCGCCTGCGGCTGCCGGTGACGCCGCGGCCCGCCGGGCCGGGGGGCGCTCCACGCGTACGGTGAGGCGATGAGCAGCGCCTCCTCGATGGTCGACTGGGATCTCGCCGGACGCACGGCCCGCCGGCTGGTGAGCAGCGGCCCGAGCACGACCCGGGAGGAGGCCGCCGCCGTCGTCGCCGAGCTGCACCGGGCCGCGGCCACCGCCGTCGCGCACGTCGAGGCCCTCACCGGGTTGCGGCCCGCCCCCGGGGGCGCGGTCCCGGAGGTCGTCGTCGTCGACCGACCGGGCTGGGCGGACGCCAACGCCCGCGGCATGGCCGCCCTGCTCGACCCGCTGGTGCACAAGCTGACCGAGCGCCAGGAGAGCCGTCCCGGCGCCCTCGCCACGGCCATCGGCTCCCGCGCCACCGGGCTGCAGGCCGGTGGGCTGCTGGCCTTCCTGTCCTCGCGGGTGCTCGGCCAGTACGAGGTCTTCGGCACCGGTGGCCGGCTGCTGCTGGTGGCGCCGAACATCGTGGCGACCGAGCGGAAGCTGGGCGTCGACCCGTCGGACTTCCGGCTCTGGGTCTGCCTGCACGAGGTCACCCACCAGCTGCAGTTCACCGGCGTCCCCTGGCTGACCGGCTACCTCGAGTCGCAGATCGCGGAGTTCGTCGCCGCCACCGACCTCGCCCCCGACGTGCTGCGCGAGCGCCTGCAGGACCTGCTGCGCGGCCTCGCCGATGCGGTGCGGGGCGGGGACGGCGGCTCCGAGGGGCTGCTGGCGCTGGTGCGCGACCCGCGGCAGCGGGCCGTGCTGGACCGGGTGACCGCGGTGATGAGCCTCGTCGAGGGCCACGCCGAGTACGTCATGGACGGTGTCGGGCCCGACGTGGTCCCGTCGGTGCGCACCCTGCGCAAGCGGTTCGCGCAGCGCCGCAAGGGTCGCGGACCGCTCGACCGCGTGATGCGCCGGCTGCTGGGGCTGGAGCAGAAGATGAAGCAGTACGCCGACGGCCGGCACTTCGTCGGCGGGGTGGTCGAGCTCGCCGGCATGGAGGGCTTCAACCGGGTCTGGGAGGGGCCGGCGAACCTGCCGCTGGTCGACGAGCTCACCGCGCCCGAGCGGTGGGTGGAGCGGGTGCTCGGCCGCCCGGCGCTCCCCGCCTGAGGCCGGTGGCCGGGCCACCTCGCGCGGTCGCCGCGGTGCGGCTCGCGGTCCGCGCCGGGCTGCGGTCCGGCGCGGGCCCGGTGCTCGCCGCCTGCAGCGGGGGAGCGGACTCGCTGGCCCTGGCCGCCGCACTCGCCTTCGAGGCGCGGTCCGCCGGCGTGCGCGTCGGCGCGGTCACCGTCGACCACGGCCTGCAGCCCGGTTCGGCCGCGCGTGCGGAGAGCACGGCCGCGCTGCTGCGGCAGCTGGGCCTGGACCCGGTGCTGGTGCTGCCCGTGCGGGTGGCCGGCCCCGGTGGCCCCGAGGCGGCGGCCCGCACCGCCCGCTACGCCGCGCTGGCCGCCGCGGCGCGGGAGCGCGGCGCCCGGGTCGCCCTCGGGCACACGCTGGACGACCAGGCGGAGACGGTCCTGCTCGGCCTGGGCCGCGGCTCCGGGCCCCGGTCGGTCGCGGGCATGGTGCCCTTGCGGGTCTCCGACGGCGTCTCCTGGTGGCGGCCGCTGCTCGGCGTCCGCCGCGAGACCACCCGGCGGGCTTGCGCGGACCAGGGGCTGCCCGTGTGGGACGACCCGTGGAACACCGACCCCGCCTACACCCGGGTGCGGCTGCGCACCGAGGTCCTGCCGCTGCTGGAGGAGGTCCTCGGCGGCGGTGTGGCGCCGGCGTTGGCGCGCACCGCGGGGATGCTCCGGGAGGACCTCGACGCGCTCGACGACCTGGCGGCCGCCGAGCTCGCCCGGCTGGCCGCGGAGTCCGGCGACGGCGGCCTGCCCGCCCGGCCGCTGGAAGCGCTGCCGGCCGCGCTCCGCCGGCGCGTGCTCCGCGGGTGGCTGCGCGGTGCCGGGGTCCCCGACCTGCAGGCGGTCCACCTGCGCGCGGTCGAGAGCCTGGTCACCGGCTGGCGGGGGCAGGGCGTGGTCGACCTACCCGGCGGCGCGGGCGTCGTCCGGGCGTCTGGCAGTCTGGTGCTGCTGCCGCCGGAGGCTCGGCGCAGCACCCCCGGAACCGCACCCCACGAGGAGCACACTCCGTGACGGAGCCTGCCAGCACGCCCGGCGCACTCGGTCCCGACCACGGCTACGGCCCGGACATCGACCACGTCCTGCTCAGCGAGGCGCAGATCCGCGACAAGATCGCCGAGCTCGCCGCGGCGGTCGCCGCCGACTACGCGGGCAGGGAGGTCCTGCTCGTCGGCGTGCTCAAGGGCGCGGTGCTGTTCATGAGCGACTTCGCCCGCGCGCTCCAGCTGCCCACCCAGATGGAGTTCATGGCGGTTTCCTCCTACGGGTCCGCCACCAGCTCCTCGGGTGTCGTGCGCATCCTCAAGGACCTCGACCGGGACATCACCGGCAAGCACGTGCTGGTGCTCGAGGACATCATCGACTCCGGGCTGACGCTCTCCTGGCTGCTCAAGAACCTCGGCGGCCGGAACCCCGCGTCGCTGGAGGTCTGCACGCTGCTCCGCAAGCCCGACGCGGTCAAGGTGGAGGTGCCGGTGAAGTACGTCGGCTTCGACATCCCGAACGAGTTCGTCGTCGGCTACGGCCTGGACTACGCCGAGCGGTACCGCGACCTGCCCTACATCGGCACGCTCAAGCCCGAGGTCTACGCCTGACACGTCGTCGTCCTCCGGACGACGACCGCGGCCGGGTGCCGTGCCCCGGCTGCGCTTGAGCCCTCCCGTCGCGGCCGGTGAGGAGCCTCCGGGCCCGTCGCCGGCTGCGACCCTCGCGGGGCGGATCACCTCCGGTGCCGCGACCGCCTGCCGTCCCCGCCCCGTGTCCCGCGCGTCTGCCGTGACCGGCGAGGACCCTCCGGGCCCGTCGCCGGTCACGTCGCCCGGGCGGGGGACGTTCCCAGCTCGCACGCAGGGATCGCCCAGGTGCACCGGTGTACCGTCGATCCCGACGACGCTGCACCGAGCGCCGGGGTCCGTGCCCGGGCCGTGGCGGCGTCCCCGGGACGGTCAGGAGGGTCGACGGGCGAGCCGGCACGCCGGCGCCCGGCATCGGTGTATGGAACGTAAGAAGATCTTCCGCTCCGTGTGGTTCTGGGTGGTCCTGGTCATCCTGCTGGCCCTGACCGTCTCGTCGCTGTTCAGCGGCGAGGGCAACCGCCAGGAGATCACCACCTCGACGGCCCTCGAGCAGATCGAGAGCGGCAACGTCGAGTCGGCGACGCTCAACACCAAGGAGCAGACGCTCGACCTGGAGCTGACCGACGAGGTCGAGGGCAGCACCGAGGTCACCACCTCCTACCCGGTGGCGGTCGAGGGCGACATCGTCGACCTCCTGCGCGCCCAGGAGGACGAGCAGTTCGACACCAACGTCACCCAGGACAGCCTGCTGGTCAGCCTGCTGGTCAGCTTCCTGCCGTTCCTGATCCTGCTCCTGCTGCTCTTCTGGCTGTTCAACTCCATGCAGGGCGGCGGCCGGGGCGTCATGGCCTTCGGCAAGTCCAAGGCCAAGCAGATCACCAAGGACATGCCGAAGACGACGTTCGCCGACGTCGCCGGCGCCGACGAGGCGATCGAAGAGCTGCACGAGATCAAGGACTTCCTCGCCAACCCGGTGAAGTTCCAGGCCGTCGGCGCGAAGATCCCCAAGGGCGTGCTGCTCTTCGGCCCGCCCGGCACCGGCAAGACCCTGCTGGCCCGCGCGGTCGCCGGCGAGGCGGGCGTGCCGTTCTTCTCGATCTCCGGGTCGGACTTCGTCGAGATGTTCGTCGGTGTCGGTGCCAGCCGGGTCCGCGACCTGTTCACCCAGGCCAAGGAGAACTCCCCGGCGATCATCTTCGTCGACGAGATCGACGCCGTCGGGCGGCAGCGCGGCGCCGGCATGGGCGGCGGGCACGACGAGCGCGAGCAGACGCTCAACCAGATGCTCGTCGAGATGGACGGCTTCGACGTCAAGGGCGGGGTCATCCTGATCGCCGCGACCAACCGGCCCGACGTCCTGGACCCCGCGCTGCTGCGCCCGGGTCGCTTCGACCGGCAGATCGCCGTCGACCGCCCCGATCTCGAGGGCCGCAAGAAGATCCTCGAGGTGCACGCCAAGGGCAAGCCGCTCGCGCCCGACGTCGACCTGGAGACCGTGGCCCGCCGCACGCCGGGCTTCACCGGCGCCGACCTCGCCAACGTGCTCAACGAGGGCGCGTTGCTCACCGCCCGCAACAACGGCTCGATGATCACCGACGCGACCCTCGAGGAGGCGATCGACCGCGTCATCGCCGGCCCCGAGCGCAAGACGCGGGCGATGAGCGAGAAGGAGAAGAAGGTCACCGCCTACCACGAGGGCGGGCACGCCCTGGTGGCGCACGCGCTGCCCAACCTGGACCCGGTGCACAAGGTGACGATCCTGCCCCGCGGCCGCTCGCTGGGGCACACCCTCGTGCTGCCGACCGAGGACAAGTACACCCAGACCCGGTCGGAGATGATCGACACCCTCGCCTACGCCCTCGGCGGGCGGGCCGCCGAGGAACTCGTCTTCCACGAGCCGACCACCGGGGCCGGCAACGACATCGAGAAGGCCACCTCGATGGCCCGCGCGATGGTGACCCAGTACGGCATGAGCGCCAAGCTGGGCGCGGTGAAGTACGGCAGCAGCGACTCCGAGCCGTTCCTCGGCCGGGACATGGGGTCCCGCCCCGACTACTCCGAGGCCGTCGCCGCCGACATCGACGCGGAGATCCGCGCCCTGATCGAGGCCGCGCACGACGAGGCGTGGGAGATCCTGGTCGAGTACCGCCACGTCCTCGACCAGCTCGTGCTCGAGCTGATCGAGAAGGAGACGCTCTCCAAGGACGACATGGCGCGCATCTGCGCTCCGGTCGCCAAGCGGCCGGCCCTCGCCCCGTACAACGGCTTCGGCAAGCGCACCCCGTCCGACCAGCCGCCGGTGCTGACGCCGGCGGAGCGGGCCGGGCAGAACGGGTCGGGGGCCACCAGCCCCGTCGGTGACGTCGGGGCCCCGGTCCAGGGATGAGCCGGGACCACCGATGAGCGAGATCCCGGCCGAACCCGCCGACCAGCTGCTGACCCCGGCGCCGGGGGTGGACCAGGAGCGGGCCGCGGCGGCGGTCCGGGAGCTGCTGCTCGCCATCGGCGAGGACCCCGATCGGCCGGGCCTGCAGGACACCCCGGCGCGTGTCGCGCGGGCCTACGCGGAGACCTTCGCCGGGCTGGCGCAGGACCCGTACGACATCCTCGCGACCACGTTCGACGAGGACCACGACGAGCTGGTGCTGGTCAAGGACATCCCGATGTACTCGACCTGCGAGCACCACCTGGTGCCCTTCCACGGGGTCGCGCACGTCGCCTACATCCCGGGGCAGGACGGCCGGGTGACCGGGCTGTCCAAGCTGGCCCGGCTGGTCGAGGTCTACGCCCGCCGGCCGCAGGTGCAGGAGCGGATGACCCGGCAGATCGCCGACGCCCTCGACGACGCCCTCAAGCCGCGCGGCGTGCTGGTCGTCGTCCAGGCCGAGCACCTGTGCATGGCGATGCGCGGCGTCCGCAAGCCCGGTTCCTCCACGGTCACCTCCGCGGTCCGCGGCATCTTCCGCGAGAACGCGGCCACCCGCAGCGAGGCCATGGCCCTCGTGCTCGGCCGGTGAGCGGGGCGCGTCGATGAGCCCCGCCGCGCTGCCCCGTCCGGGTCGCTGCCTGGTGATGGGCGTCCTCAACGTCACGCCCGACTCCTTCTCCGACGGCGGCTGCTTCGCCGACCCCGCCACCGCGATCGCGCACGGACTGGCCATGCACGGCGCGGGCGCCGACTACGTCGACGTCGGCGGGGAGTCCACCCGCCCGGGAGCCGACCGGGTGGACGCCGAGGAGGAGTGCCGCCGCGTGCTCCCGGTCATCCGGGAGCTCTCCGCCGCGGGCGTGCGCACCAGCGTCGACACCACCCGCGCCGAGGTGGCCGAGGCGGCGCTGCACGCCGGCGCGGTGCTGGTCAACGACGTCAGCGGTGGGCTGGCGGACAAGAACATGGCCGACCTGGTGGCCGAGGCGGGCGTGCCCTGGGTGCTCATGCACTGGCGCGGGCACAGCCGGGAGATGTACGCGGCGGCGCAGTACGGCGACGTCGTCACCGAGGTCTGCGCCGAGCTCACCGCCCGGGTGGAGGACGTCGTCGCCGCCGGGGTGCGCCCCGACCAGCTGGTGCTCGACCCCGGCCTGGGCTTCGCCAAGCGCGCCGAGCACAACTGGGCGCTGCTGGCCGGGCTCGACCGGCTCGTGGCCGTGGGGCTGCCGGTGCTCGTCGGCGCCTCGCGCAAGACCTTCCTGGGCCGGCTGCTCGCCGACGTCGACGGCGTCCCCCGCCCGGCCGAGGAGCGCGACGCCGCGACCCTGGCCACCACGGTGCTCGCCGCGCAGGCCGGGGCCTGGGGCGTACGGGTGCACGACGCCGCCGGCTCGGTCGACGCCATCCGCACCGTGGCCGCCGTCCGCGCGGCGAGAGGAGCCGGCCGTGGCCAGCACCCCTGACCGGATCGTCGTCCGGGGCATCCGCGCCCACGCCCACCACGGCGTCTACGCCTTCGAGCGCGAGCGCGGGCAGATGTTCCGGGTGGACGCCGTCCTGGAGCTGGACACCACCGCCGCGGCCGCGGCCGACGACCTCGCGCGGACGGTGAACTACGCCGACCTGGCCCAGCGGTTGCACCACGTGGTCGCGGGGGAGCCGGTCAACCTGCTCGAGACCCTCGCCCAGCGGCTGGCCGACGTCTGCTTGGCCGACGAGCTCGTCGACGCCGTCGAGATCACCGTGCACAAGCCGCAGGCCGAGCTGGGGGTGCCGTTCGACGACGTCGAGGTCACCATCCGCAGGGAGCGCCGGTGAGCCGCGCCGTCCTCTCGCTGGGCGCCAACCTGGGCGACCGCGCCGGCGCGCTGCGCACCGCGCTCACCGCGCTGAAGGACGACGGCGTGCTGGTCGCCCGCTCCACGCTGTACGAGACCCCGCCGTGGGGGCCGGTCGAGCAGCCGCCGTACCTCAACGCGATCGCCGTCGTCCGCGGCGAACGGGATGCCCGGGGCTGGCTCGCGCGGGCGCAGGAGCTGGAGCAGGCGGCCGGCCGCACCCGCGAGGTGCGCTGGGGCGCCCGCACGCTCGACGTCGACGTGGTCACCGTGACCGGTGACGACGGCGCCCCCGTGCTCTCCGACGACCCCGCGCTGACCCTGCCGCACCCGCGGGCGCACGAACGGGCGTTCGTGCTGGTGCCCTGGCTGACCCTCGACCCGACCGCAGTCCTCCCGGGCCGCGGCCGGGTCGCCGACCTGGTGGCCGCGCTCGACCCCGCCGACGTGGCGGCGGTCGTGCGCTGGGACCACCTGCACTGAGGACGCCGTGACCCCCGTCCGCCGCCGCGACCTCGTCGTCCTCGCCCTCGGGCTCACCGTGGCCGCGTGGCTGCTGGTGCGCGCCTGGTACGGCGACCTGCCGCCGTTGCGCTGGTGGCTGCCGGCGCCGCTGGCAGCGCTGGCCCTGGCCGAGGCGCTGGGGGCCCGGGTGCTGCGCTCCCGCCTGCACGCGCTGCGCGAGGCACGGGCCGGCCGCGGCCCCCGGGAGCGCGACGCCGCGAGCGTCCGCCCGGTCGAGCCGATGCTCGTCGCCCGGCTGGCGGTGCTCGCCCAGGCCAGCGCCTACGTGGGCGCCGTCTTCACCGGCGTCTGGCTCGGCGTCCTCGCCTACACCGGCCCCGCGGTGGGCCGGTTGCAGTACGCCGGCAGCGACACGGTGACCGCGCTGCTCGGCCTCGTCACGTCCCTCGCGCTGGTCGCCGCGGCGCTGTGGCTGGAGTCGGTGTGCCGCGTCCCGCCGGGCTCGTCCGACGACGATCCGGCCCCCGGGGTCTCGGCCTAGCGCTCGCCCGGCCCCGCGCCGGGCAAGAACGGTCAAGCGCCGGCGGCTCCCGGGACGGCACGCTGCAGGCATGACGGGACGCGACCGCCTCCGCGAACTCCTCGACGCCGTGCTGGACGAGGAGAACCACACCCTCGCCGAGATGGCCGGCGACGCCTACGCCTCCCCGTTCCACTTCAGCCGGGTCCTGTCCCGGGAGGCCGGGGAGGCGCCCGTGGCGATGCGGCGCCGGGTGATGCTCGAGCGCGCCGCCTGGCAGCTGCGGCAGGGCAGCAGCGTCACCGAGGCCGCGTGGGCGGCCGGGTACGAGTCGGTCGAGGGGTTCAGCCGGGCCTTCACCCGCGCCTACGGCCGGCCGCCCAGCGCGGTGGACGCCGGGTCCGGCCACTGGCTGCCGGCGCCCAACGGCATCCACTTCCACCCGCCCACGTCCCTGTGGGTGCAGAGCACGGAGCACGCGATGAACCCGCTCACCGAGCAACTGGTGGCGCACGACCTCGACGACACCCGGCACCTGCTCGAGGCGGCGAAGGGGCTGACCGACGAGGAGTTCCGCGCGACGCGGCTGCCCGGCCTGGTCGTGCTGCCGTGGGACGGCCCGGAGGAGTCGGTGCAGGCGGTGCTGACGCACCTGGTCCACACGGTCGAGGTCTGGCTGGCGTCGATCGAGGGGCGCGACGTGCCCGACCGTCACGCCGACGCGGACCCCGCCACGTTGCTGGAGCGGCACGACGCCGTGGCTCCCCGGTGGCTCGCGGTGGTCCGCGACGTCGACCGCCGGGGCGGCTGGGACGACCGGCTGATCGACGCGCTCTGCGAGCCGCCGGAGAGCTTCGTCCTGAGCGGCGTCGTCGCCCACGTGCTCACCTTCTCGGCCCACCGGCGTCAGCTGGTCCGGCACCTGCTGCGGACGGCGGGCCGCCGGATCGACACCGGCGACCCCATCGACTGGCTCCGCGCCCGCCGCGGCGAGACCCCTGGAGGAGACCCGTGCTGACCTACTACACCGCCACCACCCTCGACGGCTGGATCGCCGACCCGCAGGACTCCCTCGACTGGCTGCTGCGCCAGCCGCACGACGAGGCGGGTGCCTTCGGCATGGACGCCTTCATGGCCGGGATCGGCGCCCTGGTCATGGGGTCGACGACCTACGAGTGGGTCCTGGAGCACGAGGCCGGCAAGCCGTGGCCCTACACGCTGCCGACGTGGGTGATGACCTCGCGCCACCTGGTAGCGGCAGGGCCCGCGGTCCGGTTCGCCTCCGGGGACGTCCGTGCCGTCCACGAGGCGATGACCGCGGCGGCGGGCGGGAAGGACCTCTGGCTGGTCGGCGGGGGCGACCTGGCCGGTCAGTTCGCCGAGGCCGGGCTGCTGGACGAGGTCGTGGTGTCGATCGCGCCGGTGACCCTCGGCGCGGGCCGGCCGCTGCTCCCGCGCCGGCTGGACCTCGAGCTGGTCGAGTCAGCGGTCAACGGGGCGTTCGTCAGCGCGCGGTACCGGGTGGCCGGCCCGCTGCTGGAGGACCGGCGTCCCTAGGCCGACGCGGCTCCGGCCGTCTCCGGCACCCGCCCCTCCACCGAGCGGCGCAGCGCCGAGTGCAGCGACTCCGGCGTGAGGACGCCGAGGAACTGGTCGCCGTCGAGCACCGCCACCCACCCCGCCTCGTGCTGCAGCATCGTGGCGAACGCCGTCTTCAGCGACGCCTCGCGCGGCACCCAGGCCTCCATCCGCCGGGCCGCGGATCCGACGGTCCCGCCGCCCGTGGCGCGGTCCGGCGACAGCCAGCCGTGCAGGTGCTCGGCGTCGTCGAGCACCACGGCCCAGCGCGCGCCGGACCGCTGCAGCGCCGACCGGGCGTCGGCCAGCCCGTCGTCGACGTGCAGCACCGGCGGCTGCTCCAGGTCCTCGGGGTCGATGCCGGTGACGGCGAGCCGCTTGAGGCCCCGGTCCGCGCCGACGAAGTCGGCCACGAACTCGTTCGCCGGCCGGCCCAGCAGGTCGGCGGGGGTGGCGAACTGCTCGACCCGGCCGCCCTCGCTCATGACCGCGATGCGGTCGCCGATCCGCACGGCCTCCTCGATGTCGTGGGTGACGAAGACGATGGTCTTGCGCACCGTGGCCTGCAGCCGCAGGAACTCCGCCTGCAGCCGCTCGCGAACCACGGGGTCGACGGCGGAGAACGGCTCGTCCATGAGCAGCACCGGCGGATCGGCGGCCAGCGCCCGGGCCACCCCGGCCCGCTGGCGCTGCCCGCCGGAGAGCTGGGCGGGGTAGCGGTCGCCGTGCACCGCCGGATCGAGGCCCACGGTGGCCAGCAGCTCGTCGACCCGCGCCCGGATCTCCCTCTTGTCCCAGCCCAGCAGCCGGGGGACCGTTCCGACGTTGGCGCGGATCGTCTGGTGCGGGAAGAGGCCGACGTTCTGGATGACGTAGCCGATGCGGCGGCGCAGCTCCACCGGATCGGCCCGGGTGACGTCGTCGCCGCCGATCACGATGCGGCCGGTGGTGGGCTCGATGATCCGGTTGATCATCTTCATCGTGGTCGTCTTCCCGCAGCCGGACGGGCCGACCAGCACGGTCAGCTCGCCCGCGGCGAAGGTGAGGTCGAGCTCGGCCACGCCCACGGTGCCGTCGTCGTAGACCTTGCCCACGCCCTCCAGCCGGATCTCCGCCGCGTCACCGGACGCGCTCGCGGTCGGTGGAGTGTGCGCAGTAGCGTCCACGGGGTGGCCCTCCTGGGATGCGCCCGGTGCTGAGCGCGGGTGCCGGTACGTCCGCCTCCGGCGCGGTGCTGGCCGTGGACGGGGCGCCGAACCCGTGGTTCGACGCAACCTACGTGGTGGCGAACTGGGACACCATTCTGCGGTACCTCGGGGAGCACGTCAGGCTCACCGTCGCCGCCGTCGTCATCGGGGCGCTCGTCGCCCTGCCGCTGGCCCTGCTCGCCCGTCGCGTCCGGTGGCTGGCCGGCCCGGTGCTCGGCTTCTCCTCGATCGTCTACACGATCCCGTCGCTGGCGATGTTCGCCCTGATCTTCCCGTTCACCGGGCTGACGGCGACGACGGTGCTGATCGGGCTGGTCGTCTACTCGCTGGTGATCCTGGTCCGCAACTTCCTGACCGGCCTGCAGGGCGTGCCGGCGGAGGTGCGCGAGGCCGCGCAGGGCATGGGCTACGGCCGGATCCGGCTGTTCTGGCAGATCGACCTGCCGCTGGCGCTGCCGGCGTTCATGGCCGGGCTGCGGATCGCCACCGTCTCCACCGTCGCGCTCACCACCGTGGGTGTCCTGGTGGGGCACGGCGGGCTCGGCCAGCTGATCTTCGGCGGCTTCAACGCCAATTTCTACCGGGCCGAGATCGTCACCGGCGCGGTCGGCTGCGTGCTGCTCGCGCTGCTGGCCGACGTGCTGCTCGCCGGCGCGGAACGGCTGCTCACCCCGTGGGCGAGGGCGCGGTCGTGACCGGCTTCGGCGACGCCCTCGTCTACCTCAACGACCCGTACAACTGGACCCGGCCCGGCGGGCTGCTGGACCTGCTCGTCGAGCACCTCGCGGTCTCGGCGATCGCCGTCCTCGCCGCCTTGGTTCTCGCGCTGCCCCTGGGCATCGCCCTGGGCACCAGCGGGCGCGGCGGGGGAGCGGTGGTCGTCCTGTCGAACGTCAGCCGCGCGGTGCCCACGCTCGCGCTGCTCACCCTGTTCGCGGTCAGCCCGATCGGCTTCGGCAACCGGGCCACGGCGATCGCCCTGGCCGTGTTCGCCTTCCCGCCCATCCTCACCAACACCTACGTCGGCTTCCGGGGGGTGGACGGCGACGTCCGCGAGGCCGCCCGCGCCATGGGCATGACCCGAGGGCAGGTGCTGCGCCGGGTCGACCTGCCGCTGGCGCTGCCCCTGGTCATGACCGGGGTGCGCACCGCCGCCGTGCAGGTGGTGGCGACGGCCGGGCTCGCGGCACTCGTCGGCGGGGGTGGCCTGGGCCGGGTGGTCAACCTCGGGTTCGGCCAGCAGGACTACGGGCTGATCATCGCCGGCGCGATCGTCATCGCGGCGCTGGCGCTGCTCACCGAGCTGGTGCTGGTGGTGCTCTCCTGGGCGGCGCGGCCCGGGCCGAAGCGGGTGCCCCTCGTGACCGGTCGCCGGCGGGCCGTGCGGGGAGAGCCCGAGCTGACCGCGACCGGCGTCCCCCAGTGATCACACGTCGGTAACGGATCGCCGGGCGCCGGATACCCGATTGCGTGGTGCACAACGGGACGGTTCGATGGTGGCGCGGGAGTCCTCCCGCCAGACACGCGTGCCGACCGGCACGGGACACAGAAGGCGGGCCTCCGACCATGCGCGCACGAATCCGTTCCCTCGCTCCACTCGCCCTCGCCGTCGCGCTGACCGCGGCCTGCGGGGAGTCGGGGTCCTCCGGCACCGGGGGCGCGGGGGACACCGGCGGCGGCCAGGCCTCCGGCGACGCCTGCGCCCCGGTCGCCGGCGACCAGCTCGTCGTCCTCGACGACGACCAGGACCTGCAGAACGCCGACAACATCATCCCGGCGGTCAACGCGGCCGCGGCCGAGGCGAACCCGGCGCTGCTGCCGGCGCTGGACGCCGTCTCGGCGGAGCTCACCACCGAAGACCTCATCGACATGAACGCCGCGGTCGACGTCGAGCGGCAGAACGCCGAGGACGTCGCCGCCGCCTGGGTCGAGGAGAACGTCGACACCGCCGGCCTCGCCCAGGGCAGCGGCCCGATCGTCGTGGGCGCCGCCAACTTCACCGAGTCGACGATCCTCGCCACCATCTACGCCGACGTCCTCAGCGCCGCCGGGTTCGACGCCTCCGTCCGGGAGGCCGGCAACCGGGAGCTGTACCTGCAGGCGCTGCGCAACGGGGAGATCCAGGTCTTCCCCGAGTACCTGGCCACCGTCACCGAGACGCTCGAGGGTGACGAGCAGAACCAGGTCGCCAGTGGCGACGTCCAGGAGACGCTGGCGGCCCTCCAGCCGCTGGCCGAGGAGGCTGGCCTGGTCGTCGGGGAGCCGGCGGAGGCCGCCGACCAGAACGCCTTCGCCGTCACCCAGGCCTTCGCCGACGAGCTGGGGGTCAGCACCCTCTCCGAGCTCGCGGAGGCCTGCGGGGACGGCTCGCTCGTCCTCGGCGGGCCCACCGAGTGCCCGACCCGGCCGTTCTGCCAGCCGGGGCTGGAGGAGACCTACGGCCTGGAGTTCGCCGAGTTCCGGGCGCTGGACACCGGCGGCCCGCTGACCAAGGCGGCGCTGCAGCGGGGCGAGATCTCCCTCGGCCTGGTGTTCAGCTCCGACGGCGCCCTCGCGCAGGGCTGACCGCCGTCCCGGCCCACCCCTCGGGCTCGCTCCTGGCTCACCACTCGGGGTCCGGGCTCACCGTCGACGCTGAGCCAGGACCCCTGACGATCAGTCGAAGGACCGCCCTTCCCTCCACGCCTCGGACGCTCGGCGCGGGACCCTGAAGGGCGGCCGTTCCAGCACGTCACGGGCTCGCGGCGGGTCCCTGCACGGGGGCCGTTCCAGCACGTCACGTCCAGCCGCCGGGGGGCAGCTGTTCCCCGGCGGCGACCGCAGTCGGCACCCGGTTGCCCTCCGGTGCCAGCGGGCACGACCAGCGCGGGTCGTAGGCGCACGACGGGTGGTAGGCGAAGTTGAGGTCGACCACCAGCCGGTCGCCGTCGCTGCCGAGGTCCGCGCCCTTCACCGTGTCCAGCAGGTAGCGGCCACCGCCGTAGGTGGTGTCGCCGGCGGTCCCATCGCGCAGCGGCAGGAAGACCCCACCCCCGTAGAGGGCGATCCACCAGACGTCCAGCCGGCCGACGCCGGGCAGCGCCACCGCCCCGATCCGCTCCAGCGGCACCACGCCGTCGGCGGCCGTCGGTACCTCCAGGCGCCGGGGTCCCGCGGGCTCGAGCACCGGCTCGAACCGCAGCCCCGGGTCGTACGGGGCGACCGGCAGGCCGCGGAAACCCGCCCGGGCGGTCGCGCTCAGCGGCGACTGCGGGTGGCCGGCGAACAGTTCGTCGCGGCCGTCCCGCCAGCGCCGCCAGCCCCGTTCGGGATCGGGGTCGTCCCGGACGGCGGCGTGCAGCGCGGCCACCCGGCGGCGCCAGTCGAGCAGGGAGAGGGTCACCTCCGCACTGTTGCACCTGTGGCCACTGTGGGCACGGGGGCGAATGCTCCCCGTGAACGCCGCACGTCGTTACGCTGGAGCCATGCCCCGCCGCGAGGACGACGACGTCGACCGCGGCCCGGCCGCTCCGGGTCCTCGGACGCTGCTGCAGGCCGGCGGTTTCCTGCTCGCCGCCGGCGCCACGCTCGCCGTCTTCCTGACCGACAACGCCCAGCTGCTGCGGGTGGCGGTCGTCGCCGTGGCCTGGGCGTTCGTGCTCGCCACCTTCGCCGCCGGCCGGCGCGGCACCGACCGGGTGCGCGCCGAGGCCCGCGAGGCCGGCCTGCGGCGCGCCTACGAGCGGGAGCTGGAGCGGGAGGTCGCCGCCCGCCGCGAGTACGAGCTGGAGCTCGAGAACGAGCTGCGTCGCGAGACCGAGGACGCGATGCGCGACGAGCTGGATGCGCTGCGCGGCGAGATCGCCTCCCTGACCGGCCTCCGCGACGAGATCGCCCGGGTGGCCGGGATGCGGGGGGAGATCGCCGCGCTCGGCGAGCTGCGCGACGAGGTCGCCCGCGTGGCCGCGCTCCGTGACGACGTCGCCGCGCTGACCGGCCTGCGCACCGAGCTCGGGCAGCTGGGGGCGCTGCGGGAGGACATGGGCCGCTTGCGCGCCGAGCTCGCCGAGCAGCTGTCCAGCGAGATGCTGGTCGAGCGGATCGTCATGCGCACCCAGGCCAGCCGGGTGGACGGGCCGGCCCGCACCCTCGACGGCGGCGCGGCGTGGAGCGACGACGCGCCGCCGCGCGAGCTGACCGGGGGGTGGCCGGCCATCCGGCTGGACGAGCCACGCCCCACCCAGCAGTTCGAGCAGGTGCGCACGAGCACCAGCACGTGGTCCTCCGCCCCGCCACCGGCTCCGGCCGTCCCCGTGACGCCGCCGGTCCGCCCCGCCGCGTCCGCGCCGCCGGTCCCGCCGCCGCTGCGTCCTCCGGTCCCGCCGGTGCCGGGCCGCCCGGCCGCACCGGTGCCTTCGGGGCTCGGCCGACACGAGCGCGCCGCGGCGCACGAGGACGACCCCTACCTCGGGTCGCGGCATGCCCCGGCCGAGCCCCCGCCGCCGGTTCCCGTCGCGTCGCCCGTGGTCACGCCCTCGGCCCCGCGGCCGCCGGCCGACCCGCCGCAGTCCCCGCTGGAGTGGCTGGCCGCCCGGTCCCTGCTGGACGCGCCCGCCCCGCCCCGGGTCGACGACGCACCCCGCCGCCGGCGCACCGACGAGCCGGCGGAGCCGCCGCTGCCCGCCGAGTTCACGCCCACCACCGCGCACCCCGCGGTGACGCCGGAATGGACGGCGCAGCCGGAGGAGGAGCGGGCGGACACCTCCGACCGGCTGGCGCGGATCCTGGCCGAGAACGCCGTCAGCCCGGTCTCCGGCGGGCGCCGCCGGCGGCGGTACCGGGAGGACGGCGAGAGCGACGACGTCCTGGCCCGGGTCCTCGGCCGCTGAGCCTCACCGCGGACCGCGGGACAGCCCACCCCCGTCGAGCACCAGCGTCTGGCCGGTGACCCAGCCGGCGCCGTCGCCCAGCAGGTAGGCGGCGGCCTCGCCGACATCCTCGGGGGTCCCCAGGCGCGCCATCGGGTAGACCGCCGCGGCCTCCGCCTCCCGGCCCTCGAACAGGGCTCCGGCGAAGCGGGTCTTCACCACCGCGGGGGCGACCGCGTTCACCCGCACCTTGGGTGCGAGCTCCACGGCCAGCTGGGTGGTGAGGTTGATCAGCGCCGCCTTGCTCACGCCGTAGGCGCCGATCTCCGGCGAGGAGCGCAGCCCCGCCACGGAGGCGACGAACAGCACGGAGCCGCCGTGCTCGGCCATCCAGGCCCGCCAGGCCTCCTGCACCAGGCCCAGCGAGGCGACGACGTTCGTGTCCAGGATCTTCCGGCAGGCGTCGAGGTCCAGGTCCATCAGCGGCCCGTACGCCGGGTTGATGCCGACGTTGCCGACCAGCACGTCCAGGCTGCCGAACGTCTCGATCGCCGTGCGCACCGCGGTGGCCCGGTGCTCCGGGTCCCCGGCGTTGCCGGCGACCGCCACGGCCACCTCCGGCCCGCCCAGCGCCTCGACCGCCTCGGCCAGCGCGTCGGACTTGCGGGCGGTGAGCACCACTCTCGCCCCGCGCTCGACCAGGCTCCGGGCGATGCCCAGGCCGATGCCCCGGCTGCCGCCGGTGACCAGTGCGGTCCGTCCCTCGAACGTGTGCACGCTGCCTCCTTCGCCGATGTGCCGGCCGTCACGGTAGGGCGGGGCCCCCGCCAGGTCCCGACCGGGGCCCCGGACCGACGTGAGCCAGGACACAGCAACGAGGCGTTGCGTCGGACGCGTAGGGGTCACAGACTCGCCATCGGTACGTCGCCCGCGTGACACATCCGGTTGCAGCGGGCGCCGGACCGGAGCAGGACCCGAACGACCACCGCGATCCGTGTGGATCGCGCCCGACGTCCGGTACCCGTCAGGGACTGGAACGAGAGGTGCACCGATGCCTGCTCCCCGCAGGACCGTCCGTGCGTTGCTGGGCCCGGCCCGCACGCACGCCCGCCCGGCCGACGCGCCCGCCCGCCTCCGCGTGGGCGTCATCGGCGCCGGCCGCGTCGGCGCCGTCCTGGGCGCCGCGCTCGCCGCCGCCGGCCACGACGTCGTCGCCGCGTCCGGGCTGTCCGCAGCCTCCGCCGAGCGCGCCGAGCGGCTGCTGCCCGGCGTCCCCCTCATCCCGGCCGACGCGGTGGTGGCCGCCGCCGACCTGGTCGTCCTCGCCGTTCCCGACGACACCCTGGCGGGCCTCGTCTCCGGGCTGGCCGAGACCGGCGCCTGGCGCGCCGGTCAGCTGGTGTTCCACACGTCCGGGGCGCACGGGCTGGCCGTGCTCGCCCCCGCCGAGCAGGCCGGGGTGCTCGCCCTGGCGCTGCACCCGGCCATGACCTTCTCCGGCGTCGCGGAGGACGCCGACCGGCTCGACGGCGCCCCGTTCGGCGTGACCAGCCGCCCGGAGCACCGCCCCGTGGCCGAGACCCTCGTGCTGGAGATGGGCGGCGAGCCGTTCTTCGTCGCCGAGGCCGACCGCCCGCTCTACCACGCGGCGCTGGTCACCGGCGCGAACCACCTGGTCACCCTGGTGGCCGAGGCCGCCGATTTGCTGCGCACCGCCGGAGTGGCCGAACCCGGCCGCGTGCTGGCGCCGCTGCTCACCGCCGCGCTCGACAACGGCCTGCGCCGGGGTGACCGAGGGCTCACCGGGCCGGTCAGCCGCGGCGACGCCGGCACCGTCGCGCGCCACCTGGGGACCCTCACCGAGCGAGCCCCGGGGTCGGTGGCCGCCTACGTCGCCATGGCACAGCGCACCGCGGAGCGGACCCTCGCCGCCGGCCGGCTCAAGGACCACGAGGCTGCGCCGCTGCTCGAGCTGCTCGCCGCCGCCCGGCATGACGATCCGGCCGGGTCCCGATGACCGTCGGCACCCGGCCCGCCGTCGCCGCCTCCGCCGCCGAGCTGCGCCGGCTGGTCGACGCGCTGCCCGGCCCGGTCGCCCTGGTGCCCACCATGGGCGCCCTGCACGAGGGGCACCGCACCCTCGTCCGCGCCGCCCGCGAGCGCGCCGGCAGCGTCGTCGTCTCGGTGTTCGTGAACCCGACGCAGTTCGGGCCGGGCGAGGACTTCGACCGCTACCCGCGCACCTGGGACGCCGACCTCGCCGCGCTGGCCGAGGAGGGCGCCGACGTCGTCTTCCACCCGCCGGTCGAGGAGGTCTACCCCGCCGGCGCGGTGGGGGTGACCGTCGACCCCGGCCCGCTGGGGTCGGTCCTGGAGGGGGCGGTGCGCCCCGGGCACTTCGCCGGGGTGCTCACCGTCGTCGCCAAGCTCTTCGGCCTGGTGCGGCCCGACCTCGCCCTCTTCGGCGAGAAGGACTACCAGCAGCTGACCCTGATCCGCGCCATGGCCCGCGAGCTCGCGCTCGGCGTGGAGGTGGTCGGCGTCCCGACGGTGCGGGAGGACGACGGGCTGGCGCTGTCCAGCCGCAACCGCTACCTCTCGCCGGAAGAACGGGCCCGGGCAGCGACGTTGCACCAGGCACTGCGCGCCGGTGCGGACGCCGGCCCGCACGGCGCCGAGGCCGTCCTCGCCGCCGCCCGCGCCGTCCTGGCCGAAGCCCCCGACCTGGTCCAGGACTACCTGGAACTGACCGATACCGATCTGGGACCGGCGCCGGCCGCCGGCCCCGCCCGCCTGCTCGTCGCGGTCCGCGCGGGCAGCACCCGGCTCCTCGACAACACGGCAGTCCGACTGGGAGGCCCCCGATGATGCGCACGATGCTCAAGTCCAAGATCCACCGCGCCACTGTCACCCAGGCCGACCTGCACTACGTGGGCTCGGTGACCGTCGACGAGGACCTCCTCGACGCCGCCGACCTGCTGCCCGGCGAGCAGGTCGCCATCGTCGACATCACCAACGGCGCCCGCCTGGAGACCTACGTCATCCCCGGTGAGCGGGGCAGCGGCGTCATCGGCATCAACGGTGCCGCCGCCCACCTCGTGCACCCCGGCGACATGGTCATCCTGATCAGCTACGGCGTCATGGACGAGACCGAGGCCAAGAGCTACATCCCGAGGGTCGTCCACGTCGACGGCGCCAACCGCGTCGTCGAGCTCGGCGGCGACCCGTCGGCCCCGGTGCCCGGTGCCGCCGACCAGCAGCGCAGCGACCTCGGCGTCCCGATCCGGTGACCCGGTGCTGCTGACCGTCGACGTCGGCAACAGCCAGACCGTCCTCGCCACCTTCGACGGCGCCCGCCGGGTCGGCTCCTGGCGGGTGACGACCGCGCCCCGGGCCACCGCCGACGAGCTGGGCATGCTCTGGCGGGGCCTGCTGCGCGACACGGAGGTCACCGGGGTGGCCGCCTGCTCCACCGTGCCCGCGCTGCTGCCGGCGCTGCGCCAGCTGCTGGACTCCCTCGAGGTGCCGGTGGTGCTCATCGGCCCCGGCGTGCGCACCGGAGTCCCGCTGCACGTGGACAATCCCCGCGAGGTGGGGGCGGACCGCGTGGTCACGGCGCTGGCCGCGCACGAGCTGTTCGGCCGGGCACCCGGCGGCGGGACCCGGCCGGTGGTCGTCGTCGACTTCGGCACCTCCACCAACGTCGACGCCGTCGGCCCGGACGGGCAGTTCCTCGGGGGCGCCCTCGCGCCGGGGGTCGAGGTCAGCCGCGACGCGCTGGCCAGCCGGGCCGCCCAGCTGCGCTCGGTCGAGCTCTCCTGCCCGCCGCAGGCGATCGGGAAGAACACCGTCGCCGCGCTGCAGGCGGGGCTGGTGCTCGGGTTCGCCGGCCTGGTCGACGGGCTGGTCGGCCGGATCTCGGCGGAGCTGGTGTCGCAGTTCGGCACCCCACCGGTCGTCGTCGCGACCGGCGGGCTGGCCCCGCTGCTCGTCGACAGCTGCCGCACCATCGGCGAACGCGAGCCCGACCTGACGGTGCACGGGCTGCGGCTGGCCTTCCAGCGGCAGCAGGCCGCCGAGCGGCGGGTGGCCGCCCCGTAGGCTGGGTTCCCGTGACGGACGTGGGACCGAACGGTACGGGCGCCGACGACAGCGGCGAGGAGCTGCCGGAGCAGATGCGGGTCCGCCGGGCCAAGCTCGACCGGCTGCGCGAGTCGGGGGTCGACCCCTACCCGGTGACGGTGCCCCGCACGACGACGCTCACCGCGGTCCGCGCCGCGCACCCCGAGCTGGAGCCGGACACGATGACCGGCGAGCGGGTCGGGGTCACCGGCCGGGTGATCTTCTTCCGCAACACCGGCAAGCTCTGCTTCGCCACGCTGCGCGAGGGCGACGCCGAGCTGCAGGTGATGCTCTCCCGCGACCGCGTCGGCGAGGAGGCGCTCGCCGCGTGGAAGTCCGACGTCGACCTCGGTGACCACGTCTTCGTGGCGGGCGAGGTCGGGACGTCGCGCCGCGGCGAGCTGTCGGTCTTCGCCGACTCCTGGCAGCTGACCGCCAAGGCGTTGCGCCCGCTGCCGGTGGCGCACAAGCCGATGAGCGAGGAGCTGCGGGTCCGCCGTCGCTACGTCGACCTGATCGTGCGCGACGAGGCCCGCCGCACCGTCCGCCAGCGCGCCACCGTCATGTCCACCCTGCGCGCGGGGCTCGGCCGGCGGGATTTCATCGAGGTCGAGACGCCGATGCTGCAGACCGTGCACGGCGGTGCGGCGGCCCGGCCGTTCCGCACCCACATGAACGCATTCGACCTGGACCTCTACCTGCGTATCGCACCGGAGCTGTTCCTCAAGCGGTGCATCGTCGGCGGCCTGGACCGCGTGTTCGAGATCAACCGGAACTTCCGCAACGAGGGTGCGGACAGCTCGCACTCCCCGGAGTTCGCGATGCTGGAGTTCTACGCGGCCTACCTCGACTACAACGACATCGCGGTCATCACCCGGGAACTGATCCAGGAGAGCTGTGCGGCGCTGTTCGGCGACCACGTGGCTCGGCACCACGACGGCACCGAGCTGGACCTCTCCGGCGTGTGGCGGCAGGTGCGGCTGTTCGACCTGGTCAGCGAGGCGGTGGGGGAGACGGTGACGCCGCAGACGCCGATCGAGCAGCTGCGCGCCCTGGCCGAGCGGCACGGGGTCGGCGTCGACCCGGCCTGGATCCACGGCAAGCTGGTCGAGGAGATCTTCGAGGCGCTGGTGCAGCCGTCGCTGCAGGAGCCGACGTTCGTCATGGACTACCCGGTGGACACCTCGCCCCTGACCCGGGCGCACCGCTCGGAGCCGGGTGTCGCGGAGAAGTGGGACCTCTACATCGGCGGGATCGAGCGGGGCACCGGGTACTCCGAGCTCGTCGACCCCGTCGTCCAGCGGGAGCGGTTCACCCAGCAGGCGCTGCTGGCCGCGGCCGGCGATCCCGAGGCGATGGTGCTCGACGAGGACTTCCTCGAGGCGCTGGAATACGGCATGCCGCCCACGGGGGGCGTGGGAATGGGCATGGACCGCTTGATGATGACGCTCACCGGTCTCGGGATCCGGGAGACGATCCTGTTCCCGTTGGTCCGGCCAATCAGTTCCTGATCGGGCCGTATCTCGATTCCCCCTCGCATAGAGGAGTGGAATCGTGCGCCCATTTCCGATTATCCGGAGATCGTGCTGTAATGGACCTAGCACCCGCCGGGTGCTATTTCCGTCCGACCTCCGGGTCGCTGCGATTAGCGAGGAACGAATGGCGCGCAAGGTCCAGGTCATCCTGAGCGACGACCTCGACGAGAATCTTCCGGCCGACGAGACCGTCAGTTTTGCGCTCGACGGCACCTCGTACGAGATCGACCTGGCGGAGAAGAACGCCCAGGAGATGCGCGACGCGTTCGCCCGGTACATCTCGGCGGCGCGCAAGGTCGGCCGCGGCACCCGCGCCTCGGGCGGTGGCCGGTCCCGCGCCACCGGTGGCGGTGGCCGGATGGACCGCGAGCAGGCAGGCGCCATCCGCGACTGGGCGCGGAAGAACGGTCACGCGGTGAGCGACCGCGGCCGCATCCCGGCCAGCGTCGTCGAGGCCTACGAAGCCGCCCACTGACGCAGGACAGCAGCACTCCGACCTGGTCGGACTTCGACCCGCGTGGCGGGGGCGCGCAGCGTCCCCACCCGCGGGTCGATTGGTTCCGGCTCCGTGCAGCGCTCCCGGCACCTGGCCGCCGGTGGAGGCCGACAGGCCGACGGTGTGCACCGTCCGCTCACGGCGTAACAGGGGCGGAACACCACCTGCCAGGGGGTGGTTGGAACGGACAGCCACCCACCGGAACCGTCGGACGACGACGGGACGGCGTGGTCCGCGACTACAGTGGAAAGACCGGTGCCCCCGCGCGCCGACGGACGTCGGGTGCTCCTTCCCAGCACGGGGAGGGCAGCGCCGGACCAGCCGGTCAGAGGAGAAGCAGCAGATGTTCGAACGGTTCACCGACCGAGCCCGCCGTGTCGTCGTCCTGGCCCAGGAAGAGGCCCGGATGCTCAACCACAACTACATCGGCACCGAGCACATCCTCCTGGGTTTGATCCACGAGGGTGAGGGCGTCGCTGCCAAGGCCCTGGAGTCCCTCGGCATCTCGCTCGAGGGTGTCCGCCAGCAGGTCGAGGAGATCATCGGGCAGGGCCAGCAGGCGCCGTCCGGGCACATCCCCTTCACCCCGCGGGCGAAGAAGGTCCTGGAGCTGTCGCTGCGCGAGGCGCTGCAGCTCGGCCACAACTACATCGGCACCGAGCACATCCTGCTCGGCCTGATCCGCGAGGGCGAGGGCGTCGCCGCCCAGGTCCTCGTGAAGCTCGGCGCCGACCTCAACCGCGTCCGCCAGCAGGTCATCCAGCTGCTGAGCGGCTACCAGGGCAAGGAGCCGGCCGCGGCCGGCGGCCCCGCCGAGGGCACGCCGTCGACCTCGCTGGTCCTCGACCAGTTCGGCCGCAACCTGACCCAGGCCGCGCGCGACTCCAAGCTCGACCCGGTCATCGGGCGGGCCAAGGAGATCGAGCGGGTCATGCAGGTGCTCTCGCGGCGCACCAAGAACAACCCGGTCCTCATCGGCGAGCCCGGCGTCGGCAAGACCGCCGTCGTGGAGGGCCTGGCCCAGGCGATCGTCAAGGGCGAGGTGCCCGAGACGCTGAAGGACAAGCAGCTCTACACCCTCGACCTGGGTGCGCTCGTCGCCGGTTCCCGCTACCGCGGTGACTTCGAGGAGCGGCTCAAGAAGGTGCTCAAGGAGATCCGCACCCGCGGCGACATCATCCTGTTCATCGACGAGATCCACACCCTCGTCGGGGCGGGTGCCGCCGAGGGCGCGATCGACGCCGCCAGCATCCTCAAGCCGATGCTGGCCCGCGGCGAGCTCCAGACCATCGGCGCCACCACGCTCGACGAGTACCGCAAGCACCTGGAGAAGGACGCCGCGCTCGAGCGCCGCTTCCAGCCGATCCAGGTGGGCGAGCCGACGCTGGCCCACACGATCGAGATCCTCAAGGGGCTGCGCGACCGGTACGAGGCGCACCACCGGATCAGCATCACCGACGGCGCGCTCGTGGCCGCCGCGACGCTGGCCGACCGGTACATCTCCGACCGCTTCCTGCCCGACAAGGCGATCGACCTGATCGACGAGGCGGGCGCGCGGATGCGGATCAAGCGGATGACCGCGCCGCCGGACCTGCGCGAGTTCGACGACAAGATCGCGGCCGTCCGCCGCGAGAAGGAGTCGGCGATCGACGCGCAGGACTTCGAGAAGGCCGCATCGCTGCGCGACACCGAGAAGCAGCTGCTGGGCGAGAAGGCCGAGCGCGAGAAGCAGTGGAAGGCCGGCGACATGGACGTCGTCGCCGAGGTCGACGACGAGCAGATCGCCGAGGTGCTGGCCAACTGGACCGGCATCCCCGTCTTCAAGCTCACCGAGGAGGAGACCACCCGTCTGCTCCGCATGGAGGACGAGCTCCACAAGCGGATCATCGGCCAGGAAGAGGCCATCAAGAGCGTCAGCCAGGCGATCCGGCGCACGCGGGCGGGCCTCAAGGACCCGCGCCGTCCCGGTGGCTCCTTCATCTTCGCCGGCCCCTCGGGTGTCGGTAAGACGGAGCTGGCGAAGGCGCTGGCGCAGTTCCTGTTCGGTGAGGACGACGCGCTCATCCAGATCGACATGGGTGAGTTCCACGACCGCTTCACCGTGTCCCGCCTCGTCGGTGCCCCTCCGGGGTACGTCGGTTACGACGAGGGTGGCCAGCTGACCGAGAAGGTGCGGCGCAAGCCGTTCTCGGTGGTCCTCTTCGACGAGATCGAGAAGGCGCACGCGGACGTGTTCAACACGCTGCTGCAGGTTCTCGAGGACGGTCGGCTCACCGACGGTCAGGGCCGGATCGTGGACTTCAAGAACACGATCCTGATCCTCACCACCAACCTCGGTACGCGGGACATCTCCAAGGCCGTGGGCCTCGGCTTCCAGGCCGGCAACGACGACCAGTCGAACTACGAGCGGATGAAGCTCAAGGTCAACGAGGAGCTCAAGCAGCACTTCCGGCCGGAGTTCCTCAACCGCATCGACGACATCGTCGTGTTCCACCAGCTGACCGAGCAGGAGATCGTCCAGATCGTCGACCTGATGGTCAGCCGGGTGGAGAGCCAGCTGGCGAACAAGGACATGGCGCTGGAGATCACGCCGCCGGCGAAGAAGCTGTTGGCCGCCCGGGGCTTCGACCCCGTGCTGGGCGCCCGGCCGCTGCGCCGGACCATCCAGCGCGAGATCGAGGACGCGCTGAGCGAGAAGATCCTCTACGGCGAGCTGTCCGGCGGGCAGATCATCGTGGTGGACGTCGAGGGCGAGGGCACCGACGCGAAGTTCACCTTCCGCGGCGAGGCCAAGCCGGTCGACCTGCCCGACACCCCGCCGGTGGCCCTCTCGGGCGCCGAGGGTGACGAGAACGGCTCCGCCTCGGCGGAGTAAGGCCGGCAGGACCACGACAGGGGCCGCTCCCACCGCGAGGTGGGGGCGGCCCCTGTCGTCGTGACATGGCGATCCTCCGGATCGCACCGCGGCCAGGTGCCGTACCCCGGCTGCGTCGAGCCATTTCGTCGACCCGCGTGGGGAGCCTCCGGCCCCGCCCAGCAGGCCGACCCTCGCAGGGCGCCTCACGTCGGAAGGGCGAATCTCCCGTCGGCGGTCTGCTCGACCAGCCCGTCGGTGAGCAGCGAGTACAGGCAGCGGGACCGCTGGACCGCGTCGGCCCAGGCCGGTTCCAGCGCCGCGGTGTCCACGGGCTCGTGGGCGGCCCGCAGGACGTCCAGCAGCCGGCCACGCACCTGGCGGTCGGTGCCGGTGAACTTCTGCACCCGCCGGGGCGGGCCCTCGTGGGCCGGGGAGCCGGCCAGCCGCCAGGCGCAGCGGTCACGCACCGGGCACGCGCCGCACCGCGGGGTGCCGGCGACGCACACCAGCGCGCCCAGCTCCATCACCGCGACCGAGAAGCGGACGGCGCGGCCGTCGTCCTCCGGTGCCAGCGCGGCGATGTCGACGAGGTCGGCGGCCCGGGCGTTGCCCGCCTCCGCGCGACCGTGCACCAGCCGCGCCACCACGCGGCGGACGTTGGTGTCGACGACGGGCTGGCGCCGGCCGTACCCGAAGCAGGCGACGGCCCGGGCGGTGTACGTGCCGACGCCCGGTAGCGCCTCCAGGGCGGGGACGTCGGCGGGGACGACGCCGCCGTGCCGCTCGGTGATCGCGATCGCGGCCTCCCGCAGCCGCAGGGCTCGTCTGGGGTAACCGAGCTTCCCCCAGGCCCGGATCACCTCGGCGGGCGGCGTTGCGGCGAGCTCTGCCGGGGTGGGCCACCGGGTCATCCAGTCGCGCCAGACGGGCTCCACGCGCGCCACGGGGGTCTGCTGCAGCATCACCTCGCTGACCAGGACGGCCCAGGGTTCGACGTCTGGCGTCCGCCAGGGGAGGTCGCGGGCGGCGGTGGCGTACCAGTCGACGATCACCTCGCCGACAGGTGCGGCCGCGGGGGAGGTCGGACCGGTCACGGGCGTCCAGTCTGCCGTGCGCACGGCGCGGCGTGCCGAGCGGACCAGTCCGCACCGGGCGCACTAGCGTTCCCCGCGTGTTGCACCCGGTCGGTCCGCTGCCCGCTGCCGTCTACTGGCGGCGTCGGCTGACCGTGCTGGTCCTCCTGCTGGCCGTTCTCGGCGGCCTGGCGTGGCTCTCGGTGAGCCTCCTGACCAGCAGCGGGGGGAGCGGTCCCGCGGCCGCGCCGGCCGGCGGCGCCGCGCCGTCCGAGACGCCCGCCCTGGAGCGGGTGGTGCCCTCGGCCTCCGGGGTCCGGGCGCCGGGGACGACGCCGCCACCCAGCGAGCCGCCGGTACCGGCGGGCCCGACCCCGGGTGGGCCCTGCACCGACGACATGCTGGACCTCGAGGTGCGCACCCCCGGGACGGCGCCCGTGGGCAGCAAGCCGACCTTCGAGCTAGTGGTGGTCAACTCCTCGCCGGTGCCGTGCGTGCGCAGGCTGGACAAGCAGCTGCAGGAGCTCGTGATGGTCGACGCCGACGGCGCGCGGGTCTGGGGCAGCAACGACTGCTTCCCGGAGAGCAGCGACGACGAGCGCACGCTGGCGCCGGGGGAGCCGGTCGTCCTCCCCGTGGTGTGGGGCGGGCTGACCAGCGAGCCGACCTGCACCGCTCCCCGGGTGACCCCGCCGGCGGGTGACTACGTGCTGCGTGGCCGGCTGGACACCAAGGTGTCCGGGGATGCCCCGATCACCCTCCAGTGAGGCCCCCGTCCGGGACGAGGCTCGTCCCGGAGCCTCAGCTGTAGCGGTCGAGGATCGAGGTCTCGGCCAGCCGGGACAAGCCCTCCCGGATACCCCGGGCGCGGGCCTCCCCGACGCCCTCCACGGCCAGCAGGTCCTCGATCGTGGCGGCGAGCAGCTTCTGCAGTCCGCCGAAGTGCTCGACCAGCCGGTCGATGATGCCGGCGGGCAGCCGGGGCACCCGGGCGAGCAGCCGGTAACCCCGCGGGCTCACGGGGGAGTCGAGCGCGTCCGGCGACGTCGGCAGCCCGTAGCACCGGGCGACCGCCGAGAGGTCGAGCAGCTCCGTGGCGGTCAGCGCCCGCAGGTCGGTGAGCACCTGGTCGATCGTGCGGTGGCGCCGCCCCGCCGCGGGGAGGTAGTCGCGCACGAGCAGTCCACGGTCCTCCTCGACCCCGGCCAGCATCTCGTCCAGCTGCAGGGCCAGCAGCCGCCCGTCGGTGCCCAGTTCGACGACGAAGCCCTCGATCTCGTCGGCGATGCGGCGGACCATCTCCAGCCGCTGGCTGACGCTCATCGCGTCCCGCACGGTCACGAGGTCCTCGATCTCGAGTGCGGAGAGCGTGCTCGCCACCTCGTCCAGACGGAGCTTGTAGCGCTCCAGCGCGGCGAGCGCCTGGTTCGCTCGGGCGAGGATCGTCGTGGGGTGCTCGAGGGTGTACCGGCGGCCGGCGACGTACACGCTGATGATGTGCATCGACTGGCTCACCGAGATCACCGGGTAGCCGGTCTGGACGGCGACCCGCTCGGCGGTGCGGTGCCGGGTGCCCGACTCCTCGGTCGGAACCGTGGGGTCGGGCATGAGGTGCACGCCCGCCCGGACGATGCGGCTGCCGTCGTAGGAGACGATCACCGCGCCGTCCATCTTCGCCAGCTCCCGCAGCCGGGTGGCCGAGAGGGCGACGTCGAGGGCGAAGCCACCGGTGCAGATCGACTCCACCACCCGGTCGTAGCCGAGCACGATGAGCGCGCCGGTGCGGCCGGCCAGGATGCGCTCCAGGCCGTCGCGCAGCGCCGTGCCGGGGGCGATGCGGCCGAGGAGCTCGCGCAGGGCGACCTCGGGGTCCACGTCGGCGGGCACGAGCGCTCCTGACGGTCGAGTGGTTCGGTGGCCGAGTCTACGTGGCCCCGTCGGGGGCCGGGCAGGCTCGGGGGGTGTCGGCGTCCGCCCGCGACCCCCATACGAAACCCTACGGGCTCAGAACATGCGGTGGAAGGCGGCCCCCAGGTCGGGGACCTCGATCAGCCGCATGCCGGCCGGGGCCTGCCCGGCATCGGGGGGCACCAGCGCGACGCGGTAGCCCTGGCGGGCGGCCTCGGCCAGCCGGCGGCCGGTGCCCCCCACCCGGCGGATCTCCCCGGAGAGGCCGACCTCGCCGAGTGCCACCAGGCCGGCCGGCAGTGGGGCGTCCTTGGCGGCCGACGCGATCGCCAGCGCCAGGGCCAGGTCCGCCGCCGGCTCGGCGATCCGCACCCCACCGACGGAGGCGGCGAACACGTCGGCCTCGGCGAGCTTGACGCGCCCACGCCGTTCCACCACCGCGTTCACCATGGCGACCCGCTGCGAGTCCAGCCCGCTGACGGCCCGCCGGGGGGAGCCGCCGCCGCTCGTGCTCGCCACGAGGGCCTGCACCTCGGCCAGCAGGGGTCGGCTGCCCTCGAGGGTGACGGTGACGCAGCTGCCCGGTACCGGGTCGGTGCGACGCGACACGAACAGCGCCGAGGGATCGGGGACGCCGACGACCCCGCTGTCGCCGATCTCGAAGCAGCCGATCTCGTCGGCCGGGCCGAACCGGTTCTTCGTCGCCCGTACCATCCGCAGCGTCGAGTGCCGCTCGCCGTCGAAGGAGACGACGACGTCGACCAGGTGCTCGAGGGTGCGCGGGCCGGCGATGGCGCCGTCCTTGGTGACGTGGCCGACGAGGATCGTGGTCATGCCCCGGGTCTTCGCCACGCCCGTCAGGGCCGAGGCGACGGCGCGCACCTGCGTCGAGCCGCCGTCGGTGCCCTCCACGGCGGGGGAGCGGACGGTCTGCACGCTGTCGAGGATCAGCAGCGAGGGGTTGACGGCCTCGACGTGGGCCAGCACCGCCGAGAGCTCTGTCTCGGCGGCCAGGTACAGCCGGTCGTGCAGGGCGCCGATCCGCTCCGCGCGCAGCCGGACCTGGCCGGCCGACTCCTCCCCGGAGACGACGAGGGCCGGCCCGCCCGCGGCGGCCACCCGGTGGGCCACCTCGAGCAGGAGCGTGGACTTGCCGACCCCGGGTTCCCCGGCGACGAGGAGCACCGCGCCCGGCACCAGCCCGCCGCCCAGGACGCGGTCGAACTCCGCGATGCCGGTCGGGACGGCGCGGGCGCCCGCGAGCTCGACCTGGGCGATCGGGCGGGCGGGGGCGCTCACCGGGCCGGCCGAGACGGCCCGCAGCCCGGTGGCGGGGGCGCCGACCTCCTGCAGGCTGCCCCACGCCTGGCACTCGGGGCAGCGCCCGACCCACTTGGCCGAGGCGTAGCCGCACTCGGTGCAGCGGTGGGCAGGGCGGGCGGTCTTCACTCCGGCGGGCGGCACGCGGCGACGCTAACCCCGAGCTACGACAAGACGGCGGAAGAGCGGTGGAGCGGGAGGGTCACTCGGCGTCGCCGACGTCGGACTCCCGCTCGCGGGCGATCTCCTCGGCGCCGTGGCCGCCCTCTTCCTCCGAGTGGTGGAAGTCGAACGACTCGCCGCGCTCCAGGACCTCGTCCGGGGTGGCCACCGGGACCGTCAGGGGGATCTCGCCGGCGTTCTCGAAGGTGAAGGTCAGCTCGACCAGCCCCCCGGTCGTGAGCTCCTCATCGAGGTCGGTGAGCGTGATCGCGGGGCCCTCGTCCTCCCCGAGGAAGACGGTCGTCCCCGCGGGGATCTCCAGCTCGCCGTCGTCACCGGTGGGCGCGTCCGTGGAGCCGGTGACGCCGCCACCGGTGTTCGGCGGGACGGTGCTGGTCGCCGCTGCCTCGCCCGCGCTGATCGTCGCCTCGCCGAAGCCCTCGCCGGTGACCCCCGTCAGGGTCTCGTCCTCGACACCGGTGTTCACGATCGCCAGCCGCAGGGTGGCGTCGTCCCCGGCCTCGTAGCGGCCGCCCTCGGGGTGCGTGACCGCGACCTGCCGCAGGACGATGTCGCCGACCTGGGCCATCGCGCCCACCTTGTCGCGCTCCTGCGTGGCGGTCTGCGTGACCTGGCCGGCGCTGCACGCCGAGAGGGCGAGCGGGGAGAAGAGCAGAACGCCCATCGTGGCGGCGCGCAGAGCGCGGTTCACAGCTGTCGACCTCCAGCAGGACCGTACCGGCCACCGGGGATCGGTGGCGCGGGAACCTCCGGAGCCTATCGGGCGCCTGCGCGCCCCGCCCGCAGGGAGCGGCGGGCGTCGCGGGTTCCCCTCGGCCCTGGGGCGTCAGCCGAGGGTGGCACCGCTGCCCACCAGGAGCGCGACGTCCAGCACCGTCAGCAGCATCACGGCGGGGAAGGCGAGCCCCCGGAAGCGCGCCGTCCCCGAGAGCGCGGCCACGGTGGCGGCCGGCACGGCCAGGGCGAGGGCGGCCCACCCCGTCGGCCCGGGCGCGCCCGGGGGGCCGAGCACCAGCACCAGCGTCGCCCCGGCCAGGAGCAGCGCGCCGCAGGCGGCGGAGACCCGCGGTCCCAGCCGGTGCGGGAGCCCGCGGACCCCGGTGGCCAGGTCGTCCTCGAGGTCGGGAGCGACGTTCGCGAGGTGGGCGGCGCCGCCCAGTGCGGCGCCGGCGGCGATCAGCCACCAGGGGGGTGCGGGGCTCCCCGGGGCGGCGGTGACCACTCCGGCCGGCAGGGCCCCGAACCCGACGACGTAGCCGGCGCCGGACCACGCGGTGCGCTTGAGCCCGGCGTTGTAGGCCCACCCGCTGGCGACCAGCAGCAGCAGCAGCGCGCCGGGGAGGAGCCCCAGCAGGAGCGAGAGGACGACGGCCGCGGCGGCGGCGGACAGGGCGGCACGGCGCAGGACGGCGGGGCCGACGGTGCCCTGCACGACCGGCTTGTCGGCCCGCGCGACGGCGCGGTCGCGGTCGGCGTCGAGCCAGTCGTTGCTCCAGCCGATGGACGCCTGACCTGCGAGGACGGCAGCGCAGAGCAGCGCGGTCCGGGCCGGCGGCACGTCGGCCGCCACGGCCAGCAGGGTGGCCGTGGTGGTGACCGCGAGGGCCGGGCCCGGGTGCGTCGCGCGGAACAGCGCGCGGGCCGTCGCACCCCGAGGGGCGGCCGCCGCAGGCACATCAACCACGCTCTGTCAACCCCTCCGCGGCTCTGGCCCAGGCCGCTGACCTGCAGATTTACTGCCCGGTGCCGATCCGTTGGTCAGTCTGCCGTGCTAACCTGGGGGAAGCGAAAGGGGTCACATCCACATGGGCTTCACTGTCGGCGAGACCGTCGTCTACCCGCACCACGGTGCCGCGCTCATCGAGGCGATCGAGAAGCGCACGATCAAGGGTGAAGAGAAGGCCTACCTCGTGCTGAAGGTCGCCCAGGGCGACCTCACCGTGCGCGTGCCGGCCGACAACGCAGAGATCGTCGGCGTCCGTGACGTCGTCGGTCAGGAGGGGCTCAACCGAGTGTTCGAGGTGCTCCGCGCCCCGCACACCGAGGAGCCGACGAACTGGTCGCGCCGCTACAAGGCCAACCTCGAGAAGCTGGCCTCCGGCGACGTCAACAAGGTGGCCGAGGTGGTCCGCGACCTGTGGCGTCGCGACAAGGACCGCGGCCTCTCCGCCGGCGAGAAGCGCATGCTCTCGAAGGCCCGCCAGATCCTGGTCAGCGAGCTCGCGCTCGCCGAGGGCACCAACGAGGACAAGGCCGAGGTCCTGCTCGACGAGGTCCTCGCCAGCTGAGCGCTCCGCGTTCCCCCCGAACCGCTCCCGTGCACGCTGTCGCGATCGTCGCAGCGGCCGGGAGCGGTTCGCGTCTGGGGGCCGACCGGCCGAAGGCGCTCGTCCCGCTCGCGGGGCGCCCGCTGGTCTGCTGGGCCGTCGACGGCCTGCGCGCGGGCGGGGTCGCCGAGATCGTGGTCACCGTCCCCGCCGCCGAGCGCGCCGCCTTCGCGGCGGTCCTGCCGCCGGAGGTCCGGCTCGTCGACGGCGGTGCCACCCGGACCGCATCGGTCCGCGCCGGCCTGGCCGCCGCCGGTCCACGGGCCGACGTCGTCCTCGTGCACGACGCCGCCCGCCCGCTGACCCCGCCCGCGGCGGTCGCGCGGGTGCTGGACGCCGTGGCCGCCGGTGCCCGTGCCGTCGTCCCGGTGCTGCCCGTCGTCGACACCACCGTGCTGGTGGACGACGACGGCGCGATCACCGATGCGGTGCCCCGCGCCCCGCTCCGCCGGGTGCAGACACCGCAGGGCTTCCACCGGGCCACCCTGGTCGCCGCCTACGCCGCGCTGGACGACGCCGCCGAGCTCACCGACGACGCCGCCGTCGTCCGTGCCGCAGGTGTTCCGGTGCACACCGTCCCCGGTGACGAGCGGTCGGCGAAGATCACCGTGCCGCACGACCTGGCGCTGGCGGAGCTGGGTGTGGGCCTGACGGCGAGCCAGGTGCCCCGGTGAGCGACCTGCCGCGGGTCGGCATCGGCACCGACGTCCACCCGATCGAGCCCGGCCGGGCCTGCTGGCTCGCCGGCCTCGAGTGGCCCGGCGCCGACGGCTGCGCGGGGCATTCCGACGGCGACGTCGTCGCCCACGCGCTCACCGACGCCGTCCTCTCCGCCGCCGGGCTCGGTGACATCGGCGGGCTGCTGGGCACCGACGACCCCCGCTGGGCCGGCGCACGCGGCGCCGACGTGCTCACCCACGTGCGAGAGGTGCTCGCCACCGCGGGTTGGCGGGTGGGCAACGCCGCGGTGCAGCTGGTGTCGACGGCGCCCAAGGTGGGTCCGCGCCGGGGGGAGGCCGAGGCGGTGCTCTCCGCCGCGCTCGGCGCCCCGGTCAGCGTCACGGCGACCACCACCGACGGCCTCGGGCTCACCGGTCGCGGTGAGGGCCGGGCCGCGGTGGCGACCGCCCTGGTGGTCCGGACGGGGGAGGACGTCACCGACGCCGCACGGGCCGGTCACGTCGCTCCGTAGACTCCACGCAGTGAGCCTCCGCCTGTACGACACGGCCGCCCGCGCGGTCCGCGACTTCACGCCCCTGCGTGCCGGGCAGGCGTCCGTCTACGTCTGCGGTCTCACCGTGCAGGGCCCGCCGCACGTCGGGCACGTCCGGGCGGCGGTCTCCTTCGACGTCCTCCGCCGCTGGCTGACCGCGCGCGGCCTGGAGGTCACCTACGTCCGCAACGTCACCGACATCGACGACAAGATCCTCACCAAGGCCGCCGAGCGCGACGTCCCGTGGTGGGCCTGGGCGTACGAGTTCGAGCGGGCCAGCACGCGCGCCTACGACGTGCTCGGCGTCCTACCGCCGACCTACGAACCGCGCGCGACCGGGCACATCCCGGAGATGGTCGAGCTCATGCAGCGGCTGATCGACAGCGGGCACGCCTACGCCGTCGACGGCGACGTCTACTTCGACGTCCGGTCCTTCCCCGAGTACGGGGCGCTCACCGGTCAGCAGCTCGACGCCCTCGAGCCCGCCGCGGACACCGACACCGACGAGCGCAAGCGCGACCCGCGGGACTTCGCGCTGTGGAAGGCTGCCAAGCCCGGCGAGCCGGCGACCGCCTCCTGGCCCACGCCGTGGGGCCGCGGCCGCCCCGGCTGGCACCTCGAGTGCTCGGCGATGGCCGAGCGCTACCTCGGCGCGGAGTTCGACATCCACGGCGGCGGGCTGGACCTGCGGTTCCCGCACCACGAAAACGAGCAGGCGCAGTCGCGGGCCGCCGGCGACGGGTTCGCCCGGTACTGGCTGCACAACGGCTGGGTCACCCTCGGCGGCGAGAAGATGAGCAAGTCGCTGGGCAACACCGCGCTGGTCGACGAGGTCGTGCGGCGGGTGCGCCCGGTCGAGCTGCGCTACTACCTGGTGGCACCGCACTACCGTTCGACGGTCGAGTTCACCGACGCCGCACTCGAGGAGGCCGGCGCGGCCTACCGGCGGATCGAGTCGTTCGTGAAGCGCGCGGCCGAGCGGGTGGGCGCCGACGCCGGCGTGCCGGTGCTCTGCGCCGACTTCAGCGCCGCGCTCGACGACGACCTCGGCACGCCCGCGGCGATCGCCGCGATCCACGACACGGTCCGCGAGGGCAACACGGCCCTCGCCGACGGGAACGACACCGCGGTCGCGGGCACGCTCGGCTCGGTGCGCGCGATGCTCGGCGTGCTCGGCCTGGACCCGCTCGACCCCCAGTGGGCGGCCACCGGTGCCGACGACCGGCTCGCCCGCGCGACGGACGGCCTCGTGGCCCTGGCGCTCGAGCAGCGCCAGGCGGCGCGGGCGCGCAAGGACTTCGCGGCGGCGGACGCGATCCGCGACCAGCTCGCCGCCCTCGGCGTCACCGTCGAGGACACCCCCCAGGGACCCCGATGGGAGCTGACCCACTGATGGCCGGCAACAGCCAGCGCCGCGGCCGCACGACGGGTGCGGGCAAGAAGACGGCGACCGCGGGGACCGGTGGCAAGAACCGGCGCTCCCTCGCCGGTCGTGGTGCCACCCCGCCCGCCGAGCAGCGGTACGGGCACCCCGCCCAGCGCAAGGCCCAGGCGCAGGAGCGCCAGCGCGCCGACCGGGCGCGCGCCCGTCAGCGGGCCGAGGAGTCACCCGAGCTGCTGCTCGGGCGGAACCCCGTCGTCGAGGCGCTGCGCGCGCAGATCCCGGCGATGGCGCTGTACGTCGTCACCGGTGACACCACCCGCCCAGGCGCCGACGAGCGCATCACCGAGGCGCTGCACCTGGCCAGCGACCGGGGGCTGCCGCTGCTGGAGGTGACCAAGCCCGAGTTCGACCGCATGTCGCAGGGCGCCCTGCACCAGGGCATCGGCCTGCAGGTGCCGCCGTACGACTACGCGCACCCCGACGACCTCCTGGACCTGGCGCGGAACTCCGGCCGGGCCCCGTTGATCGTGGCGATGGACGGCGTGACCGACCCGCGCAACCTCGGGGCGGTCGTCCGCTCGGCGGCCGCGTTCGACGCCCACGGCGTCGTCGTGCCGCAGCGTCGCGCGGTCGGGATGACCGCGTCGGCCTGGCGCACCAGCGCCGGGGCCGCGGCCCGGTTGCGGGTCGCCCGTGCGGTGAACCTGCCGCGCGCGCTCGCCGCGTACCAGGACGCCGGGCTGCAGACCGTCGGGCTGGCCGGCGATGGCGACGTCGACCTGCACGAGTACGACGGTTTCGCCGACCCGGTCGCCCTGGTCGTCGGCGCCGAGGGCACCGGGCTCTCGCGGCTGGTGCGGGAGAAGTGCGACGTCGTCGTCCGCATCCCCATCGCCCGGGACACCGAGTCGCTCAACGTGAGCGTCGCCGCCGGCATCGCGCTCTACCAGGTGGGGGCCGCGCGCCGCTGACGGCCGGCTCGCCGCTCCTCCGTCGTCCTGGCTCACCTCTGGTGGTCCTGGCTCACTGTCGACGCTGAGCCAGGACCCCTGTTGATCAGGTCACCTGATCATCAGTGCGGTCAGCCGAGCAGCTGGGCGACCGTGTAGATCACCAGGCCGGCGAGGCCGCCGACGACGGTGCCGTTGACCCGGATCCACTGCAGGTCCCGGCCCACCTGCAGCTCGATCCGCCGGCTCGTCTCGTCGGTGTCCCAGCGGGCCACGGTGCTGCTGACCAGGTCGGCGAGGTCGCCGGAGAACCGCTCGGCGACGTAGCCGGCCACCCGGCCGCTGTGCCGCTGGACCAGCTCCCGCACGGTCGGGTCGGTCTGCAGCAGCCGCGCACCGTCGCGGATCAGCGCGGTCACGCGGGCGCGCAGCGGTGACTCCGGGTCGGCCGCGGCGGCCAGCACCGTGTCCTTCGCCGTCGTCCACAGCGACCCGGACCACTCGCGCACCGCGGGGTGGGCCAGCACCTCGTGCTTGAACTCCTCCACCCGGGCGGCGGTGGCCGGGTCGGTGCGCAGCGCGTCCACGTAGGCGCGCAGCCGGGCGTCGTAGGAGCGGCGCAGCTCGTGCCGCGGATCGGCGGCCACCTCGGCGATGAACTGGTGCATCCCGGCGAACGCCCGGTCGAAGACCCGGTCGTCCACCCAGTCCGGCACCCACGCGGGGGAGGCATCCCCCAGCTGGGCCCGGAAGACCAGCCGGTTCTCGTCGAGGAAGCGGGCCATGAGCCGCAGCGCCGCAGAGAGGACCTCCTGGTGGCGGTCGCCGTCGACCACCAGCTCGAGCACCCGGGCCAGCGCCGGGGCGGCGGGCGTCTCGTGCAGCTTGCGGTCCACCAGCGCGGCGACGGCGGGCTGCACGTCGTCGTCCTTGAGCAGGTGGGTGAGGCCGGTGAGCGCGGTCGCGGCGTCGCCCCCCAGGCGCTCGGCCCGGCCGGGGGCGGCCAGGAACGCGCCCAGCCGGCCGGGGACGTCGATGGTGGCCAGCTTCTCCGCCACGACGGCGCGGGTCAGGAAGTTCTCCTGCACGAAGGCGCCCAGGCTCTCGCCGATCTGGTCCTTCTTGCGCGGGATGATCGCGGTGTGCGGGATCGGCAGCCGCAGCGGGTGCCGGAACAGCGCGGTGACGGCGAACCAGTCGGCCAGCGCGCCGACCATCGAGGCCTCCGCCGTCGCCCGCACGTAGCCCACCCACGCGCCGGCGTCCTCGCCGAGGAGCACGCAGGCGAGGAAGACGGCGGCGGCCAGCAGGAACAGCCCGGTCGCCAGCCGCTTCATCCGGGTCAGATCGCGGGCGCGGGCCGGGTCGTCGAGCGACCCGGCCAGCGGGACGGTCAGCGGGGGAGCGGCCACCCGGCCCAGCCTAGGGATCGGGTCCGGGTGGTCGCCGCGGGCGTCAGCTGGTCGAGCCCAGGGTGACCTCGACGGTGCGGGTGTCGGAGCCGCGGCGCACGGTCAGCTGGACCGTCTCGCCGGGGGTCCGGCTGCGGATCGCGGCGGTCAGCTCGGTGGACGTGGTGACGGGGCGCTTGCCGACGGCGGTGACGACGTCGCCCGGCTCCAGCCCGGCCTCCTCGGCGGCGCTACCGGGGTGCACGGTGACCACCTCCGCGCCGGTGCCGACCTCGCGGTTCTGGTCGTCGGCGGCGGTCCGGGGAGTCACTCCGAGGAAGGCGCGGGTGGCGGTGCCGGTCTCGATGATCTCCTGGGCCACCCGCTGCGCGGTGTTGCCGGGGATGGCGAAGCCGACGCCGATGTTGCCGCTCTGCCCCTGCGCACCCGGGATGCCGGAGGCCACGGTGGCGATCGCGGTGTTGATGCCGATCACCTCGCCGGCGCCGTCGACGAGCGCGCCGCCGGAGTTGCCGGGGTTGATCGCGGCATCGGTCTGGATGGCGTCGAGCACGGTCGCGTCGTCCTGCGTGGACCCGGTGGCCACCGCGCGGCCGGTGGCGCTGATGATGCCGTCGGTGACCGTGTTGGACAGGCCGAGCGGGGCGCCGATGGCAACGGCGATGTCACCGACCTGCACCTCGTCGGAGTCGGCGAAGGTCGCCGGGACCAGGTCGTCGGCGCCCTCCAGCCGCAGCACGGCGAGGTCGAAGGCGGGGTCGGTGCCGACGACCTCGGCGTCGTAGAGGGTGCCGTCGGCGGTGCGCACCTGCACCGTGCCGGAGCCGGCGCCGTCGGCGGCGACGACGTGGTTGTTGGTGAGCACGTAGCCGTCGGCGGTCAGGACGACGCCGGACCCGCTGCCCGCGCTGGTGCCCGTGGTCACGTAGACGGTCACGACGCTGGGGGCGGCCTTCGCCGCGGCGGCCGTGGCCGTGGTCGCCCGCTCCGGGTTCTCGGTGGTCACGCTCTGCGCGGCGGCGGAGCTGCTGGTGCCGGCGACCGGCTCGTCGAGCAGCGCGGTGACGCCGGCTCCGGCGCCCCCGCCGATGAGCGCGCCGGCGACGAGGCCGGCCAGGCCGATGCGCAGCCGGCTCCCGCGCCGGGACGGCGGCTGCTCGGCCGCCGGTGACGGCAGCCCCCCGTAGCCGGGGTAGCCCGGGGACGTGACCGGCTGCGGCGTCGTCGGCTGGTGGGGCGTCGACAGCGGTGGCTGCCAGCCGTACTGCTGGCCTGCGCCGGGGTACTGGTGCTGGTGCTCGCTCACGCGTCCGTTCCTCTCCTCGCGGCCGTGCGGCCGCTGCATCGGAACCCACTGTCGGCCCCGCCACTGGCGCAACGCTGGAGGCTGGCTGTGAGCTTCCTGGATGCCCGGATCACCGGGGGACCGGCAGCACCCGGCCCCGGGCGACCAGCTCGGTGACGGCCCAGACGGCGAGCACCTCCGTGGCCAGCAGCCCGACGAGCACCAGCAGCTGTGCCGCGCCGGCCTCGAGCGGGCTGCCGCCGCCCAGCAGCACGCCGACGAAGGCGCCGGGCAGGGTGACCAGCCCGACGGTGCGGGTCTGGTCGAGGGGCGGCACGAGCGCGGTGCCGGCGACCGGGCGGCCGATGAGCAGGACCGCGTCCCGGGGGAGCAGCCCGAGCGCGAGCGCCGCCTCCACCTCGCCGCGCCGCTGCGCCAGCTCTTCGCGCAGCCGCCGACCCGCCAGGGAGGTGGCGGTCATCGCGCCGCCGATGAGGATGCCGGCGATGGGGATGACCGCCTCCCCGCGCAGCGGCACGGTCCCGCTGGCCAGCACGAGCGCGACCACGGGGCCGGCGCCGCCGACCACCGGAGCGGCGACGGCGGCCAGCCGTGGCGCCGTTCCGGGGGAGCGCAGCGGCAGGCCGGTGGCCCGGCCGGCGGCGGTGACGCTCGCGACCGAGACCATGAGCAGCACGAAGACGGCGGAGAGCCACAGCGACTCGACGACGACCAGCAGGACGGTGGAGACGACGGCGAGCTGCACGGTGGCGCGCACTGCCGCCACGAGCACCGACCGGTCCTCGCCGAGCCCGGACAGGCGACCGCCCGTGGCGGCCAGCGCGGTCAGGGCCACCAGGACGACGCCGAGCCGGAGATCGACGTCGACCACGGAGGACCCCACGACGCCGATCCTGCCCGGTGCTCCCCGGGCCCAGGCCAGGTGGGGGATCGGGCCGGATCCCGTGTGCATCGGTGCCCGGAGGCGGGTAGTGGCGGTGCCTGGGGCGCGGGTGCACTCCCGCGGCCCGGTGCCCGCCCCCGTCGCCCCCGTGGAGCTCTCCGTGCCCCTCCGTGGTCCTCTCGTCAGGTTCGTGATCGGCCTGGGCCTGGCCTGTGCCGCTGTCATCGCGGTCGTCGGCGGCATCGCGCTGCGCGGCCCCGGGCTGGTGGCCGTCTGCGTCTCCGGGGCGCTGGCCGGGTGCGTCGCCGCCGGCGTCGCCCGCGAGACCCCGGGGCCGACGCGCCGGTCGACGCTCGAGGTGGCGGGGCAGGCCGCGGCCGTGACGGTCGGCGTGCTGCTGGTGGTGAGCGGAACGGCGGTGCTCGCCGGAGGAGCGGCGGCGCTGCTGCTGATCGGGTTCGGTGCCGCGGGCTGGGCTGCCCTCCGCTGGCTGCGTGACCGCCGCGACGCACCGGCCCGCCCGGTGACGTCGGTGGGCGCCGGTCCGGTGCCCACCGGCTGGACGCCGTCCACCGCCGTGGCGGGCGCGTCGACCGCCACGCTCGGCGAGGAGTGGCGGCGCACGAGCGCCGAGCTGCAGCGACCGCTGGCGCCCGCGGTGCGGCAGCGGCTGGTCGCCCGGCGGGCGCAGGTCCTCGACGAGCTGGAGCGCCGCGACCCGGCCGGGTTCGCCCGCTGGCTCGCCGCCGCCCCGCTCGGCAGCGCCGACCCGGCCGGTTTCGTCCGCAGCTCACCGCCGCCCGCCGACCCCACCGCGGAGACCGAGGCCGCCTGACCTGCGGCCCCTGCCGCCGTCCACCGCCGTCCATCCGGAGGCCGCCGAGACGATGCCCTGGCTCGGCGTGCTGTCCATCGGCCCCGGCCGCGTCGCCGACGCGGCGGAGTTCTCGTCGGCCCTGTCCCTAGACTCGTGCCCGGGACCTGTCCCCACGTCCCGCCGGCGTGGCGCAATTGGTAGCGCACCCGACTTGTAATCGGGCGGTTAGGGGTTCGAGTCCCCTCGTCGGCTCCACGGTGGTGCCGTGCCCGGCGTCCGGCCTCTCCGCACGGGCACCGCGGAGAACCCCTGCCCGCGGCCACCGACGGCGGCGCCGGAGTCCGGCCCGGGCCGGACCCGAGCCCCTGGCCCGTCGTCGCCCCGGTCGGTGCGCGGGCGGTGGGCGCCACGCTGCAGACCGTTGCCCTACGGCCGACGCGCGCCTAGGTTAGCGAGCGCTAGGTATAGGTATTCGCGTCGGGAGGCTGATCGTGCAACTGCAGGGAAAGACCGCGCTCGTGACCGGGGGTGCGTCCGGTCTCGGCCTGGCCACCGTCCGACGGCTCGTGGCCGGCGGTGCCCGCGTCGTGGCCCTCGATCTGCCCACCGCGGACCAGACGGCCCTCGGTGCGCTGGGCGACCCTGTCCGGTTTGCCGGTGCCGACGTCCGCGACGAGGCGGCCGTCCAGGCGGCCGTGGACGCCGCCAACGACGAGGGCACGCTCGCCGTCGTCGTGAACTGCGCCGGGATCGGCGCCGCCAACAAGACCGTCGGCAAGAAGGGGCCCTTCCCGCTCGCCGACTTCGACCGCGTCGTCGGCGTCAACCTGATCGGCACCTTCAACGTGATCCGCCTGGGCGCCACCGCCATGGCCGGCAACGAGGTCGACGGCGAGGAGCGCGGGGTGGTCGTCAACACCGCCTCCGTCGCCGCGTTCGACGGTCAGATCGGGCAGGCCGCCTACTCCGCCTCCAAGGGCGGCGTCGTCGGCATGACGCTGCCGATCGCCCGGGACCTCGCCTCCTACGGCATCCGGGTCGTCACCATCGCGCCCGGGCTCTTCGAGACCCCGCTGCTGGGCGCCCTGCCCGAGGACCTGCGGGCCAGCCTCGGCGCCCAGGTGCCGCACCCCAGCCGGCTCGGTCAGCCGGAGGAGTACGCCGACCTCGTGGCGGCCGTCGTCGGCAACCCGATGCTCAACGGCGAGACGATCCGCCTCGACGGCGCCATCCGGATGGCGCCGCGGTGACCCGCACGGCACCGGCGCCGCGGCTGGCCACCCGCCTCACCCGGCTCCTCGGCATCGAGCGCCCGGTGATCCAGGGCGGCATGCAGTGGGTGGGGCGGGCGGGGCTGGCCGCCGCCGTGTCGAACGCCGGTGGGTTGGGGATGATCACCGCCCTCACGCAGCCGACCCCGCAGGCGCTGGGCGAGGAGATCGCCCGGTGCCGCGACCTGACCGACCGCCCGTTCGGCGTCAACCTCACGATCCTGCCGTCGATCAACCCGCCGCCCTACGCCGAGTACCGCGACGTCATCGCCTCCTCGGGGGTCCGCATCGTGGAGACCGCCGGCGCCAACCCGGCCGAGCACATGTCGTTCTTCAAGGACGCCGGGATCACCGTGGTGCACAAGTGCACCAGCGTCCGGCACGCCCGGCGCGCCGAGGCCGAGGGCGTCGACGTGATCAGCATCGACGGCTTCGAGTGCGCCGGGCACCCGGGTGAGGACGACGTGCCCGGCCTGGTCCTCGTCCCGGCCGCGGCCTCGGCCGTGAGCATCCCGGTGGTGGCGTGCGGCGGCATCGCCGACGCCCGCGGCCTCGTGGCCGCCCTGGCGCTGGGCGCCGAGGGCGTCACCATGGGCACCCGGTTCCTGTGCACCCAGGAGTCCCCGGTGCACGACGCGGTGAAGCAGCGGATCGTCGAGGCCACCGAGCGCGACACCGAGCTGATCTTCCGCTCGCTGCGCAACACCGCCCGGGTGGCGAGCAACACGGTCAGCCGCGAGGTCGTCGGCATCCTGGCCGACGGCGGCGCCTTCGACGACGTCCGCGACCTCGTCGCCGGCGCACGCGGCCGGCTGGTGTTCGAGGAGGGCGATCTGGAGCGCGGCATCTGGACGTCGGGCATCAGCCAGGGGCTGGTCCACGACGTCCCCGCCGTCGCCGAGGTGCTCGACTGCATGATCCGCGAGGCACACGAGCTGATCCACGGGCGGCTGGCCACCTTCGCCGGTGGGGTGGGGTGACCGGCCGCGGGTCGGTGTCTTGACGGCCCGGGACGGGGGGCTCATGCTCGGTACTTAGCTATCGCTATGTCAACACAGCCGCTCGACGGAGGAGCCCATGAGCGCGACGACGTCGCCGAGCCACCTCGCCGACCGGCCGTATGTCGTCGGTTCGCAGCCGGACGCCCGCCGCGGCCTGCAACTGACCATCCGACAGGCGGGCCAGGCCGTCGACGTCGTCCGGACGCCCGCCCGGCACTCGAGCCTCGACACCACCGCCGACCCCCACACCCCGGCGCCGGGCGAGCACGACGCGCTGCTCGCGCCCACCGGGGACCGTGATCGATCCAACCAGGGAGAACCGTCATGAGAAGCGCCGTGATCGTCGACATCGTCCGCACCGCCTCCGGCAAGGGGAAGCCCGGCGGGGCTCTCTCCGGCACGCATCCCGTGGAGCTGCTCGCGACGGTGCTGCGGGCCCTCGCCGAGCGGTCCGACCTCGACCCGGCCCGCGTCGACGACGTGATCGCCGGCTGCGTGAGCCAGGTCGGGCAGCAGTCGCTCAACATCGGCCGGCAGGGCGTGCTGGCGGCCGGCTGGCCCGAGAGCGTGCCGGCCACCACCGTCGACCGGCAGTGCGGTTCGAGCCAGCAGGCCCTGCACTTCGCCGCGCAGGGTGTCATGGCCGGCGCCTACGACATCGTGGTCGCCGGCGGCGTGGAGTCGATGAGCCGCGTCAAGATGGGCGTCGCCACCGTGGGGGAGGACCCGCTCGGCCCCTCGATGCACGCCCGCTACCCCGAGGGTCTGGTGAACCAGGGTGTCTCCGCCGAGCTGATCGCCGACCGCTGGGCACTCACCCGCGAGGAGCTCGACGCGTTCTCGGCCCGGTCCCACCAGCGCGCCGCCGCAGCGGCCGCGGCCGGCCAGTTCAAGGACCAGATCGTGCCGGTCGCGGTCATCGGTGCCGACGGTGCGGAGACGGTGCACGACCAGGACGAGACGGTGCGCGCCTCCACCACCGCCGAGGGGCTGGCCGGGCTGAAGACGTCCTTCGACAGCCCGGCCATGCGCGAGCGCTACCCCCACCTGGACTGGAAGATCACCCCGGGCAACTCCTCGCCGTTGACCGACGGCGCCTCCGCTGCCCTCATCATGGGCGAGGACACCGCGGAGCAGCTGGGGCTGACCCCCCGGGCCCGCTTCCACACCTTCGCCCTCGCCGGCGACGACCCGCTGCTCATGCTCACCGCCCCGATCCCGGCCAGCCGCAAGGTGCTCGAGCGCTCGGGGCTGTCCATCGACGACATCGACGCCTACGAGGTCAACGAGGCCTTCGCGCCGGTGCCCCTGGTCTGGCAGCGGGAGCTGGGGGCGGACCCCGAGCGGCTGAACCCCAACGGCGGCGCGATCGCGCTGGGCCACCCGCTGGGTGGCTCCGGCACCCGGCTGATGGCGACGATGCTCGCCCACCTGGAGGCCACCGGCGGCCGCTACGGCCTGCAGACGATGTGCGAGGGCGGCGGCCTGGCCAACGCCACCATCATCGAGCGGCTCTGACGCCCACCTCGGGGAGACCGGACATGAGCACCGACCTGGGGGCCGCCGGCCACCCGCTGTTCGAGGCCGACCGCGAGCTGATCGCCGACCGCGGCATCCCGCTGCTCGGGGGCTACGGCCCCCACGACGCGCTGGGCACCCGGTGAGCGCGGCTGCTGCCGCCGAGCCGGCGGCGCGGTACGAGGTCCGCGGCCACGTCGGGCTGATCACGCTCGACCGGCCCGCCGCGCTCAACGCGGTGAACGCGGCACTCGCCACGGCCGTCGGTGAGGCGTTGGAGCAGGCGGCGGCGGACGACCAGGTCCGCGTGGTGGTCGTGACCGGCACCGGGCGCGCCTTCTGCGCCGGCGCTGACCTCAAGGAGCTGGCCGCGCAGCGCTCCGTGGCCGCGGACGGGCACCCCGAGTGGGGGTTCGCCGGGCTGGTGCGGCACTGGATCGACAAGCCGGTGATCGCCGCGGTCAACGGCTTCGCCATGGGCGGTGGTACCGAGATCGCCCTGGCCTGCGACCTGGTCGTGGCGTCGTCCGGAGCGGTCTTCGGCCTGCCGGAGGTCAAGCGGGGGCTGCTCGCGGCCGCCGGTGGCGTCGTCCGGCTGCAGCGCCAGGTGCCCCTGAAGCGGGCGCTGGAGCTGGCGCTGACCGGCGACGGCGTGGACGCGGCCACCGCCCTCGAGTGGGGTCTGGTGAACGCGGTGGTCGAGCCGGAGCAGGTGCTCGACGCGGCGCTGGAGCTGGCCGGCCGGATCGCCGTCAACGCGCCGCTGTCGGTGCGGCACACCAAGCGCATGCTCCACCGCACCAGCGGCGGCGGCTCCGACTGGGACGAGTCCTGGACCGGCACCGATCCGTGGCGGGCCAACGAGGAGGCCACCGCGACCGTGTTCGCCAGCGCCGACGCCGCCGAGGGTCCGCGGGCGTTCGCGGAGAAGCGGGACCCGCGCTGGGTGGGGCGGTGACCGGGGGCGTCCCCGCCCGGCCGGGGCTGCGACGGTGACGGCCACGCCGGGGCTGGACCTGGAGAGGCTGAGGGCGCACCTGGTCTCCACGGGGACCGGACCGGCGGGCCCGCTGCGGGCGGAGCTGATCTCCGGGGGCCGGTCCAACCTGACGTACGCGGTGACCGACGGCGCCACGCGGTGGGTGGTCCGCCGGCCACCGCTGGCCGGGCTGACCGCCTCGGCGCACGACATGGTGCGGGAGTGGCGGGTGACCAGCGCCCTGCACGGGACGCCGGTGCCGGTGGCGCGCCCGGTCTCGCTGTGCGAGGACGACGGCGTGCTCGGCGCACCGTTCACCGTCGTCGAGTGGGTCGAGGGCCTGGTCGTCCGGGACCGGGACGAGCTGGCGGCCCTCCCCGACGAGGTGGTCGGCGAGGTGAGCACCTCGCTGATGGCCGTGCTGGTAGCGCTGCACGCCGTCGACGCCCGGGCCGTCGGGCTGGCCGGCTTCGGTCGGCCGGAGGGCTTCCTGGCCCGGCAGGTCGCGCTGTGGCGTCGCCAGTGGGACCGCACCCGGGGGCGCGAGCTGCCGGATCTCGAGCGGCTGCACGCCCGGCTCGCCGACGGCGTCCCGCCGTCCGCGGGGACCGCGATCGTGCACGGGGACTACCGGATCGACAACGTCATCCTCGACCGCGCCCGGCCCGCGACGGTGCGGGCGGTGGTGGACTGGGAGCTGTCGACGCTGGGCGACCCGCTCACCGACGTGGCCCTGATGTGCGTCTACCGCCACCCGGCCCTGGACGTGATCCTGGGCCTGGCGGCGGCCTGGACCAGCCCCCGGCTGCCCTCGGCGGACGACCTCGCGCAGACGTACTCCCGGCTGGCCGGGCGCGACCTGGGCCACTGGCCGTTCTACCTCGGCCTGGCACACCTCAAGCTGGCCGTGATCGCCGAGGGCATCGCGCACCGGGCCCGCGCCGGCGCGGACTCCGGGCGCGACGCCGGGCGGGCAGCCGAGGTGGTGCCCGAGCTGGTCGCCGCCGGCCTGGCCGCGCTGGGGACCCGGTGAGGCCGGGATGCCTCTCCCCCCCAGGTGGGTAGACGGCACGCGCGCGGGATCGCCGATACCGAGCGTTCGTTAATCTCAGGTGAGCGGTGGGCGAGGCGCCCGCCGGCGGGACAGAGGGGTGCCATGACCGCGGTCCGGGAGGACGACGAGCTGATGACCCGGGGGCGCTGGCGCAGCGTGCCCGCCCTCGAGATGAGCCCCATCCTGTCCGCGGCGCTCGACGCCTTCAACGAGCACGGGTACCACGGCACCTCCGTGCGGGACATCGCCGGACGGGTGGGGGTGACCGTGCCGGCGCTCTACTACCACCACGAGAACAAGGAGGCGATCCTCTTCGCGCTCCTGGACGCCGGCATCCTCCGGCTGACCCGGATGTGCGAGGCGGCGCTGGCCGATGCGGGGGACAACCCGGCCGACCGCTTCCTCAACCTGGTCGAGGCGATCGTGCTCTACATGGCGCACAGCACGAAGATCGCCGGCGTCGACGCCGAGCTGCGTTCGCTGGGCCCGGAGAACCGGTCGGCCTACAGCGAGAAGCGCCGGCGGATCGAGGAGATGCTCGTCGACACGCTGCAGGCGGGGGAGGCCGCGGGGCTCTTCGACGTCACGTCCCCCAAGGACACCGCCCGGGCGCTGCTGGGCATGTTCCAGGCGATCGCCACGTGGTACCGCCCCGGAGGGCCGCTGTCCGCGCAGGACCTGGCGCACAACTACGTCGACATCGCCGCGCACACGGTCGGAGCGCCCGCGGTCCTGATCCGGCGGGTGCGCGAGCAGGCCACTGTGCGCCGCGGTGGCGCGGCGTGAGCCGGGACGGGGTGTCGCGCGGTCCGCTGGCCGGGCTGCGGGTGGTCGAGCTCGCCGGCATCGGCCCCGCGCCGCACGCCGCGATGGTGCTGGCCGATCTGGGCGCCGACGTCGTCCGGGTGGAGCGACCCGGCCCGCCGGGGGGCGGGGTCGACTGGGGGTTGCGCGGGCGCAGCTCGCTGGCGGCCGACCTCAAGTCCGACGAGGGGCGGGCCACGGTGCTCGCGCTGGCCGAGGCCGCGGACGTGCTGATCGAGGGGCTGCGGCCGGGGGTCGTCGAACGGCTCGGCGTGGGCCCGGACGAATGCCTGGCGCGCAACCCCCGGCTGGTCTACGGGCGGATGACCGGGTGGGGGCAGGACGGTCCTCTGGCGCGGACCGCCGGACACGACATCAACTACATCGGCCTCACCGGCGCGCTGCACGCCATGGGCCGGGCCGGCCAGCCGCCGGCCCCGCCGCTGAACCTCGTCGGCGACTACGGCGGCGGCTCGATGCTGCTGCTGGTCGGGCTGCTCGCCGCCCTCTTCGAGCGGTCCGGCTCGGGGCGGGGGCAGGTGGTCGACGCGGCGATGGTCGACGGCACGGTCCTGCTCAACCAGCTGGTGCTCAGCATGCGCGGCCTCGGCGGCTGGCGCGACGAGCGGCAGGCCAATCTCCTCGACGGCGGGGCGCCGTTCTACGACACGTACGCCTGCGCCGACGGGCGGTTCGTGGCGGTGGGCGCCCTCGAGCCGCAGTTCTACGCCGCCCTGCTCGCCGGGCTCGGCCTGGACGCCGCGGCGCTGGGTGACCAGGACGACCGGTCCGGCTGGCCCCGGATGCGGGAGGTGTTCACCGGAACGTTCGCGAGCCGGACGCGCGACGAGTGGGCCGAGCTGTTCGCCGGCACCGACGCCTGCGTGACGCCAGTGCTCTCCTACGAGGAGGCCGCCGTGCACCCGCACCTGGTCGCCCGGGGGACGTACGCGGAGCTCGGGGGCGTCCAGCAGGCGTCCCCGGCGCCCCGGTTCTCGCGGACGGCGCCGCCGCCACCGGTAGCCCCGCCCGCGCCGGGCGGCACCACCGCCGTGGAGGTGCTCCGGCGCTGGTCCTGAGCGCCGGGCGGGCGGCTCAGTCGAAGCTCCCCGCGCCGTCGCGCCGGTAGGGCGAGAGCCGTTCCACTCGCGCCCGCTCGGCGCGTTCGGCCCGCAGCCGGGCCGCCGTCCCCGGTTCGTACCCGGCCTTGGCCACGCGGTGCTCGATCGTCTCCACCATGTAGGCCAGCGAGAAGAGCAGCCCGAGCAGCAGGCCGCCGCCGGCGGCGGAGGCCCGGTAGACCAGCGGGACGGGCACCACGAGCAGGCACAGCACGACGAGCGGCAGCAGCTGCACGACCGCCCGGGCGAGGTGGCGCCACACCCAGGTGCTGCGGGTGGTGTCGGCCAGCACCCAGGGCGACAGCTCGCGGGGCAGCCCTCCGCCGTAGGCGTACCAGACCCACTGCAGGGGTCCGGGTCGCTGCCTGCTCACGCCCCCGACGGTAGGCCGATCCGGTCGCGTACGGCCGGCGTTCCCGCCGGGCGTACGGTGCCGCCGTGGACGAGCGTCGCCTGGGGGTGGTCTCCGGGCTCGGCGCCTACGCGCTCTGGGGCATCTTCCCGCTGTACTTCCCGCTCCTGGAGCCCGCGAGCGGCCTGGAGATCGTGGCGCACCGGGTGCTCTGGTCGCTGCTGTTCGTCGGGTTGCTGCTGTGCGTCGTCCGGCGCTGGGGGCACGTCCGGGCGGCGGTGAGCAGCCCGCGCACGCTGCTGATCCTCGCCGGCGCCGCCGTGCTGATCGCCGTGAACTGGCTGATCTACGTCTACGGCGTGAACTCCGGGCAGGTCGTGGAGGCCTCGCTCGGCTACTTCATCAACCCGCTGGTCAGCGTCCTCCTCGGCGTCGTCGTCTTCAGCGAGCGGCTCCGCCCGCTGCAGTGGGTGGCCGTCGGCACCGCCGCGGTCGCCGTCGCGGTGCTGACCATCGACTACGGACGCCCGCCGTGGATCGCGCTCGGCCTGGCCCTGTCCTTCGGCCTCTACGGCCTGATGAAGAAGCTCGTGTCGATCGAGGCGGCGCCCGGGCTCTTCCTGGAGACGGCGCTGGTCGCGGTCCCCGCGGGAGTGGTCCTCGCGGTCCTGCACTCCGACGGGACCGGCACGTTCGCCAACGCGGGCACCGGGCACGCCCTGCTGCTGGCCAGCGCCGGGGTGGCGACGGCGGTGCCGTTGCTGCTGTTCGCCGCGGCGGCCCGGCGCATCCCCCTGTCGACGGTGGGTCTGCTGCAATACCTGACGCCGCTGATGCAGCTGGCGATCGGCGTCTTCGTCTACGACGAGCCCATGCCGCCGGCCCGGCTGGCCGGTTTCGTGATCGTCTGGGTCGCCCTGGCGGTCTTCACCGCCGACACGTGGCGACACGCCCGGGCCGGGGCCCGCAGAGCCGCCCGCGACGCGGTGGTCGCCACCCCCTGACGGGCAGTCGGACCCGCCTCGGCGGGCCGGCCGGAAACGTCGGTGGGCGGCGCTACCGTCGTCCTCGAGCCGCCGGGGTTCCCGGTCGGCAGAGCAGGTCAGGAGATGGTCGAACCCATGAGCAGCGACCCAGCCCCCGTGGTCTCCCCGCCCCGGGCCGACGGGTCAGGGGAGGAGTCCGTGCAGGCCGGAGGCGTGGGCCTGACGCGGCGCGAGCACGAGATGCTCGGTTTCGAGCGCCAGTGGTGGCGGCGGGCCGGCGCGAAGGAGACGGCGATCCGCGACCTGTTCGGCACGACGCCGACGCGGTACTACCAGGCGCTCAACGCGCTGGTCGAACGCCCCGAGGCGCTGGCCGCCGATCCGCTCCTGGTCCGGCGTCTCCGCCGGTTGCGCACGGCACGGCAGCGAACGCGTTCGGTGAAGGTCCTGGGCATCGGGAATGACATCGATTAGATTCGGTCACCGTGGGCAGGCACGCCGCGTCAGGCAGTGACGGACTGGATCAGGGGAACGCGTCTGCAGCCGCTGGGCGGCGCAGGACCGATACCCCTGAGGGTGCGTGGTCCGGTGCCGGCCTGAGCGACCACCCCACCGCGCCCGGGCGCGACCGGGCGGCCCTCCGGCGCGACGTCCGGGCGGACGTGCCCGCCGCCGACGGTGCCCGGCAGATCTCCCGTTCCCGCCTGCCGCTGCCACCCGTGCCTGCTGGACCCCGCGCTGCTGCTCCCCCCTCGCCGCGCACCAGCGCCGCACCGTTCGCCGCGGTCCCCGCCCCCGCCCCCGCTCCCGCCGCCCTCGGGGAGGTCCCGGTGCCGGCTCGCGGCGCCGACGTCCTGGCACCCGTGTCCGCCGGCGAGCCGCCGCAGCAGGCTGCCCAACCCTCCGGCAGGGTCGTGAGCCCGGCGCCCGCCGGGCTCCTCGTCGAGGACGAGCCCCTGGTCACCACCGGACCGGCCCGTGGCCTCGGGCGGCGCGGGCCCGCGCCGCTGGTTCCTCGCGTGCCGCGGCAGACCACGCCGTCCGGTGCGCCCGCCTCCTCCTACGGCGACTGGACCAAGCCCTCGCGCAGCGACGAGACGGGGCGGTCGCGCCTCGGCCTGGGTGCTGCGCCGGAGATGCCGCACGCGCCGGCCACCACCGCGATCCCCGAGCGGGGTGCGAAGGCCCGCCGCGACCTCGACGACGAGGCCGGCTACGACGAGGCCCGCTACGACGAGGCCCGCTACGCCGAGGCCGGCAATGACGAGGCCGGCTACGACCTCGAGCGCGAGGTGGATGCCGCCGCCGCGGGCGCCGCGGCGGTCAAGGGTGGCCGCGCCGCCTACCGCGCCGAGCGGCAGGCCGCCGACGCCGCCCGCCGCAAGGCGGCCAAGCGCAGCGGCACGCCCGAGGTGATCTTCGACGACGAGCCCGAGCGCAAGCCGCGCCGCGTGCTCAAGGGCCTGGTCGCCATGGCCGTCGTCGCCGGTGCCGTCCTCGGCGTCTACACGGTGACCGCCCCGGAGAAGGAGGAGGCCGCGGCCGCCGCTCCCGCACCGGCCAGTGTGCCCACCGTCGCGGTCCCCACCGCCGCCCTGCCGCCGCTGCCCGAGGAGCCCATCGTCGTCGAGCCGCCGATCACCACCCCCGTGCGCGTCCCCGTCACCGTTCTCAACGCCACGAACATCGCCGGCCTCGCCGCCACGATCTCCGGCGCCGTGGTCTCCGGCGGCTGGGAGTCGCCCGGCGTGGGCGCCTACCCGGGCACCGACGTCTCGGCCACCACGGTCTTCTTCACCGAGGGGGACGAGCAGCAGCGCCAGGCCGCGCTCCAGCTGGTCGACCAGTTCCCCGACCTCGCCGGCCCCGCCCCGCGCTTCTTCGAGGTAGCCGACGTCCCCGCACCCGGACTCGTCATCGTCGCCACCGGCAACTGGCAGCCCTGACGCCGGTCTTGCCGGGTACCCGGAACAGGAGCGGCCGTCCGGCCGTTGGGGGCAGCGTGCGTCCCCTCCGAGGGCCCGCGCGTCCCCGCTCGCGCCCTCGTGCGCGGGCCGCGGCCGCCGCCCTGCTCGCCCTCGCCCTGCCCGCCGGCCTCGTCCTCGCGTCCCCGGCGGGCGCCGCCGAGGTGCGCACCGAGGAGCTCCGGGTCCCCTCCGGCTCGGGGGAGGACGCCGTCGAGCTCGACACCACGCTGTACCTGCCGGGCGGCGACGACCCGGCGCCGGCGGTCGTGCTCGCGCACGGCTTCGGTGGCAGCAAGCGCTCCGTGGCCGAGGATGCGGCCGACCTGGCCGAGCGCGGCTACGTCGTCCTCACCTACTCGGCCCGGGGCTTCGGTGCGAGCACCGGGCGGATCGGGCTCAACGACCCGCGCTACGAGATCGCCGACCTCTCCACGCTGCTCGACCTGCTGGCCGCCCGCGACGAGGTCGAGCTGGACGCCGAGGGCGACCCGCGGGTCGGGGTCGCCGGCGCCTCCTACGGCGGGGCGCTGGCGCTGCTGGGCGCCGCCTACGACGAGCGGGTCGACGCGATCGCCCCGCAGATCACCTGGAACTCCCTCACCGCCGCGCTGTTCCCCTCCCAGACCGGCGACCTCGACGCCGGCACCGTGGCCGCGACACCGCAGCCGGAGGCGGCCGGCGTCTACAAGCGCCTGTGGGCCGGGCTCTTCTTCGGCATCGGTTCCGCCTCCGGGGGGCTGCTCGACTCCCTCGGGGGTGCCGGCCAGGCCGGCGGCGACGAGGGCCTCGACGGCGAGGCGGTGGGCGGCGGCACCGTCGCGGCGCCGGCCCCCGCCGGCCGGCCCGCGCTCCCGCCCGAGCTGCTCGAGCAGGCCGCCGAGAACCCCGAGGCCGCCGAGCAGCTGCTCACCTGCGGCCGGTTCAGCGTCGATGTGTGCCAGGCCTACCAGGCGGCCGCGGCCTCCGGAACCCTCACCCCGGAGGTCGCCGCGGTGCTCGACCGCAGCAGCCCGGCGGGTGTGCTGGACCGCATCGACGTCCCCACCCTGCTGGTGCAGGGCACGCAGGACTCGCTCTTCGGCCTCGGCCAGGCCGACGCCAACGCCCGCGGCATCGCCGCCGACGGCACCCCGGTCAAGGTGGTCTGGTACTCCGGTGGGCACGACGCCTCGGGGTCGGACCGGCAACGGGAGTCGCTGCGCGCGGCCGTGGCCGGCTGGTTCGACCGGCACCTGCGGGGGCAGGGCGACGACCCGGGCACGGGCTTCGAGTTCCCCGCGCCCACCGGCCTGGGTGCCACCGTCGGCCGCGTCCAGGGCGGCGGCCAGACCGTCGTCGCCGACGCCTATCCGGGGCTCGACGGCGCCGAGCCGGCCGAGCGTCGCGCCGTGACCGTCGAGGGACCCGTGCAGCCGGTGGTCACCCCGGCCGGCGGCACCCCCGCGTCCCTCACCACCGTCCCGGGTCTGGGCGCCCTGACGTCGGCGCTCGGCGGGACCACCGCGGAGATCCCCGGCCAGTACGCCGTCTTCGACAGTGCCCCGCTCGACGCCCCGGTCGAGGTCGTGGGCGCCTCGACGGTCGACCTCGCGGTCGCCTCGCCCAGCGGCAGCGCCACCCTGTTCGCCAAGCTCTACGACGTCGGGCCCGACGGCGCGACGACGCTGCCGGGCGGCCTGGTCGCGCCCCTGGCGCTTCCCGACGTCTCCACCGACCCCACCGCCCCGACGCGCGTGAGCGTGACCCTGCCCGCGATCGTGCACCGGTTCGAGGCGGGCCACACCATGCGCGTGCTGGTGTCCTCCACCGACCAGGCGTACGCGCTGCCCGCCGAGTCGGCCGTCTACTCGGTGGGCCTCGCCTCGCCCGGCGCCGCCGACGGCGTGGCCGCGGGCGAGGCGCAGCTCGCCGCACCGACGGTCTCCGGCGAGGGCGGGGCAGCGACCGGTGTCTCGCGCTGGTGGGTGCTGCTGGGCCTCCTCGCGGGGCTCGGCCTGCTCGGCTGGCTGGCCGGCCTGTGGTGGGGCCGGCGTCGTCAGCGGCAGCTGTCCAGCGTCGAGCCCGACGGCGAGGACGTCCCCCTGCGCTTCGAGGGCGTGACGAAGGCCTACAAGGACGGCTTCGTCGCGGTGCGCGACCTGTCGTTCGAGGTGCGCCGCGGGCAGGTGCTCGGCCTGCTCGGGCCGAACGGCGCCGGCAAGACCACGTCGCTGCGGATGTTGATGGGCCTCATCCGGCCCACGGACGGGCGGATCAGCGTCTTCGGGCACGCTGCCGGCCCCGGTGCCCCGGTGCTGTCGCGGCTGGGTTCCTTCGTGGAGGGCACCGGGCTGCAGCCGCACCTGTCCGGCCGCGACAACCTCACCCTGTACTGGGCCGCCACCGGCCGGCCGGCCGAGGACGCGCACATGGACGAGGCCATCGAGGTCGCCGGGCTCGGCGCCGCCATCGACCGGCCGGTGCGCCGGTACAGCCAGGGCATGCGCCAGCGGGTCGCCATCGCCCAGGCGATGCTGGGCCTGCCCGACCTGCTGGTCCTCGACGAACCGACCAACGGGCTCGACCCGCCGCAGATCCACGCGATGCGCGACGTGCTGCGCTCCTACGCGGCCACCGGGCGCACCGTGATCGTCTCCAGCCACCTGCTCAGCGAGATCGAGCAGACCTGCAGCCACGTGGTGGTCATGGCCAAGGGCCAGAAGATCGTGCAGGGCACGGTGGAGGAGATCGTCGGCACCGGTGGCTCGGTGCTCGTGGGCCTGGCCGACGACGCCGACACCGACCGGGCGATCGCCGTCCTCTCGTCGCTGCCCGGGGTCACCGGCGCGCGCGGCGACGACGGCCTGGTCGCCGAGCTGGACGGCGCCCGCCGCGCCGACGTGCTGCAGGCGCTGGTGTCCGCCGGTATCGCCGTCGAGCAGTTCACGCCGCGACGACGCCTGGAGGACGCCTTCCTGGCCCTGGTGGGGGAGTCATGAGCACGACCAGTCGATCCGTGGACTCCGAGCACGTGCAGTCGACCGGCGCGGTCGCCGGCTACCGGCCGGGGCGGACGCTCCGGCTGTCGGTGGAGCTGCGCCGGCAGTTCAAGCGCCGCCGCACGATCGGCGTGTTCGCGCTCATGGTGGCGCTCCCGCTGGTGCTCATCGCCGCCCTCCAGCTGGGCGCCAGCGAGGAGGCGGCGGAGAACAACCGGATCAACCTGGTCGACGTCGCGACGGCGAGCGGGCTGAACTTCACCCTGTTCGTGCTGTTCGCGACGACCAGCTTCTTCCTCGTGGTGGTCTACGCGCTCTTCTTCGGCGACACCGTGGCCGTCGAGGCGCAGTGGGGCTCGTTGCGGTACGCCCTGGCCACGCCGATCCCGCGGATGCGGCTGCTGCGGCAGAAGTGGCTGGCCGCCCTCGTGCAGTCGGTGGCGGCGCTGCTCACGCTCGCCGCGGTCGCGGTGGTCGCCGGTGGGATCGCGTTCGGCTTCGACGACATCCGGACGCCGGTCGGGGTGGGGATCGACCAGGGCGAGGGCATGCTGCGGCTGGCCGGGATGCTCGGCTACCTGGCCATCCACCTGCTCGTCGTCGGCGCGCTGGCGTTCTGGTTCTCCACGATCACCGACGCACCGTTGGCGGCGGTCGGGGGCGCGGTGTTCACGATGTTCGTCTTCGCCATCCTCGACCAGGTGGAGCAGCTCGGGTCGATCCGCGACTGGTTCCCGACGGCGGAGGAGTTCGCCTGGACCGACCTGCTGCAGACGCCGGTCGACGACGGCGACCTGTTCCGCGGCGTGATCCAGTCGCTGGTCTACATCGCCGTCTTCACGGCGCTCGGCTTCCGCCACTTCGCCCGCCGCGACGTCACCAGCTGACCCCCTGCCCGCGGGGCCGTCGCCGACGTAGCTTGTCCTGCATGAGCGGACTGTGGGGTCTCGTGGCCGGGGTCGTCTGCTTCGTCGTCCTGCTCCTGCTGTTGCCACTGCTCGGCGCGATCGGCTCCGTCGAGCTGGTGGTCATCGTGCTGGTGGCCGTCCTCGTCGGTGTGCTGGTCGCCGGACGGTCCCGTTCGGGGAGCGGCGGGAGCAGCTGAGCGCTCACAGGGACGCGCGTACCGCCTGGGCCCAGCCCTCGCCCATGGGAGCATCGGTGACGGTCGCGTTGGGGACGGCGGACAGCAGCTCGGCCATCCCGTCGACGGCGCCCCCGTTCGCGGTGATCCACAGCCGGCCCACCGCGGGCGCCATGTCCAGGTCGCTGACGCTGTCCCCGATCGCGACGGCGTCAGCGGGGGAGAGGCCGCGCCGCTCCAGGTCCCAGGCGATCGCCGCGCCCTTGGAGATGCCGCGCGGCATCAGGTGGTAGACCCGCGGCGCGGCGTCGTCGGCCAGCCCGAACCGGGGCGACGCGGGGATCGCGCCGTTGTCCTTGAGCGTCAGCCAGCCGGCGCCCCGCTCGGCCAGCCACGCGTCGACCGACAGCGGGTCGACCCGTCCGCGCAGCAGCGCATCGGTGGCGTGCGTCGCGTGCCAGGGGGAGTGCCACTCCAGCCGCCCCGGGTGCGCGGCGATCAGCTCCTCGACGACGCCGAGCTCGGCCATCACCTCCATCGGCGTGCGGTCGCCGTACTCCTCGGGCAGCGCGCCGCGCAGGCGGTGGGTGGTCCGCCCGGATCCCCAGCCGATCGTGGCGCCCAGTTCGGCGATGGCGCCGTCGGCGGCGAAGATCCGCGCGGCCTCCACCACCTGCTCGTACGTCCGGCCGCTGACCAGCACCAACGCCACTCCGGCGCGGTGCAGGTCGAGCAGTGCGGCGGCCGGCCCGTCGGTCAGCTCCCGCCCGGCCGTGTGCCAGAAGGAGCCCCGCGGCCCCACCATCGTGCCGTCGAGGTCGGTGTAGACGACGCGCGCGCTCACCAGGCCATCCTGTCCGGCCGCTGGGCCCGGCTCGCGACTGGGTACAGTTCACGCCGTTCACTCATCCAGAGGGGCAGAGGGACACGGCCCGACGAAGCCCCGGCAACCGCCGCCTGCGCGCACGTGCAGCGGGAGGTGCCAATTCCGTCCCGCGCGGCTCGACGGCCCGCCGCGGGGAAGATGAGGAGGTAGTCGTCGCATGACCCTCACCGCTCCCGGATCCGTCCAGGCCGACTCCAGCGCCGGTGGCCCCGTGCCCCCGTGTCCCGCCCGCGGGCTCGTCTGCCGCAACTGCGGCGCCACGTTCGGGCTCATCGCCGAGCACGCCTGCGCCGAGTGCTTCGGCCCCCTGGAGGTCGACTACGACCCCGAGCTGATGAAGGCGGTCACCCGCGAGCAGATCGAGGCCGGGCCGCAGAACATCTGGCGCTACGTGGCCCTCCTGCCGGTGGGTCAGCACCCGGCCGACCGCGTCTCGCTGGACCCGGGCATGACCCCGCTGGTCCGCGCCGACCGGCTCGCCGCCGAGCTCGGCCTCACCGGCGGGCTGTGGGTGAAGGACGACTCGGCCAACCCCACCCACTCCTTCAAGGACCGCGTGGTCAGCCTCGCCGCGACCGCCGCCAAGGGGCTCGGGTACACGAAGATCGCCGCCGCCTCCACCGGCAACCTGGCCAACTCGGTCGCCGCGCACGCCGCCCGCGTCGGCCTGCCGTCGTTCGTCTTCATCCCGAGCGACCTGGAGCCCGGCAAGGTCGTCCAGTCCGCCGTCTACGGCCAGACCCTGGTCGCCGTCGACGGCTCCTACGACGACGTCAACCGGCTGACCAGCGAGCTCGCCGAGACCGACGAGTTCGAGGACACCGCCTTCGTCAACCAGAACGTGCGGCCCTACTACGCCGAGGGCTCCAAGACGATGGGCTACGAGATCGCCGAGCAGCTCGGCTGGCGGATCCCGGCCCAGGTCGTCATCCCCATGGCGTCGGGGTCGCTGCTCACCAAGGTGGACAAGGCCTTCCGCGAGCTCACCGCCGCGGGCATCGTCGAGGCGACCGAGTGGACGATCTTCGGTGCGCAGTCGGCCGGCTGCGACCCGATCGCCACCGCCTTCGACAACGGGTGGGACGTCGTCAAGCCGGTGAAGCCCACCGGCATCGCCAAGTCGCTGAACATCGGCAACCCGGCCGACGGCCCCTACGCGCTCGACGCGATCCGCCGCACCGGCGGCTCGGTGGCCCGGGTCGGGGACGACGAGATCGTCCAGGGCATCCGCGACCTCGCCCGTACGACCGGCGTCTTCGCCGAGACCGCGGGCGGGGTGACCGTCGCCGTCCTGCGCAAGCTGGTGGAGGGCGGCCAGCTGGACCCGGCCAAGGAGACCGTCGTCCTCAACACCGGGGAGGGCCTGAAGACCCTCGACCCGCTGGAGCCGGTCGTCGGTCCCACGCACCGGGTCGAGCCGTCGCTGAAGTCGGTGCGGGCGGCCGGTCTCATCGGCTGAGCGGTCCGTCCGGCGGGGGGCGTAGAGTCCCCGTCGGTTCCCCGGTCCGGGCGACGTCGTCGCCGGATCCGGGTGCGTCGTGCGCGCGTGGGGCTGTCACCTGCGCTTCTCTGCTGTACCGTCTCGCGCGGTTCGAGTTCCACGTTCGTGTTCGGCGGGCGGAAGAGCGAGACCCCGCCACATCGAGAGCGATGGGGCGCCGCACGCACGAAACGTGGGAGCACACGTGGCACAGGGCACCGTGAAGTGGTTCAACGCCGAGAAGGGTTTCGGCTTCATCGCCGTCGACGGCGGCGAGGACGTCTTCGTCCACTACTCGTCCATCCAGATGGACGGGTACAAGAGCCTCGACGAGGGGCAGCGGGTCGAGTTCGAGGTCGTCCAGGGCGCCAAGGGCCCCCAGGCCGACGCCGTCCGCAGCGCCTGAGAACCACTCGGCAACACCGGCCGAGGCCCGGTTCCCCACGGGGGACCGGGCCTCGGTCGTTCCGGGGGCTCGGTTCCCACCGCGTGCGCCCTTCCGGCAGGCTTGCTGTCCGGGTGATGGCGGCGGTCGACCAGGTGCCGCGGACCAGCCCGCCCCGGTGAGAGCCCCCCGGGGGGTGGGAACAGCCGGTCGAGGTACCCCGTTCTTGCACTCGCAGGGGTCGAGTGCCAGACTCGGTTCTGGCACTCAGGGCTCCTGAGTGCCAATCAGGTCGGAACGGTGAGGCACCGGTCCGTGGGCCGACGGAGCGTCCACGTCGCTGGTGTCGTCCGTCGCGGGCGCCGAACCCGGCCGTGCAGCGATCCATGCTCGGAGGACATCACCACATGGCCAAGATGATCGCGTTCAACGAAGAGGCGCGCCGCGGCCTCGAGCGAGGGATGAACACCCTCGCCGACGCCGTCAAGGTGACCCTCGGCCCCCGTGGCCGGAACGTCGTTCTTGAGAAGAAGTGGGGCGCGCCCACCATCACCAACGATGGTGTGAGCATCGCCAAGGAGATCGAGCTCGAGGACCCGTGGGAGAAGATCGGGGCCGAGCTCGTCAAGGAGGTCGCGAAGAAGACCGACGACGTCGCGGGTGACGGCACCACCACCGCCACCGTGCTCGCCCAGGCGCTCGTCCGCGAGGGTCTGCGCAACGTCGCCGCCGGCGCGAACCCGATGGCCCTGAAGAAGGGCATCGAGAAGGCCGTCGCCTCGGTCAGCGAGTACCTGCTCTCCACGGCCAAGGACGTCGAGACCAAGGAGCAGATCGCCGCCACCGCGTCGATCTCCGCCGCCGACCCCGCCATCGGTGAGCTCATCGCCGAGGCGATGGACAAGGTGGGCAAGGAAGGCGTCATCACCGTCGAGGAGAGCAACACCTTCGGCCTCGAGCTCGAGCTCACCGAGGGCATGCGCTTCGACAAGGGCTACATCTCGCCCTACTTCGTCACCGACACCGAGCGCATGGAGGCCGTCCTCGACGACCCGTACGTGCTCGTCGTCAACTCGAAGATCAGCTCGGTCAAGGACCTGCTCCCGCTGCTGGAGAAGGTCATGCAGTCGGGCAAGCCGCTGGCCATCATCAGCGAGGACGTCGAGGGCGAGGCCCTCGCGACCCTGGTCGTGAACAAGATCCGCGGCACCTTCAAGTCCGTCGCCGTCAAGGCCCCGGGCTTCGGTGACCGCCGCAAGGCCATGCTGGGCGACATCGCCATCCTCACCGGTGGCCAGGTCATCAGCGAGGAGGTCGGCCTCAAGCTCGACACCGCCGACCTCGAGCTGCTCGGCCGGGCCCGCAAGGTCGTCGTCACCAAGGACGAGACGACGATCGTCGAGGGTGCGGGTGACACCGACCAGATCCAGGGCCGGGTCAACCAGATCCGCAGCGAGATCGAGCGGTCGGACTCCGACTACGACCGGGAGAAGCTGCAGGAGCGCCTGGCCAAGCTGGCCGGTGGCGTCGCCGTCATCAAGGCCGGCGCCGCGACCGAGGTCGAGCTCAAGGAGCGCAAGCACCGCATCGAGGACGCGGTGCGCAACGCCAAGGCCGCCGTCGAGGAGGGCATCGTCGCCGGTGGTGGCGTCGCTCTCGCGCAGGCCACGGCCGTCGCGTTCGACAAGCTCGAGCTCGAGGGTGACGAGGCGACCGGTGCCAACATCGTGCGCGTCGCGCTCGAGGCGCCGCTGAAGCAGATCGCCATCAACGCCGGCCTCGAGGGCGGCGTCGTGGCGGAGAAGGTGCGCAACTCGGAGACCGGCTGGGGCCTCAACGCCGCCACCGGCGAGTACGTGGACCTGGTCGCGGCCGGCATCATCGACCCGGCCAAGGTCACCCGCTCGGCGCTGCAGAACGCCGCCTCCATCGCGGCGCTCTTCCTCACCACCGAGGCCGTCATCGCCGACAAGCCGGAGAAGGCCGCTGCGGCCGCTCCGGGTGGCGACATGGGCGGCATGGGCGGCATGGACTTCTGAGTCCGCCCGCTCCTCGCTGAGGAGCACTGCACCACCAGCACTGCCCGGCAGGGGCGGTCCGCTTCCGAGCGGGCCGCCCCTGTCGGCGTCCGGGGCGCCCTCGCCGCGGAAGCTCAGCTCACTCGGGGGCGAAGACGCAGAACTCGTTGCCCTCGGGGTCGGCGAGGACGCTCCACTCGATCTCGTCATCCTGCTCCCGCACCATCCGCGCACCCGCCGCGATGAGCGGCCACGTCTCACCGACGACGTCGAAGTGCATGCGGTTCTTGATGGTCTTCCGCTCGGGCACCGGGACGATCCACACCAGCGGTCCCTCGCCGGCCGGGTCGACGATCGGGATCGGCCAGTCGTGCGGGCGCGGCTCGTCGTCCTCCGGGTTCTCGGCGTCCTCGAGGGAGTCGCGCCGCACGTAGCCGATGGCGGCGCACCACCAGTCGGCGAGCGCGTGGTGGTCGTTGGCGTCGAGGCAGAGGTCCTTGAAGCGCGCGGGTGCGTCAGCCATGACCGCGGAGGGTAGGCGGCTGTCCGTGGCCGTGATCATCGGGACGTCGGGGTGGCAGTACCGCGACTGGCGGGGCGCCTTCTACCCGCCGAAGCTCCCGCAGCGGCTGTGGCTGGAGCACTACGTGCAGCACTTCGCCACCGTGGAGAGCAACAACGCCTTCTACCGGCTGCCGGAGCACGAGACGTTCGTGAAGTGGCGGGAGCGCACCCCGCCGGACTTCCGGTGGGCGGTCAAGGCCAGCCGGTTCCTCACCCACATCAAGCGGCTGCGGGAGCCGGAGGAGCCGGTGGCGCGGCTGATGGGCCGGGCGGAGGGGCTGGCGGGGAAGCTCGACACGATCCTGCTGCAGCTGCCGCCGACGCTGAAGGCCGACCCCGAGCTGCTGCGCGAGTGCCTGGCGCAGTTCCCGGCCGGTACCCGGGTGGCCGTGGAGCCGCGGCACGAGTCGTGGTGGACCGACGAGGTGCGGGCCCTGCTCGAGCGCTACGGCGCCGCGCTGTGCTGGGCCGACCGGGACGAGCAGCCGATCGCGCCGCTCTGGCGCACCACGGACTGGGGCTATCTGCGCTTCCACCACGGCTTCGAGGGCTGGGGCTACCGCGCCGAGACCCTGCAGCTGTGGGCCGAGCGGATCGCGACCACCTACGGCGACGCGGACGTCCTCGTCTACTTCAACAACGACCCGGGCTGCGCCGCGGTCATCGACGCCGTCCGTTTCGCCGAGTGCGTCCGCCGCGCCGGGGGGACTCCGACCCGCGTTCCCACGGCCGACCAGGCGACCGGCCTGGCCTGGGCGCCGGTGGAGGTCCCCCCGGTCTGACCGCGTGGGTCAGTTGCCGCCGCGCCCCTGGTTCTTCGGGCCCTGGTCGGCGGGCTTCCCGGTGGCCGCACCGGCGGTCTCCTCGGGCTCGGCGACGGTCTCCTCGACCGGGGCGGTGGCGGCGCGAGCGGCCTTCGCGGCGTCGCGGGCGGCCTTCTCCGCGTCCCGGGCCGCGTCGCGGGCGGCCTTCTCGGCGTCGTGGGCCGCCTGACGGGCCTGGGCCGCCTGCAGCGCCCCCTGCGCGTGCTCGTTCGCGTGGGCGATGGCGTTGTCCAGGCCGCGGGCGCCCGTCTGCTCCTCGGTGGCCTCGTCCTCGGCGGCCTCTTCCTCGACGACCTCGTTCTCGGCGGCCTCGTCCTCGGTGGCCTCGTCCTCGGTGGCCTCTTCCTCGACGACCTCGTCGTCGGTGGCCTCGTCCTCGGTCGTCACGGGGTCGACCTCGGTGTCGCCGACGGGCGCATCGGTCTCGGTCTCGGTCTCGGTCGAGAGCTCGGACTCCGGCAGGTCGAACGGCGTCACCGTCTCGACCGTGCTCGCCACGGCGTCCTGCACCGGCGCCGGGAGGACACCGACGGCGCCCGCGCCGGTCACGCCGGCGGTGGCGATGCCGACACCGGTCGCCACCTGGGCGACGGTGCTGGCACCGGCGAACTTCGCGGCCAGTGCGGCCAGACCTTCGAGCAGAGCCATGGACGTTCGAATCCCCTCGGGACGGACGGCCGTCGGTACGGCCGTTCCCGTTCCACATCGGCAGGCTCCGGCGACTGCTGCAGCCGAGCCACCCGGTCGGGGGACGGTCAGCTGCCCGCCGGCACCCCGTCGGCGAGGTGCTCGGCGAACGTCCGCGGCGGCCGGCCGAGCAGCGTCGTCAGCACCCGCGGGCTGCCGGTGAAGCCGTGCTCCCGGTACCAGTCGAACATCGTGGTGCGGCAGCGCCCGGCGTAGCTCCCGTCGTCCTCGGCGTGCACGTCGACCGCGGTGACCGGCCGCCCGGAGCGCCCGGTGAGCAGCGCCGCGACGTCGGGGGCGGTGAGCTCCTCGGGGCCGACGGCCTCGAAGGTGCCGCTGTCCAGGCCGTCCTCGGTGAGGAGGACCGCAGCGGCGTCGGCGACGTCGCGGAGGTCGACGAAGGACTGCGCCTGCTGCAACCCCCACGGGCTGGGCAGCTCACCGGTCGCGGTCGCCGTTCCGATCGCGCCGTCGAGGTTGGCGGCGTACGCGCAGGGCTGCAGCACCCGCCACCGCGCGGCCGTGCCGGCGACGGCGCCGTCCAGCGCCTCCTCCACGCGGTCCTTCGCGGCGTGGTGCGGCATCGCGCGGATCTGGGGCCGCAGCACCGAGTGGTAGACGAGCCGGCGGACGCCCGCGCGGGCGGCGGCGGTCAGCACGGCGGGGGCACCGGTCGCCTCGTCCGGGTCGAAGTTCGGCCAGATCAGGTACAGGGCGTCGGCGCCGGCGAGCGCGGCGGAGAGATCGCCGGTGAGGTCGCCGACGACCACTTCAGCGCCGTCGAGCTCCGGCCGCGGTCGACGGGACGCCACCACCGCGCGAACCTGCTCCCCGCGCGCCAGCAGTGCCCGGACGACGGCGGTGCCGGTGGCCCCGCCCGCGGCGGTCACGACGATCACAGGACGTCGACCGCCTCGGCGTGCCGAACGCCCAGCTGGTCGGCGGCCTGGCCCAGCACGTCCTGGACGACGAGCGTGTCGGCCAGCGGCATCACGGCGCTCTCGGTCCGCCCGGCGCGCAGGCACTCGGTCACCTCGAGCAGCTCGTGCGCGTACCCGGCACCGGTCTGCGGCCGGGTGATCTCCTCCGGCTCGGCACCCGCGCGGTGCAGCACGATGGTCTGCGGGTGGTGGAAGCGGGGCACGACGTCGATCCAGCCCGTCGTCCCCACCACGCGCGCAGTCCCCGGCAGGGCGTACTTCAGCGACGTGGTGAGCGCGGCGTTGCGGCCGTCGTCCCAGCCGAGCAGGATCGCCGCCTCCGCGTCGGCGCCTGAGGGGAACAGCGAGCCGGTGGCGACGACGCGGTCGGGCGTGCCCAGCAGCATCTGGGCGAAGGAGACGACGTAGACGCCGAGGTCGAGCAGCGCGCCGCCGCCGAGCTCCAGGGCGAACAGCCGGTCGACCGGGTCGTACTCGCGCGCGACGCCCAGGTCGGCCTGCACCGAGCGCACCTCGCCGATCGCCCCGTCGGCCACCAGCTCGTTGAGCGCGACGACGGCCGGCTGGAAGCGGGTCCACATCGCCTCCATGACGAAGGTGCCCGTCCCGCGGGCCAGGTCGACGACCTCGGTGGCCCCGGCGGTGGTGGCGGTGAACGCCTTCTCCACGAGCAGCGCCTTCCCCGCGCGCAGGGCGCCCAGCGCGATCGCGTGGTGCTGCGGGTGCGGGGTGGCGAGGTAGAGGACGTCGACGTCGGGGTCGGCGAGGATCTCGGCGTAGGAGCCGTAGGCGCGCTCCAGGCCGTGCCGCGCGGCGAACCCGTCGGCCCGCTCCTGCGACCGGGATGCGACGGCGACCGCGCGGGCGCCCTCCACCACCGCGAAGTCCTCCACCACCTTCTCGGCGATGCGGCCCGGCCCGACGATTCCCCAGCGGATCTCGTTGCTCACCCGACAGACGCTAGCCGGGCCGGGCACACTGCTTCCTCGTGGCCGTGCTCATCGACAGCCCCGTGTGGCCCTGGCGGGGCCGGATGTGGTCGCACCTGGTCAGCGACGTCTCCTACGACGAGCTGCACGCGTTCGTCGCCGCCGAGCTGGGCATCCCGCGGCGCGCGTTCCAGGGTGACCACTACGACGTGCCTGCGGACCTCTACGACGCCGCCGTCGCCGCGGGCGCGCTGCCGGTGGGTTGCCGCGAGCTGCTCAGCCGTCTCCTGGCGGCGGGTCTGCGGCAGCGGAAGCGCGGGACCGCAGGAGCGTGAGCTCGGCGGTCAGGTTGGCGCGGGCGAGGGGTTCCCACTCCGCGGCGGCGGGGAGCCGGTAGAGGCGGGGCAGGCCGAGCAGCCGCTCCAGGACGGCGATCCGCCCGGCGGTGAACTCCTCGTCGGAGAGGTGCCCGTACTCGGCCCGCACCGCCGAGGCGTACCCCGCGTACGCGGCCGGGGGAGCGGCGAGCACGGCGAGGTCGGCGTCGCACAGGGCCGCGCCGTTGGCGTCCCCGGGTTCCGGGTCGTGCCCGGCCGTGAGCAGGACAAGCCGGGCCACCTCCTCGACCCGTTCCTCGGGCACCAGCCCCCGCAGCCCGGCGCGGGCGCGCTCGGCGCTGACCTGCTCGTTGTCCGGGCGCAGCGGGTCGTAGACGACGTCGTGGTACCAGGCGGCCAGGGCGACGGCGTCGGGGTCGGGGACGTCGGCGGAGAGCCGCTCGGCCAACCCGAGGACGGCGGCCAGGTGGGCGAGGTCGTGGTAGCGGCGGTGCGGCTCGCTCCAGGCGGCGACGAGCGCCGCCCACTCGGTGCGGGAGGTGGGGGAGTCCCCGGCGAGCGCCGCCCAGGCCTCGAACCCGACCGGGCCGCTCACCGGACCCCGCAGCTGCGCAGCGCCAGCAGGGCGAAGGCGCGGGCGGCGGTGACGAGTTCGGCGACGGGTACCCGCTCCTGCGGCCCATGGGCCAGGTGCAGGTCGCCGGGCCCGTAGTGCAGGGTCGGGATGCCCTCGGCCGCGTAGAGCCGCAGGTCGGTGCCCGCGGGGAGCGCCCGCTCGGGCGGGGGCGGCCCACCGGCGTCCACCACGGCCGCACGCACCGCCGGCAGCAGCGGGTGCCCGGCCGGCAGCTGACCGCTGGCGAACGCCCCTCCGGTCCACGTCAGCCGCACCGGGTGCGTGGCCAGCCAGGGGTGGGCGGCGCAGACCTCGGCGAGGCGGGTCTCCAGGGCCGCCCGCGCGGACTCCACCGGCTCGCCGATCCGCACGCCGTAGCGGCCCTCGGCGACCAGCCGGTCGGGCACCGAGCTCGCCCAGTCGCCGGCCTGCACCCGGCCGAGGGAGATGCCGTAGGGGAACCGGGCGTCGCCGAAGCGCGGATCGGCGTCCCGCTGCCGCTCGGCCTCGAATGCGAGCAGCGCGGCGTGCACGTGCGCGAACAGCTCCACCGCACTCACCCCGCGGTCGCGCATGGCGGCGTGCGCGGCGTGCCCGGTGATCTCCAGCCGGAAGGTGAGCGCCCCGGCGTGCGCCGTCACCACGGCCTGCGCCGTGGGTTCGGGGATGACGCACAGCTCGCCGGTGTGGCCGCGCCGCAGGGTGGCCCACGCGCCGAGACCGCCGTCCTCCTCGCCCACCACACCGTGCAGGGCGAGCGGCCGGGCCAGGCGCACCCCCGCCGTCCGCAGGGCGTGCACGGCGGCCAGGCAGGCGGCGACGCCGGCCTTCATGTCGCAGGCCCCGCGCCCGTGCACCGCGCCGTCGGCGAACCGGGGGACGAACGGGTCGCCGCCCCACAGCCCGAGGTCGCCGGGCGGGACGACGTCGGTGTGGCCGGAGAGCACCAGCGCCGGGGTGCCGTCGCCGCCGAGCGTGCCGACGACGCCCCAGGCCTCGGTGCGCACCACCTCCTGCCCGGGGGCGCCGGGGGCGGTCGCGGCCTCGGCGAGGTCGATCGGCCAGCGGTCGACGTCGCAGCCGAGCTCGTCGAGCCAGCCGGCGAGCAGGTGCTGGACCTCGCTCTCGGCGGCCGTGCCGCCGACGGACGGGACGGCGATCAGCGCGCAGAGCCGCTCCACCGCCCACCGCTCGTCGACGGCGGCGAGGACACGGGCCTCGACGTCGGTCAGGTCGGCCACGGTCGGAGTCTGGCACGCGGGTGCCGGGCGGTGCGGGGCAGCGGCGATAGCGTGACCGCCGTGAGCCAACCCCCGCCGCCGCCCGGCTGGTACCCCGATCCCGCCGGCGGCCAGGGCACCCGCTGGTGGGACGGCCAGGGCTGGTCCGAGCACGTCCAGCAGGCCACGCCGTCGCCTCCGCCGCAGCAGCCACCGGGAGCAGGCCCCTCGCTGTACGACCAGCCGGTCCTGCTGGTGAACCAGAAGACCAAGCTGATCGAGCTCACCAACGAGTACGCCGTCCTCGACGGCAACGGTCAGCAGATCGGCGCCGTCGTGCAGGTGGGGCAGAGCTCGCTGAAGAAGGCGGTGCGGCTGGTCTCCAGCCTCGACCAGTTCCTCACCCACCGGCTGGAGGTGCGCGACGCGCGCGGGCCGGTGCTGGTGCTCACCCGACCGGCGAAGCTCATGCGCTCGCGGGTGGTCGTGGAGCGGCCCGACGGGACGCCCGTCGGCGAGATCGTGCAGGCCAACGTCTTCGGCCGGATCCGCTTCGACCTGGTGGCCGGCGGGCAGCTCGTGGGCGCGATCCAGGCGGAGAACTGGCGCGCCTGGGACTTCGCCGTCACCGACGCCGCCGGCGTCGAGGTCACGCGGATCACGAAGAAGTGGGAGGGGCTGGCCCGGACCATGTTCACCACGGCCGACCGCTACGTCGTCCTGGTGCACTACCGGTTGCCCGAGCCGCTGGCCAGCATGGTCATCGCCTCGGCGCTCACCGTCGACACGGCGCTGAAGCAGGACGAGCGCGGCTTCAACTGAAAATTGCCGCCGGGCGGGTGTCGCGCCGGGGAGCGCGGGTAGCCTCGAAGACGTCCGGGCCGGGTGCATCGTGCCCCCGGGTGCCATTTGGTTACGCCTTCACGGACTACCGCCCCGACCTCGGTCGGGGGCCTGGAGCCGTGTTGTGCTTTTCGCCGCGAGGCGGCCGTCATCCGGTCCGGACCTCATCCCCGATCGGCCCCACCTCAGGGTGGGGCCGATCGTCGTGAGGGGGCCTCAGCCCCGCCCGGCGCCGTGGGACTGCCCGGCCGACCGATGCCGCGCAGCACCCCTCAGCACGACCGTTCCTCCCGTCAGCACGGACGAGGAAGGGACGGCCATGACCATGCACTACCCGAACCCAGGCCTGGACGCGGAGCTCGCCTACCGCCGGGAGGTGCTCCAGGCGCTCAGCCGTGGCGCCCGCACCGGGCGCGGTCCGTGGATGCGCCGCCGGCGGCGTTCTCGCTGAGCGCAGCCGGTCGGAGCGGATCCGGGGGAGTCCTGTCGTCCCCGCGTGCCACGATGCCAGCCGTGTCACGTTGGGACGACGCCCCGCTGGTGGGCCGGGCCGAGGAGCTCGCCCGCCTGCTCGCGCACGTCGAACGGGCCGTCGCCGGCCGGGCGTGCGCAGCGCTGCTCGCCGGCGACGCCGGCGTGGGCAAGACCCGGCTGCTCGACGAGCTGGGCCGGCGGGCGGCCGAGCGCGGGCTGCGGGTGCTCACCGGGCACTGCGTCGACCTCGGCGACGTCGGCCTGCCCTACCTGCCGTTCGTCGACCTGCTGCGCCCGCTCGCGGCCGACCCGGAGCTCGCCCCCGCGACCCGGCACAACCCGGTCCTCACCGGCCTGGTCTCGGGTCGGCCGGGCGCCCCGGTGCCGGTGCCGCCGCCCGGCGAGGGGCAGGACCTCGGCCGCCCGCTGCCGCACCGGGCCGCGCCCCAGCCGGTCGACGACGGGCGGCTGCAGCTGTTCGAGTCGGTCGCCGGGCTGCTGTGCGAGGTCGCCGCCACCGGCCCGCTGCTCCTCGTGCTCGAGGACGTGCACTGGGCCGACCGCTCCAGCCGCGACCTGCTGCGCTACCTGCTGGCCCGGCTGGTCGAGGAGCCGATCGCCGTCGTCGTCTCCTACCGCGCCGACGACCTGCACCGCCGCCACCCGCTGCGCCCCCTGCTCGCCGAGCTGGTGCGGCTGCCCGGTGTGGAGCGCATCGACCTGGCGCCGCTCCCGGACGGCGCGGTGGGGGAGCTGGTGCGCACGCTCGCGGGGGCGACCGGCGGTATCGCGGAGAGCACCGTGGACGACGTCGTCGCCCGGGCCGAGGGCAACGCCTTCTACGCCGAGGAGCTGCTCGCCGCGGGCCTGCAGGGCGAGGCGCTGCCGCTGGCGCTGGCCGACGTGCTGCTGGCCCGGGTCGAGCAGCGCTCCCCGGCGGCGCAGCGGGTGCTGCGGGTGGCCGCGGTCGCCGGGCGCCAGGTGCGCCACGAACTGGTCGCCGCGATCGGCGAGCTGGCGCCCGACGAGCTCGACCGGGCGCTCGCCGAGGTCGTGCACCACCACCTCCTCGTCGTCTCCGACGACGGCCGCTACCGCTTCCGGCACGCGCTGCTGCGCGAGGCCGTGCTGGCCGACCTCCTGCCGGGGGAGCGGGTGCGGCTGCACGCGGCGATCGCCGGCTACCTGGGCGCCCACCCCGACGCCGGCACCGCCGCCGAGCGCGCCCACCACGCGCGGGAGAGCAACGACCTGCCGGGTGCGTTCAGCGCCTCGCTGGAGGCCGCCGTCGCCGCCTGCTGCGTGGGCGCCCCGGCCGAGCAGCTGCAGCACCTGGAGGCGGCGCTCGCCCTGTGGCCGGCGGTCGCCGACGCGGCGGCGCGGGCCGGCCGCGACCAGGTGGCGCTGCTGGTGGAGACGGCCGCCGCCGCCCGCACCGCGGGCGAGCTGCACCGCGCGGTGGCACTGCTCCGCGCGGCGCTGGAACTGGTGGGGCCCGACGGCGACCCGGTGACGCGGGCCCGCCTGCACTACACGCTCGCGCAGGCGCTGGTCCGGCTCGACGACCACACCGGCGGGCACCGCGAGAGCAGCGCCGCCATGGCCCTGGTGCCGGCCGACCCGCCGTCGGAGGTGCGCACCTGGGCGGCGGCCACGCATGCGCGTATGTGCTTCGCCCTGAACCTGCTCGCCGAGGGCGACGCGGCCGCGGAGGAGGCGCTCGCGGCGGCCGACGTCCTGGGGCTGGACGGTGCGTGGTCGGACACCGCCGTCTCGCAGGTGCGCTCCCGCCCGGCCGCGGACGTCGAGGCGGTGCGGCGTCGCCTGAGCGAGGCGCTGGAGCGTGCCCGGCGCTCCGGTGACGTGGACGTGGAGATGCGGGCCTGGTTCAACCTCGCCATCGACCGGTTCGAGGCCGGCGACGTGGCGGGCTCGCTGGCGCTGACCGAGCAGGCGACCGAGCGGGCCCGGGGGCTGGGCGTCGAGTGGGCCACCTACCCGGCCGGGCTGCGGCACCTGCGGGTGACGGCGCTCTACACGGCGGGGGAGTGGGACGCGAGCCTGGCCGAGGCCGACCTGCTCGCCCGGGTGCCGGAGATGGCGGCGCACGTGCGTGCCGCCGCGCTGCTCGTGCTGGTCGGCCGGGGCGACCCGGCGGCACGGGACCGGCTGGCGTGGGCACGGTCGCTGGTCGAGCGGTCGAACACCCACTTCCTGCTCTCGCTGGTCACGGGGGCGGCCGAGATCGACCTGGCCGGCTGGGCGGGCGACCCGGAGACCGCCGTCGCCGTCGCCGTGGCCACCAGCGCCCGGCTGCGGCAGGTGTGGCCGTTCGACCACCTTGGGGTGCTGCGGCTGGTCGCCACCGCGCTGGGTGCGGCCGCCGACGCGGCCTGCGCGGCCGGCCTGGCGGGGGATCACGCCACCGCCGACGGCTGGGTGCGCCGCGGTGAGGAGCTGGTGGGGATCGCCCGCTCGGCGGTCGAGGTGTTCGAGCGCTCGGTGGGCGGGATGGGCGTCGAGGGCCTGGCCTGGCAGGCGCGGGCGCAAGCGGAGCAGGCGCGACTGGCGGGGAAGGCCGCGCCGGAGCTGTGGCAGGCGGCGGTCGAGGCGTTCGGCTACGGGCACGTGTACGAGGAGGCGAGGTCGCGGTGGCGGCTGGCCGAGGCGCTGCTGGCCACCGACGACCGGGGCGGGGCCGCCGTCGAGGCGCGCGCCGCGCACGAGGTCGCCGTCCGGCTGGGTGCCGCGCCGCTGCGCACGGCGGTCGAGGCGCTGGTCCGGCGGGGCCGGCTCGACGTCCCCGGCGTCCGGCTGGTGGACGTCTCCACGGTGCTCACCCCGCGTGAGCAGTCGGTGCTCGCGCTGCTGGCGAAGGGGCGCACCAACCGGCAGATCGGTGCGGAGCTCTACATCAGCGAGAAGACCGCGAGCGTGCACGTCAGCAACATCCTGGCCAAGCTCGGCGCGGGCGGCCGCACCGAAGCGGTCGCGATCGCCGCGGCCCGCGGTCTCCTGGTCGACGGGTGATGTTCCACGTCACCTCGTCGCGGAACCGGGCGTCGATCCAGGCCCACGGCCTGGACTGGCGGCGGATGGGCGATACCCCGGGGATCGCGGGCAGCCCGGTGCCGGAGCAGGAAGGCTGCTTCCTCGCCCCCGACGAGTGGACGGCGGACTACTTCGTCGCCATGAACAACACCGGCGGTCCGGTCGACGTCTGGGCCGTGGAGGACGTCGACCCCGCGGACCTGCTGACCTCGGGGGAGGGATACGAGTACTTCCCAGGCGTGATCCCGCCGGAGCGCCTCCGGCTCGTCCGGACGGACGTGCCCCCGGTCGAGAGCTGAGCGGTCCGCGTCAGAGCATCGTGCGCAGGCGCTCGCGGCGGGCGCGGAGCACGTCGACCGACGCCGACGCCGACGGCGGCCCGGGCACCTGCTGGCGCAGCTGGGTGTGCACCACGGCCTGCGGCTGCGAGGTCCGTGCGGCGACGCGGTTGACCAGCTTGTTGATCTCCCGGCGCAGCTCGGCGGCGTCGCGCCACGAGCGGCCGGCGTCGTCCTCGTCGGGGTGGTCCTCGACGACCATGAAGTCGTCGGCGTCGTTCCGGTGGCTCGCCGCGATGCGCAGCCGCAGCTCGTCGTCCCGCTTGGCCAGCAGCGACGCCGTCTGCTCGGGGGTGAGCAGCCCGGGGATGCCGAGGAAGTCCTCCTCCTCGGGGGCGACGACGGTCGCCGGGCCCCCCGCACCGGTGTGCGCCGTCCCACCGTGCAGGACGTGGGCGAAGCGGGCGTCGGCCTCGAGCGCCTCCCACTGCTTCATTTCGCCCTCGCGCGGCTCCCGCGGCGGCAGGTCGAGCGCCTCGAGCTCCTCGTCCGGCTGGCTCCGGGGCGGCGGCATGACGTGGTTGCGCTGCTCCTCCATGGAGGCGGCCAGCGACAGCAGCGGGCGGACGGCGGGGAGGAAGACGGTCGCCGACTCGTGCGGCGAGCGGGAGCGGACGACGCGGCCGACGGCCTGGGCGAAGAACAGCGGCGTCCGGTAGGAGGTCATCCAGGCCAGGACGGCGGCGCGCGGGACGTCGACGCCCTCGGAGATCATCCGCACGCAGACGGCGATCCGCGCCGTCCCGGTGGCGAACTTCTCGATCTTCTTCGACGCCTTCGGGTCGTCTGACAGGATCAGCTCCGGCGCCTTGCCGGTCACGCGGCGCACGATCTTGGCGTAGTCGCGGGCGTCGTCCTGGTCGCTGGCGAGGATCAGCCCGGCGGCGTCGGGCATGCCGCCCTCCTCGCGCAGGTGGGTGATCCGGTCGTCCATCGCGGCGATGACGTGCGGCACCCACTGGCCCTTGGGGTCCAGCGCGGTGCGCCAGGCCTGCATCTCCACCGACTTGGTGCCGGCCTCGGAGAGCGAGGCGGCGACCACCTCGCCGGCGGAGTTCCGCCAGCGCGAGGTGCCGGTGTAGGCGGCGAAGACGACGGGGCGGACGACGTTGTCGGCCAGCGCCTCCTTGTAGCCGTAGGTGTAGTCGGCGCGGCTGACCAGACCGCCCGCCTCGCCCTCGAAGGTGTCCTCCTCGTAGCGGACGAAGGGGATGCGCTCGTCGGGCTTGGTGCGGAACGGCGTCCCGGTCAGGCACAGCCGGCGGGCGGCCATGCCGTAGGCCTCCTCGACCGCCTCGCCCCAGGAGAGGCCGTCACCGGCGTGGTGCACCTCGTCGAGGATGACCAGCGACTTGACCGCGGTGGCGCGGGCGGCGTGCAGCATCGGCTTGCCCGCGACCTGCGCGTAGGTGGTGACGTAGCCCTGGGTGCCGGCGCGCACCGGGCCGACGGCGTTGGTCAGGTTCGGGTCGAGGACGATGCCCATCGCGTCGGCGGCCTCGGCCCACTGCAGGCGCAGGTGGTCGGTGGGGGCGACGACGACGACGCGGGCGACCTCGCGCCGGGACAGCAGCCGCGCCGCCAGGGTCAGGGCGAAGGTCGTCTTGCCGGCGCCCGGCGTAGCGGTGACGAGGAAGTCCTTGGGGGAGGCCTCCTCGTACTGGCTGAGGGCGGCCTGCTGCCATGCCCGGAGCGGTCGGCTGGTCGTCTGCGGGGCCCGGGCCGCCGCTGCTGCTGCAGTCGCCATGTCGGGGCCCATTCTGATCGGCGGCGGGGCAACACGCCCAACGGGGTCCTCCCGCGCGCCACCGCCGCCGCGACGTATGGGAAAGCCCGGACGAGTCGCTGACCAGCGCGTTCACGTCCGGCGTCACGACGGTATGGCGCGGATCACCGGCGTGCCGGACCGACTCGTCACGTCACGCCGGTCCCGCCCGACGCAGGGGTCAGGGCAGCCCCGCGAGGACCTTGTCGAGCGTCACCGGGAGGTCCCGCACCCGCACGCCGGTCGCCGCGTGCACGGCGTTGACGACCGCCGCCGCCGCTCCGGTGATACCGATCTCACCGATCCCCTTGGCGCCCATCACGTTGACGTAGGGGTCGTGCTCGTCGAGCCACACCGCCTCGATCTCGCCGACGTCGGCGTTGACGGTGATGTGGTACTCGGCCAGGTCGTGGTTGGCCACCTGCCCGATCCGGGAGTCCCAGACGCTGTTCTCGTGCAGCGCCATCGACAGCCCCATCGTCATCCCGCCGATGAGCTGCGAGCGGGCGGTGGTCGGGTTGATCACCCGGCCGACGCCGAAGACGCCGAGCATGCGCGGCACCCGGATCTCGCCGGTGTCGACGTCCACCCGCGCCTCCACGAACTGGGCGCCGAACGCGTAGGGGGCGTGCGCGTCGTCCTTGGCGGCCTGGTCGACGTCGCCGGAGACCTCGTCGCCGTCCGCCGGCGCCCCGCCGAACTTGTCGCGGAACGCGCGCGCGGCCACCACGAGCGCCGAGCCCCAGGTGTTCGTCCCCGAGGAACCCCCGGCCACCGACGCGACCGGGTAGCGGGTGTCGCCGATCCGCACCTCGACGTCGGCGACGTCCACCCCGAGGGCGTCGGCGGTGATCTGCGGCAGGATCGTCCAGGCCCCGGTCCCGAGATCGGCGGCGCCGATCTCGGCGATGTAGCGGCCGCCCTCGAAGCGCAGGTTCGCCGTCGAGGTGGCCTGGCGCATCGTCGGGTAGACCGAGGACGCGACCCCGTACCCGACGAGCCAGTTCCCCTCCCGCCGTCCGCGCGGGCGGTCGGCCCAGCCGAAGCGCTCGGCCCCCTCGCGCAGGCAGCGCACCAGGTTGCGGCTCGACCAGGGCTTGCCCGTCTCCGGGTCGACCTCGGGCTCGTTGCGGATCCGCAGCTCGATCGGGTCGATGCCCAGCTCCTCGGCCAGCTCGTCCATGGCGACCTCGGGGCCGAACATGCCCGGGCACTCTCCGGGCGCGCGCATCCAGGAGGGCACCGGGACGTCGAGGGCGGCCAGCCGGTGGGTGCTCCGCCGGCTGGGTGAGGCGTACATCATCCGGGCGGGGACGCCGGTCTGCTCCGCGAACTCCTTGATCCGCGAGGTCTGCTCGACGACGTCGATCGCGATCGCCTGGAGCCGGCCGCGGCGGTCGGCGGCCAGCTGCATCTGCTGGATCGTCGGCGTGCGGTAACCGGCCAGGAAGAACATCTGCTGCCGGGTGAGCGCGAGCTTCACCGGCCGGCCGGGCAGCGCGCGGGCGGCCATCGTCGCGAGCATGACGTTGGCGTGCGGCTGCCCCTTGGAGCCGAACCCGCCGCCCACGTACGGGCAGACCACCCGCACCTGCTCCTGCTCCAGGCCGAACACCTCGCAGACCGCGGCGCGGTCGGGGTGCACGCCCTGGGTGGAGTCCCACAGGGTCAGGAACTGCGCCTCGGCGTCCCACAGCGCCGTCGTCGCATGCGGCTCCAGGGGGTTGTTGTGGTACATCGCCGTCGAGTAGGTGCGCTGCAGCGTCACCTCCGCGGTGGCCATCGCCGCGGCGACGTCGCCCTCCGCGGTGTCGGTCTGGTGGCCGGCGTTGACCTTCTCCGGCTTGTAGAGGTCGTCCCGGTCGACGGCGAGCTCGGCGTCGTGCGGCTGCTCGTCGTAGGTCACGCGGATCGCGTCGGCGGCCTGTCGGGCGACCTCGGAGGTCTCCGCGACCACCACCCCGATCGGCTGCCCGCGGAAGGCCACCTCGTCGCTCTGCAGGACGGCGTACTCGGCGTCCTCGGTGCTCGCCAGCCGCTCGGCGTCGAACGGGGTGAGGATCCGCAGCACCCCGTCGAGGGCCGCGGCCGCCGTGGTGTCCATGGCGGTCACGCGGCCGCGGGCGACGGTCGCCTGCACCGGGTGGCAGTAGGCGGGGTTCTCCACCGGCGTCTCGACGGCGTAGGTCGCGGTGCCCCGCACCTTGGCCTCGCCGTCGCGCCGGACCAGCCCCTGCCCGATCGCGCGCGGCTCCAGCAGGTCGGTCATGACTGCTCCTCGGTCAGCGTGCGCAGGGTGGCGGCGACGGTGCGGGTGACGAGCGGGATCTTGAAGCCGTTGCCGCCCTCGACGCCGGGCTGCGGCTGGGCGGCCGCGAGTTCGGCGTCCATCGCGGCCCGGACGGCGTCGTCGGTGAGCGGCTGCCCGCGCAGGATCTCCTCGGCGCGGGACGCCCGCCACGGCTTGTGCGCCACCCCGCCGAGCGCGATGCGGACGTCGCCGTCGTGCACCACGGCCGCGACGCTCACGAGCGCGAAGGCGTACGAGGCCCGGTCGCGCACCTTCCGGTAGGCGCTCCGCGTCCCCGCCGACAGCGGCGGCAGGTCGATCGCGGTGATCAGCTCGCCGTGCTCCAGCACCGTGTCCCGCGACGGGTCGTCGCCGGGGAGCCGGTGCAGGTCCGTGAACGGGATGGTGCGGACGCCGGCCGGGCCGAGGGTGTGCACCCGCGCGTCGAGCGCGGCGAGCGCGACGGCCATGTCGGAGGGGTGGGTGGCGATGCAGGTCTCGGGGGCGGTCGGATCCGGCAGCGCACCCGGCGTCCCGAGGATCGCGTGGTAGCGCACGTAGCCGCCGACCGCGGAGCAGCCGGTACCTGGCTCGCGCTTGTTGCAGGGCGTCGTGACGTCCTGGAAGTACGGGCAGCGGGTGCGCTGCAGCGGGTTGCCCCCGGTGGTCGCCATGTTCCGCAGCTGCCCGGCGGCACCGGCCAGCAGGGCCTGGGCGAGCACCGGGTAGCGCTCCCGGACCCGGCCGTCGGCGGCGACCTCGCTGTTGGTGCTGGCGGCGCCGAGGCGCAGCCCGCCGTCGTCGAGGTCGGTGATCTCGCGGGAGGTCAGGGTGCGGACGTCGACGACCAGGTCGGGCCGGGCGACGCCGAGGCGCAGGTGGTCGACCAGGTTGGTGCCGCCGGCGAGGAAGACGGCGTTCGGCTCGGCGGCGACGTCGCGGACCGCCTCGGCGACGTCGCCGGGCTTGGCGAAGGTGAACGGCTTCACCGGCCCGCCGCCTCTTGCACGGCGGGCGTGATGTTGACGTAGGCGGCGCAGCGGCACAGGTTGCCGCTCATCCGCTCGGCGACCTCGTCGTGCGTCATCTCCGGCTCGCTGGTGAGGTCCTCGGTGACGTGGCTGGGCCAGCCCTTCTCGAATTCCTCGATGACGCCGACCGCCGAGCAGACCTGGCCCGGGGTGCAGTAGCCGCACTGAAAGGCGTCCCGCTCCAGGAAGGCCCGTTGCACCGGGTGCAGCTCGCCGTCGCGGGCCAGCCCGTCGGCGGTGGTGATCTCCGCGCCGTCGTGCGCGACCGCGAGCGCGAGGCAGGAGAGCGCCCGCTGCCCGTCGAGCAGGATCGTGCAGGCCCCGCACTGTCCGTGGTCGCAGCCCTTCTTCGGGCTGGTGTTGCCCAGCCGCTCGCGCAGCGCGTCGAGCAGGGAGGTGCGGGTGTCGACGGTCAGCCGGCGGGTCTCGCCGTCGACCCGCAGCGTGATGTCCGCGTCCATGGCCCGCCGGTGCCCCCGCCGGTCGGCGTGGCAAACCCGGTGCAGATGACAAGCGGGTGTCCTGCCAGGCTGCCGGGCGTGATCGACGAGCCGGTTCTGCGGTGGTGCACGACGCCGGGCGAGGTGGGGGAAGGCCTGTGCTCCCAGCTCACGTCGTGCTGGCGCGATGTCGCGAACGCCGGGGGAGCGGTCGGCTTCGCCCAGCGGCTGCCCGTCGGTGACGACGTGGTGCGTCCCGTCGTCGACCGGCTCGTCGCCGGCCTCGATCCCCAGCTCCAGCGGCTCCTCGTCGCCACGCGGGGGGAAGACGTGGCTGGGTGGCTCGTGCTGACCGGCAACGCCGATCCCGTGACGGCGCACTGGGCCCGCGTGACCCACGTGCAGACGGCGCTGCCCGCGCGCGGGATGGGGGTCGGTGGCGCGCTGATGGCCGAGGTGGCCCGCGCGGCGCGGGGTGACCTGGGCCTGGACGCGCTCCGGCTGGAGGTGCGCGGCGGCATGGGGCTCGAGGCCTTCTACGGCCGGTATGGCTGGACGGTGACCGGTCGCTGGCCCGGCGCTCTGCAGATCACCCCCGACGACCGGCGGGACGAGGTGCTCATGGGTCTGGACCTGGTCGCGACCCGGTCCTGACGCAGGAGCGGTCGCGCGGAATTGTCGGTGGTCGAACGTATGTTCGGAGCATGTCAGACGCCGGGACGACGACCAGTGCCCCACCGGGTGCGCCTGCGGTCGGCTGGGCGACCGGGCCGCTCGGCGCGGTGCAGGCCGCCGACCGGGAGATCGGCCGGCAGACCGCGCTGCGCGCCCGGGCGGTGGCCGAGTTCGCGGCGGCCCGTCCGGCGTCCGTGGACCGGCAGCCGGGCGAGCCGGGCGCCATGAGCGCCGATCGCCGGGCCTCCAGGCCGGAGGTGCTCGCCGACGTCAGCGAGTGGGCCACCCAGGAACTCGCCGTCGCCCTGTCCCGCACTTCGCAGTCGGCCGAAGCGCTGCTCACCCGGTCCTTGACGCTCGTGCACCGGCTGCCCGGGACGCTGCAGGCCCTCGAGTCGGGCACGCTGCACGACGGGCACCTGTGGCCGATGCTCGGCACCGTCGCGCCGATCGCGGACCCGAAGGTCCGCGCCGAGGTGGAGGCCGAACTGCTCGCCTGGGTCGCCCGGCGGACCACCACCACCCCGGCGCAGCTGGGTGACAAGGCGCGGCGTGTGGTCCTCCGGCGCGATGCGCGCGACGCGGCCGGACGGCTGGCCCGAGCGCTGCGCGACCGCGGCGTCTCCGTGCGGCCGGGCACTGCGGACGGGACGGCGGTGCTGAGCGCGCTGCTCACGGTGCCCGAGGCCCAGGCGCTGCTGGACGCCCTGGGTCGGTACGCCGACGCCCTCGACACCGGCCCCGATGACCAGCGCACCCGTGGGCAGAAGATGGCCGACTGCCTGCTCGACCTCGTCCTGCGGCCCGGGGAGCACGAGATGCCGCCGGTGACCGCGCAGCTGACCGTGGTCGCCGGGGTGCGCACCCTGCTGGGCGGCGACGAGCCGGGCGAGATCTCCGGGCAGGTGGTCCCGGCGGAGATGGTGCGGGCGCTCGCCCGTGCCCTGGGGCTGCTCCCCGACGCCGCTGGGGAGGAAGCCGCACCGGTCGTTGCTCCGTCCGTCGCGCCACCCACCCCGGCACGCGCCGCCTGGCCCACGGAGGAGGAGGCCTTCGCCGACTGGTGGGCAGCCTCCGAGGCGCTCGTCCTCGCTGAGTGGGGCGGTGCGGAGGAGCCGCCGGAGGCGGAGATGGAACGCTACTGGGCCGAGCAGGCCCGCTTCCACCGCATGCCCTCACCGGTGGACATGGGCGTGTTCGACCCGCCGCGGGCCGGTGCGGCACCGCCCCTCGACGCATGGTGGTCCGACGGACCCGCGCCCGGCGACGGTGCGCGCGCCCGCTCCACCTCACCGGCCGACGACGGTCCCGGGTCCGAGGTACATCCTCAGCCTGCCGTCGGCACGTGGGCGGCGGCCGATCGTGCCGTCGATGTCGCAGGCGCGGCGCTGCTCGACCTGGAGCGCGCCGTCGGGCGGGCGCAGCGTGCGGTCGCGGCCGCGCGGCTCGCCGACGCGGACGACGAGGAGGCGTGGCAAGCCGGCCCCGAGGGCCGGGCGTCTGCGGCACCCGATGCGATCACCGCGTTGACCGCGGCGGCCCAGCAGCAGCGCGTGGCCCTGGCCGACCTGCTGCACCGCACCGGAGGTGGAGGCCTCGCCGACCGGCCGCGCATCGCCGTGGTGGACGAGCTCACCGGGGCCCTGCTGGCGCTCACCGATGTGCCGGAGCTCTGCCGGCTGGCCGTCTGCGGGGACGCCGCCTGCCGCCGCGACCCGACCGGGTGCGATCACGACCTGACCGGTCGGCCCGGGCTCGGCCCACCGTCACCCACCGACGGCTACCGGCCGGGCACCGCGCTCGACCGTTTCCTCCGCGCCCGCGACCGGCGCTGCCGCTTCCCCGGCTGCCGTCGGCCGGTCCCGCGCGGCGGCGAGCTCGACCACGACCGCCCGTACCCCGACGGACCCACCGCGGTGACCAACCTCGTCGGCTACTGCACGTCGCACCACCGCGGCAAGCACCAGGCCCCCGGGTGGCAGCACGAGCTCGCACCGGACGACACCCTGACGGTCACCACACCGAGCGGCCTGGTGGCGGCGACATCGCCACCGCCGTTCTGAGGCGGTGGCTCAGTCGGCCGGCTCGTCCACCCAGTCGGGCCCGTTGACCTCGCCTGGGCCGGCCAGGTCGCCGGCGTCGACGATCGTGTACGCGTAGCCCTGCTCGGCGAGGAAGCGCTGCCGGTGCGCGGCGTACTCGCTGTCGAGGGTGTCGCGGCTGACCACCGTGTAGAAGTGCGCCTGCCGGCCGTCGGCCTTGGGCCGCAGCACCCGGCCGAGCCGCTGCGCCTCCTCCTGGCGCGACCCGAACGTCCCCGACACCTGCACGGCGACGGCGGCCTCGGGCAGGTCGATGGAGAAGTTGGCGACCTTGGAGACGACGAGAGTCTTGATCTCGCCGATGCGGAACGCCTGGAAGAGGCGCTCGCGCTCCTTGTTCGTCGTCGACCCCTGGATGACCGGGGCGTCGAGGGCCTCGCCCAGCGCCTCGAGCTGGTCGAGGTAAGCGCCGATGACGAGCTTCTGCTCCTCGGGGTGCCGCTCCAGCACCCGGCGGATCACCGGCAGCTTCGACTGCGCCGTGGCGGCGATCCGGTAGCGCTCCTCCGGTTCGGCGACGGCGTAGGTCATCCGCTCCTCGTCGTCGAGCGCCACCCGCACCTCGACGCACTCGGCCGGCGCGATGTAGCCCTGCTGCTCGATGTCCTTCCACGGCGCGTCGTAGCGCTTCGGCCCGATGAGCGAGAAGACGTCGTCCTCCCGCCCGTCCTCGCGCACCAGCGTGGCCGTGAGGCCCAGCCGACGGCGGGACTGCAGATCGGCGGTCAGCCGGAAGATCGGCGCGGGCAGCAGGTGCACCTCGTCGTAGACGATCAGGCCCCAGTCCTGCGCGTCGAACAGGTCCAGGTGCCGGTACTCGCCCTTCCGGCGGGTGGTGATCACCTGGTAGGTCGCGATCGTGACCGGGCGGATCTCCTTGCGCTCGCCGGAGTACTCGCCGATCTCCTCCTCGGTCAGCGTGGTGCGGGCGATGAGCTCGCGCTTCCACTGCCGCCCGGAGACGGTGTTGGTCACCAGGATCAGCGTGGTCGCCTTGGCCTCGGCCATCGCCGCGGCGCCGACCAGCGTCTTGCCGGCCCCGCAGGGCAGGACGACGACGCCCGAGCCGCCGGCCCAGAAGCCGTCGACGGCCTCCTGCTGGTAGTCGCGCAGCTGCCAGTCCTCCTGGTCCAGGAAGATCGGGTGCGCCTGGCCGTCCACGTAGCCGGCGAGGTCCTCGGCCGGCCAGCCCACCTTGAGCAGCGCCTGCTTCAGCCGCCCGCGCTCCGAGGGGTGGACGACGACGGAGTCCGCGTCGATGCGGGCGCCCAGCATCGGGGCGACCTTCTTCGACCGGATGACCTCCTCCAGCACCGCGCGGTCGGTGCTGGAGAGCACCAGCCCGTGCACCGGGTTGTTCTGCAGCGTCAGCCGGCCGAACCGGTCCATGGTGTCCGCGATGTCGACCAGCAGCGCGTGCGGCACCGGGTAGCGCGAGTAGCGCACCAGCGCGTCCACGACCTGCTCGGCGTCGTGGCCGGCGGCGCGCGCGTTCCACAGCGCCAGCGGCGTCACCCGGTAGGTGTGCACGTGCTCGGGGGAGCGCTCCAGCTCGGCGAACGGCGCGATCGCCGCCCGGCAGTCGCGGGCCAGCGGGTGGTCGACCTCGAGCAGCAGGGTCTTGTCCGACTGGACGATGAGCGGACCGTCGTTCACGCGGGGGAGTCCTTCGATCGGGGGCGGCGGCGCGGCGGGCGCACCGGACTGACCACGGTAACGCCGGGGGACGACACGGCCTTCCCCCGCACGACGGCCCGGCTCCGGCGCAGCCGCCGGGGGTTAGGTTGCCGGGATGCGGGCGAGGAGCTGGTTCGCCGCCGCAGCGGCGCTGTACGCCGCGGTCTGGGTGTGGGCGTGGACGCGGATGCCCGACCGGGTGCCCGTCCACTTCGGCCCCGGCGGCGAGCCGGACACCTGGGCCGGCCGGCCCGCGGCCCTGGTCGGCGCGGCGGTGCTCGGGCTGGGCATGGCGGCGGTCTTCGCCGGCTGCGCCCGGTTCGTCCGCCGGTGCCGCCCCGAGCTGGTCAACGTGCCGAACCCGGGGTACTGGAAGCGGGCGGAGAACCTCGACCGGCTGCGCGGGATGATCACGACGGACCTGTGGCTGATCGGCGCCTGGACGTTCCTGCTCCTCACCGGGGTGCAGTGGCTCGTCGTCCGCGCCGCCACGGCCGGCGACCCCGGCCTCGGTCCGTGGCCGCTGGTGCTGGTCGGCGGCTACCTGGCGGGGCTCGCGGCCCACCTGGGCTGGATGTTCACCCGCCGCTACGCCGTGCCAGCGGAGCCGTGACGGCCAGCTCGACCCGGACGCGGTCCCCGGCGTCGAGCCGCTCCGCCGCCCGCACCGACCTCTTGACCGGGAGAAGGTAGCTGCCGCTGCCGGCGTCGGGGAACAGCGACGTCTGCCACGAGGTGCTGCCCACCGTGGCGGTGACGCGCACGGAGCCGAACGCGCTGCGGCCCGTGGCACCGGCCTCGCGCACCTTGTCGGCCACCTCCGGCGGCAGGGTGAGGAAGTGCCAGCCCGCCGGCCCGTCGTGCACCCAGAGCTCGGCGGTGAACGTCTCGGTCACGGCGGCACGGTAGGCCGCGGCACCGACGGTTCGCCGTGCCGGAGACCGCGCGCCTCAGCCGGCCGCGTCGCCCTCCACCAGCGCCACCGAGGTGATCCGGTGGACGGCGAAGGTGCGGCTCTCCCCGCGGCGTTCGTCGTAGCCCTGCAGGAACCCCCCGGCCAGCGACACCGGCTGGACCACGCGCTGGCTGCCGCTGCCCTGGGCGTCCACGTAGCCCAGCCACACCGGCACGCCCTCCCGCACGGCCCGCGACAGCAGCTCCAGCGTCGACGCCGTCGTCACGCCCGGCACCTGCCGCACCGCCTCCCCGCGGCGGGCGGCCAGCGCGGCGTCGCCGGCCCGGATCTCCCGCACCGTGGCGTCCAGGTCGGTGCCGCTGAGCGGGCGCGGCGCGGCCGGTGGCTCGGTGCCGCGGCGGCCCACTGCGCGCGGCCGGGCCGGCGGCCGGGTGAGCACCGCCCCGCCCGGGTGCTCGCCGGCCGGGGCGTACCCGGCCTCGCGCAGCACGGTGAGCACCTCGTCGGCGCCCAGCCCGCTCACCAGCACGCCCGGGGCCAGGCGGCGCAGCTCGGCCCCGGCGGTGCGCCGGTCGCTGAGCACCTGGGACAGCAGGCCGTGGTCGTCCGAGCGCACGTAGGACTCGATCGACCCGACCCGCAGCCGCCCGTGCTGCCGGGCCACGTCGTCGACGAGGTAGTCCAGCGCCTGCGGCACAGGGGTGCGGGACGCCCGGGCGAAGAAGTCGTGCAGGTCCGACGCCGACCAGCCGGCGTCCAGCGCCCGCCGCACGCTGCCCTCCGACACCCGGAACACCGTGGCGCCGCCGGAGGACTCGACGTCGGCGACGACGGCCAGCGTGTCGGCCAGCTCGGCGACCAGCGGTCCCGGCGCGATCAGCGACAGGTCCGGCTGGGCGAGGACGTGGTCGACCGGCTCGGGCAGCAACCCCCGCATGCCGTCGGCGGCGCCGTCCTCGCCGGCGGCCAGCAGGCCGCGGCCACCGGTGGAGAGCACCCCGCCCACGAGCACCCCGAGCCGCGCGGCCTCGGCGAGCATGTCGGGCACCGGCGCCAGCCGGTCCGCCCGGCGCGGGGTGCGCCAGCGCAGCAGCGCGGTGAGGTCGTCGGGCGCCAGCCCCGAACCCGGCGGCTGCTCGGCGAGCACGGCCAGCGCCGACCGGCGGATCGCCGGCGCGGTGTGCCGCACCAGGTCGGGGGAGAGCGGGTTGGCGGCCTTGCCGGCCAGGTCGCGCACCCCCACCAGCGAGGGCAGCCGGACACCGCCGAGCCAGCCGGCCGCGAGCGCCGCCCAGCGGTCGGCGAGGTCCTGCTCCCGCCACACGTCGTAGGCCCGCGTGGGCAGCCACTCGTCCCGGTGCGGCCCACCCACGTCGAGCAGCCCGCCGGCGTGCGCCAGCTCCAGCAGCCAGGCGGCGTCGGGCTCGGCGACCTTCAGCGTCTTCGCCAGCCGCTTCTGGTCGCGCACGCCGACCCCGCCGCTGCGCAGCAGCCCGGCCGGCTCCTCCTCCAGGAGCGCGAGCAGCTCCCCGACGCGCCCGACCGACTCCAGCGCGGCACCGGCGGCCTGCCGGTCCACCACCTGCGGGTCCCGCGTGACGACGGCGGGCTCCGGGCGACGGCGCGGCGAGCCGTACGGCCGGTCGCCGCGCAGCAGCAGGCCGATCTCGCGGGGCAGCTCGACGTTCAGCGCGTCGATGCGGGCGAGCAGTCCGCGCTGCAGCAGCCGCCGGGCCGGTGACGCGCCGCCGTTCGGCGAATCGGGCAGGTGGCCGACCGGCCGGTCGCCGGCCAGCCGCTCCAGGACGGCGCGTTCGTCCGGGGCGAGCTCGGCGAGCGCGGCGGGGAGGTCGGCGGGCAGCTGCAGGCGCAGGTCCACCGCGCGGCGACCCAGGCCGGCGGGGTGCCGGACGGCACGGCGCACCGGGTCGGGGGCGTGCAGCACGTCGTCGCCCCAGAGCAGCGCCCGCGCGGTGAGCGCCTCGATCGCGCCGGCGATCACGTCTTCGCCGACCTCGGGCAGCTCCCCGAACAGCGCGTCGGGCGCCAGACCGTCGGTGGGCGCGAGCAGCACCACGTCCAGCACCTGCAGGGTCGCGGCGTCCAGCTCGTCCAGCGCGCGGTCCACCGACACCGGGACAGCCAGCCGGCTGGCGAGCGCGACGACGTCGGACGGCGCGGGGCGGGCCACGTCGGGCCGGGCCGCCAGCAACGCGCGCAGCTGCTCGTCGCTGCGGGTGCGCAACCAGGCGGCGAGCGTCGCAGGAGCTTCCGTGGGCATCCGGTCCACGCTACGTCGCCGCCCCCGCCGACGCTGCTGCCAGCATGGAGGCATGCACCCGGCGAGTGAGGACCCCGGCACCCGGACCGCCCTGGCCGCCCACCAGGTCGGGGCGCTGCGCTGGCTGGGCGGCGGGGCCATCGCCGTCGTCCTGGGGATCCTGCTCGGCGTCGCCGCGATCACCATCGCCGGCGAGGACGGGCGCCGGGTGCCCGGTGCGGGCCTCGCCGTCCTGGTGCTCGTGCTCGGCGGGCTGGCCGCCGTCGGCGTGGGCGCCGGGGCGCTGTGGCGCACCCACCGCTGGCGGCGGGCGCTGGCCGGCACCCCGTGGCGCCGCGGCACGCTGCGCGTCGCCGGGCCGGCCGTCCTCGCCTTCGAGCCCGACGGCCTCGACGACGACGTCCACCTCCGCCTGCTGAGCACCGCGATCTGGCGGACCCGCGCGGTGCAGGCGCTCGACGGCGGCAGCGTGCTCGCCGCGCCGGTCGGAGTGGGGCAGTGGGTGTTCACGACCGAGGGAGCGGGCACCCTCTACGGCGCCCGGGCCGTCGCCCGGGGGCGCTGACTGCGACACCCCCCCGCCGCGGGGGCGGTGGCGCGCGCCGGGCAGGCCGGTCAGGAGATGATGTGGGGGACAGTGCACCGCGCGGTGCACCCGCGACCGCACACGGAGGCGTCATGGCCAAGCGCAACGAGAAGCACGCCCACCTGGTGGAACCCACCTGGGGCGAGTCCGACGGCGGCGGTCCGCCGATCACCGAGCTCGTGGCCTCGGTCGCCGGCCCGCTGTCGCCGTTCGGCGAGGACCACGGCTTCCCGATCCCGCCGGAGCGCCTGCGCTACGCCCACCCGACGGACAAGCCCAACCGGGCCGGCGTCCAGACCGCAGAGGGCCGGCGGCGGTGAGCGCGCCCGCGCTGCCGTCCTACAGCAGCGGGACCTCCACGGTCCCCCTGCTGGGCGACACGATCGGGGCGAACCTGGATCGGACGGCGGCACGGGTGGGCGACCACGAGGCGCTCGTCGAGTGCGCCTCCGGTCGCCGCTGGACCTATCCCCAGCTGGTCGACGACGTCGATGCCTGCGCGCTGGGGCTCGACGCCCTCGGCGTGGCCAAGGGTGACCGGGTCGGCATCTGGGCGCCCAACTGCGCCGAGTGGGTGTTCGTCCAGTACGCGACGGCGAAGCTCGGCGCGATCCTGGTGAACATCAACCCGGCCTACCGCACCCACGAGCTCGCCTACGTGCTGAAGCAGGCCGGGATCTCCGTGCTGGTCGCGGCCCCTGCGTTCAAGACCAGCGACTACCGCGCCATGGTCGCCGAGGTGCGCGGTGAGTGCCCCGAGCTGCGCGAGGTCGTCTTCCTGGGCTCCCCGGAGTGGGATGCGCTGATGCGCGCGGGCCGGGAGGGGGACCGGGGGCTGCTCGCCGAGCGCGAGACGCAGCTCTCCGCCGACGACCCGATCAACATCCAGTACACGTCGGGCACGACCGGCTTCCCGAAGGGCGCCACGCTCACCCACCACAACCTGCTCAACAACGGGTTCTTCGTCGGCGAGGGGTGCGGCTACACCGAGGCCGACCGCGTCTGCATCCCGGTGCCGTACTACCACTGCTTCGGCATGGGGATGGGCAATCTCGGCGCCACCAGCCACGGCGCGACGATGGTCATCCCGGCGCCGGGGTTCGACCCCGCGCTGACGCTGCAGGCCGTGCAGGACGAGCGCTGCACCTCGCTGTACGGCGTCCCGACGATGTTCATCGCCGAGCTCGGGCTGCCGAACTTCGGCGAGTTCGACCTCTCCAGCCTGCGCACCGGCATCATGGCCGGCTCGCCGTGCCCGGTGGAGGTGATGAAGCGGGTGGTCGCCGAGATGGGCATGACCGAGGTGACCATCTGCTACGGCATGACCGAGACCTCGCCGGTCTCCACGCAGACCGGTGCCGACGACGACCTGGAGCGGCGCACCTCCACCGTCGGCCGGGTGCACCCGCACCTGGAGGTGAAGGTCGTCGACCCGGCGACCGGGCTGACCGTCCCCCGTGGGACCCCCGGCGAGTTCTGCACCCGCGGCTACTCGGTGATGCTCGGCTACTGGGACGAGCCGGAGAAGACCGCCGAGGTCATCGACCGCGCCCGCTGGATGCACACCGGCGACCTCGCCGTCATGGACGACGCCGGCTACCTCAACATCGTCGGCCGGATCAAGGACATGGTCATCCGCGGCGGGGAGAACGTGTACCCGCGGGAGATCGAGGAGTTCCTCTACACCCACCCCGACATCGTCGACGCGCAGGTCATCGGCGTCCCCGACGAGCGGTACGGGGAGGAGCTCATGGCCTGGGTGCGGCTGCGCGAGGGCGCCGAGCCGCTCACCGCCGAGAGCCTCCGCGAGTTCTGCGCCGGCAAGCTGGCCCACTACAAGGTGCCGCGGTACGTGAAGGTCGTCGACGAGTTCCCGATGACGGTGACCGGCAAGATCCGCAAGGTGGAGATGCGTCAGGTGTCGGTGGCGGAGCTGGGGCTGGAGTCCGCGGCGGCCGTGCGCAACGCCTGAAGAAGGACCACCCTTCCCCCCCACGCCTCGCACGCTCGGCGCGGGCCCTTGAAGGGTGGCCGTTCCAGTCCGTCACCCCTGGGCGACCGGGACCACCAGCGCCCGGTGGTCGGACAGGGGGAGCCGTACCGCCTCGGCCGGGCCGCCGGCCCGGATGCCGCCGCGCACCAGGACGTGGTCCAGCTGCCGGGTCGGCCGGGGCGCCGGGAACGTCGCCGCCGTCGCGACCGGGCGCAGCCCGCTGTGCCGCGCGGCCGCGCGCTGCTGCATGTTGAGGTCACCGATCAGCACCAGGGGCTCCGGCGTGCCCGCGAGCGAGCGCACCAGCGTGCGCAGCTGGTGGGCGTTCCACCCGGGGATGAACGACAGGTGGGTGTTGCACACGGTGACCTGCCCGGAGGGGCCGTCGATGACGGCGGCGACGGCCACGCGGGGTTCGTCCCGGGCCAGGAACGGACGGCGGGACTGCTGCGACCACAGCGGCACGCTCACCCGCAGCGCGTCCAGCCGGACCACCCGCCAGGAGACCACCGGGTACCGGGAGAGCAGGGAGATGCCGTAGCTGGCCGACCCCGGCTGCTCGTCGCCGGTGGCGGCCATCCAGGTGCCGCCGGGCGTCCCGGACAGCGCCGCGACGAACTGGGAGTCGACGGCCCCCATCGCCTCGGCCGCGACGGCGGTCAGGTCGGCGCCGTGCGACCGCGGCTGGTCGCGGTCGACCTCCTGCAGACCGAGGACGTCGGCGTCCAGGGTCTTGACCGCGGCGGCCAGCCGGTCGACGTCGACCCGGCCGTCGTCGAGCGAGCGTCCGTGCAGGAGGTTGAAGGTCGCGATGCGCACCCGCTCCCAGTGCCCGCCGGGCGCCCGGTCTACCCCGCTGTGTGCGGGCGTTACCTGCGGGTAGCAGGCGCTGGGTGCAGACGTCTCCCCGGGAGCAGGTGCGCGACCTGCTGAAGCGGACCGCGGTCGCGCTGAAACAGGGGAACGTGCCGTTCGCGCTCTGCGGCGGCTACGCCGCCTGGGCGCGCGGTGCGCCCGAGCCCGATCACGACGCCGACTTCCTCGTCCCGGCGGCCGAGGCCGGGCGGGCGGCCGAAGCGCTCGCCGACGCCGGCCTGCAGGTGGTGGAGCCGGCCGAGGACTGGCTGCTGAAGATCGTGCGGGACGACGTCTTCGTCGACGTGATCTGGCGGGCCTGCGGACTCCCCGTGGGGAACGACCTGGTCGACCGCGCCGAGACGCTGCCCGTCCTCTCCGTGCAGATGCCGGTGCTGGCGCCGACCGACATCGTGGTGTCCAAGCTGATGGCCCTGGACGAGCACTACTGCGACTTCTCCCGGCTGCTGCCGGTCGCCCGCGCGCTGCGCGAGCAGGTCGACTGGGGGCTGGTGGCCCGCGAGGTGGCGGAGAACGACTTCGCCGTCGTCTTCCTGGCGCTGCTGGACCGGCTCCGGATCACCCCGGACGTCAGCCCGGGATGAGCACGGCCACGGCGGCGGCGAGGGCGGTGAGGACGACGGTGGCGGTCGCCGCGCGGGCCAGCGCGGGGCTCGAGACGCGCCCGCCGTCGGCCACCCTGCGGCGCACCTGCCGGTAGCGGGCGGGAGCGAGCGCTCCGAGCAGCAGCAGCCCGAGCAACGCGGTGACCCCGCCCGCGACGAGGAGCGCGGGCCGCTCCGCGCCCACTGCCCGGTGCGCCACCAGCCCGGCCACGGCGAGCAGCCCCAGCCCGGTGCGCTGCCAGGCCAGCGCGGTCCGTTCGGGCTGGGTCTCCACCGGGTCGGTCACCCGCGCAGGACCTCTAGGCCCACGAGGACGCCGACGACGACCACTACGGCGCTCACGGCGGCGACCACGGCGGGGACGAGCACGCTCGAGGGCAGCGCCCGCCCGGACTCGATCGCCGCCTCGTTGGCCCGCCACCGGCGGTACCCGGCCAGCGCGATGCCCAGGCCGATGGCGACCAGCGCCAGCGCGACGGCGGAGCTGCCCCACGGGACCCCGAGGTCGGGGGCGTAGGTGGCGACGGCGACCCCGCCCGCGACCAGCGCCAGCCCGGTCCGCAGCCAGGCCAGCAGCGTGCGCTCGTTGGCCAGGGTGAAGCGGTAGTCGGGGTGGTCGGGCACCGGCCCAGCGTAGGGACCCGCCGGGAATCGGCAGGTCGGCGCGGCGGCGCGGCGGCTAACCTGGTGACCAGCGGCGTCCTGCCGCCGTCGTCCGACCGGCCAGCGTGCCGCGCCAGAGCGAGGAACTGAGGGAATCCACCGTGCCCACCGGCAGAGTGAAGTGGTTCAACGCGGAGAAGGGCTTCGGCTTCCTGTCCCGCGAGGACGGTCCCGACGTCTTCGTGCACAAGGACGCGCTGCCCGCCGGCACCGACCTCAAGCCCGGTCAGCGCGTGGAGTTCGGCATCGTCGCCGGCCGCCGCGGCGACCAGGCGCTGCAGGTCCGCATCCTCGACCCGCTCCCGTCGGTGGCGGCCACCGTCGCCGCGGCCAACCGCAAGAAGCCCGACGAGCTGGTCCCGATCGTCGAGGACCTGATCAAGCTGCTCGACGACGTCTCCGAGGGGCTGCGCCACGGCCGCTACCCCGATCGCGGCCACGCCCGGAAGGTCGCCGCCGTGCTGCGCGCCGTCGCCACCGACCTGGAGGGCTGAGCGCCGCCGCTCAGCCCGCCAGCTCGCCGCCTGCGCGCAGGAAGCCGACCGGCCAGGCCGCGGTGAACTCGCCGCAGTCGCCGCCGGCGTCCTCGACCACCACGAGGTAGAAGGCTGGCGGGACGACGTCGGAGGAGCTGATCCCGTCGAACGTCTCGGTGCCCGCCGGGACGTCCACCTCGCCGATGAGCTCCTCCAGCGACTCGTCGAACACCTGCACCTGCCAGCCCCGTTCGGCGATCGCCTCGGGGACGGTCAGGGAGATGGTGGTGCCCGGGGGGACCTCGACCACCGGCGGCCTCGTGCTGTAGCGCTGCCCCTCGCCGTCGAGGCAGTACTGGGTCGGCCCGGCGGTGACGTCCTGGCTGCCGGCCTGCACCCGGATCTCCTCGGGGGTCGCGGGCTCGCCCGCGCAGGCCGACAGCGAACCGGCCGCGCAGACGGCGAGCAGCAGCGCGGGGAGGGGAGCTCTCACGACCACGACGGTCCCACCGGCGTCGTCGGCGCCTCCGGGCCCCCCGGCGCGGCTGCCGGGGGGTGGCTGCGGTAGAGGCTCCACAGGATCAGGGCGACGGCGAGCACGAGCAGGGCCGCCGCGACGGTGAACCCGATCCAGCCGACCGGCGGCAGCGCGATGCCCAGCGCCCCGCCGGCCACCCAGGCCAGCTGCAGCATCGTCTCGGAGCGGGCGAACGCCGAGGCGCGCAGGCGCTCGGGCACCTCGCGCTGGATGATCGCGTCCAGCGATACCTTGCCGAGGGCGTTGGCGACGGCGGAGACGCCGGCCACGAGCACCGCCATGGCGAACCCGTAGAAGATCGCGGCCAGCACGGTCACCGCCGCGGCGGCGGACGCCGCGTGGAGCACGAGGCGGTCGGGGGCGGCGGTGTGCAGCCGTGAGCCCACCGCGGTCCCGGTGAAGCTGCCGAGCCCTGCGGCGGCCGCGAGCGCGCCGAGCGCGAGGGTGGCCGACCAGCCGTCGGCGAACGTCGCCTGCACCAGGAAGGCGGCGAAGATGGTGAGGAAGCCGCCCAGGCCGCGCAGCGCCGCGTTGGCCCGCAGCGCCAGCACCACGTGCGGGCTCACCCGCCGGCGTCCCCGGCCCTGCACCGGGATCTCGGCGGTGCGCAGGACGTCGGCGGGCTCCTCGCCCGCCGGGACGTCGACGTGCCGGGGGAGCCGGACGGCCAGCACCGCCCCGCACAGGAACACCGCGGCGGTCGCCCACAGCTCCCAGTCGAAGCCGATCAGCGCGGCCACCCCGGCGGCCAGGCCACCGGCCACCCCTGCCGTCGCCAGGCCGAAGACCGACAGTCGCGCGTTCGCCGAGGTCAGCGACATCGCGCCCGGCAGCACGCGGGGGACCACCGCCGCCCGCAGCACGTTGTGCGCCTTGGACAGCACCAGCACCCCCAGGGCCGCCGGGTACAGCCACAGGTCGTCGAAGTGCCCGGCCATCACCAGGGCCAGCGCTGCCCGCCCGCCCAGGGACGCCGCCAGCGCCCACCGGCGGCCGCGCTGCAGCCGGTCCAGCGCGGGGCCGATGACCGGCGCGAGCAGGGCGAACGGCGCCATCGTCACCAGCAGGTACAGCGCGACGTTGCCGCGCTGGGCGTCGGTGGTGGCCGCGAAGAACAGCGTGCCGGCCAGGGAGACGGCGATCATCGCGTCCCCGGCCATGTGCAGGGCGTTGACCCACAGCAGCTGGGTCAGCCCGCTCTCACCCGCGCCGTCGGCCCGGCTGGCGGCGCGGATCCGGCGGGCGGCGGCGGTGGTCAGCTCGCGGCTGCGGGCGGCGGCGACCCGGGTGACGGTGATCTTCGGGGTGGCCGCGGGCATCGGCCGGGTCTGCGGCCGCGGCACCCCGAGCGGGGTGGTGTCCAGCGGGGTGGTGTCCAGCGGCGCCGCCTCCTGCCTGCCCGCCCGCGACCACCGGCGTGCGCCGGGCGGGCGGCTGGAGGCGGACACGCCGCCCATGGTGCCGCACCCACCTGGGAGTCCGGTCCGCGACGCCGGACCGGTCGTCCGCCACAATGGGAGTCGTGTCCGAGTCCCCCGCGCCCGTCCGGCCCGCCTCCCCAGCGGCCGAGCCGTTGACCGCCGCGATCGAGCAGGCCCGAGCGGCGGCCGTCGAGACGGCCGGCGCCGCCGACGCGGTCGGCGAGCACCTGGGGGCCACCGCGGAGTCGGTCGGTCCCCCCGAGCTGGGGGAGGTGCTCACCCACACCTTCGCCAGCCGGCTGCCCGGCTACGTCGGCTGGCACTGGGCGGTCACGATCGCCCGGGTTTCCGGCGAGGAGCGGATCACCGTCGACGAGGTGGTGCTCCTCCCCGGTGAGCAGGCGCTGCTGGCCCCGGCCTGGGTGCCGTGGCACGAGCGGCTGCGGCCGGGCGACCTCTCGGTGGGCGACGTCCTGCCGGCCACCGAGGACGACCCGCGGCTGGTGCCGGCGTACACGACCGACGACGACTCCGCCGACGACCCGGAGGGACGGGTGGTCGCCGCCGAGATCGGCCTCGGCCGGGAGCGCGTCATGTCGCGGGAGGGCCGGTCGGAGGCGGTGGCCCGCTGGACGTCGGGGGAGTTCGGCCCGACGTCGCCGATGGCCCGGCAGGCACCCGGCCCCTGTGCGACCTGCGGGTTCTACCTCCCGCTGGCCGGCTCGCTGCGGCAGTTCGTCGGTGCGTGCGGGAACGCCTACGCCCCCGGCGACGGTCGGGTCGTGGCGGCCGACTACGGGTGCGGCGCGCACAGCCAGGCGACCCTCGTCGTCGTCGAGGAGACCGAGGTGGTCACCTCTGCGCGCTACGACACCTCGGAGTACGACGTCCTGAGCGACTGATCGCGGGTCAGCCGCGGTCGCGCCGGCCCAGCTGCCCCTGCAGCTTCATGACGCCGAGCCCCAGGAGCGCCAGCCCGATCGCGGCGACGCACGTCCAGGTCCACATGCGGTCCACCCGGTCGCCCAGCAGCAGCAGGACGACCAGGGCGACCGCCCACAGCGCGATCCCGGCGAGCACCACGCGCGCGGTGTCCACCTGCAACGGCGGGGGAGCCTGCTTTCCGGGACCGGGCACGACGGCACCTTAGATCCCGGCTCGGTCACGGGGCGACCTGCTTGCCACGTGCGTGTGGCACGCTGGCGCCGCTCGTTGGCCGCTCGCACCGCCCCGGAGAACCCGCATGCCGCAGAAGTCCCGTCCGTCCGGTGGCGCCAGCGCCGCCGCCACCGACGGCAGCACCCCCGCCGACGTCTCGGCCGGCACGCCTCCCACCACCCCGCGCCGCAGCGAGGGGCCGCGGGTGCGGCCGAAGAACGGGCTGGACCGCTACTTCGAGATCAGCGCGCGCCGGTCGACGGTGAGCCGCGAGGTGCGCGGCGGGATCACGACGTTCTTCACGATGGCCTACATCGTGGTGCTCAACCCGATCATCCTGACCAGCATCGCGGGGCCGGACGGCACGCCGGGCGCCGACGTCGAGGGCACGGTGCTTCCGTTCGGCTCGATCGCCGCGGTCACCGCGCTGCTCGCCGGCGCGCTGACGCTGCTCATGGGCATCGTCGGGCGCTACCCGTTCGCGCTGGCCACCGGCCTGGGCATCAACGCGATCGTCGCCGTCTTCGCGGCCACGCAGCTGTCCTGGCCGGAGGTCATGGGCCTGGTCGTGCTCGAGGGCCTGCTCATCACCGTCCTGGTGCTGACCGGCTTCCGCCGGGCCGTCTTCGAGGCGATCCCGGCCCAGCTGAAGACCGCGATCGCCGTCGGCATCGGGTTCTTCCTGGCGATCATCGGGCTGGCCGACGCCGGCATCATCCGGCCGGGCAACCCGCTGATCAGCTTCGGTGTCGGCGGGCAGCTCGCCGGCTGGCCGATGCTCGTCTTCGTCGTCGGTCTGCTGCTCATGAGCCTGCTGGTCGTCCGCAAGGTCAAGGGCGCGCTGCTCATCGGCATCGTGGCGACGACGGTGCTCGCCATCGTCGTCGAGGCGATCGCCGGGGTCGGCCCCCGCTTCGGCGACGACGGGGAGAACCCCCGCGGGTGGGCGCTGCAGGTGCCGGCGCTGCCCGACGACGTCGTCGGCAGCCCCGACTTCTCGTTGCTCGGCAACTTCTCCCTGTTCGGCGGGTTCGAGCGCATCGGCGTCGTCGCCGCCCTGCTCATCGTCTTCTCGATCATGATCGCGGACTTCTTCGACACCGTCGGCACGGTGACCGCCGTGGGGGCCGAGGGCGACCTGCTCGACGAGAAGCGCAACCTGCCCAAGTCGCAGCCGGTCCTGCTCGTCGACTCGCTGGCCGCCGCCGCGGGTGGCGCGGGCAGCGTCTCGTCGAACACCACGTACATCGAGAGCACCGCCGGTGTGGCCGACGGCGCCCGCACGGGGCTGGCCAGCATCGTCACCGGCCTGCTGTTCCTGGTCGCGGTCTTCTTCACCCCGCTGGTGGCGGTGGTGCCGTCGGAGGCAGCCGCCCCCGCGCTCGTCATCGTCGGCGCGCTGATGATCAGCCAGATCAAGCACCTCACCTGGGACGACATGTCCCTGGTCATCCCGGCGTTCCTCACCATCGCGCTGATGCCGTTCACCTACTCGATCACCAACGGCATCGGGGCCGGCGTCATCAGCTTCGTGCTGCTGCGGCTGGCGGTCGGGCGGCGCCGGGACATCCACCCGCTCATGTGGGTGGTGGCGCTCATGTTCGGCGTCTACTTCGCGCTCGAGCCGCTGCAGCAGCTCTTCTGACCCCGGCTGCTGAGTTAGGCTAACGATCGTGGGCCGGACGACGCTGGACACCGCCGCGCTCGCCCACGAGCTGCGGCTGGCGGTCATGCGGTTCTCCCGGCGACTGCGCAACCAGCGGGTGGACACCTCGGTCACCCTCACCCACCTCGCGGCGCTGTCGACGCTCAAGCAGCACGGCCCGATGAGCCCGGGGGAGCTGGCCGGCCACGAGCGGGTGCAGCCGCCGTCGATGACCCGCGTCGTCGTCGCGTTGGAGACGGCCGGGCTGGTGACCCGCACGCCGCACCCCACCGACGGGCGCCAGGTGATCATCGAGCTCACGCCGGCGGCCGAGGAGCTGCTGTCGGCGGAGGCGCGGGCGCGGGAGGCGTGGCTCGCCGGCCGGCTGCAGCAGCTGACCGCCGAGGAGCGGGCGGTCCTGCGCGAGGCGGCCGAGATCATGGACGAGCTGGCCAGGGGTGACCTGGACGAGCACTGACCAGCGGACGCCGCCGGAGCCGGGGCGCGGCATGTTCCGCGCCCTGCGGGTGCGCAACTTCCGCCGCTACGCCTCGGCCAACCTGCTCAGCCTCACCGGTACCTGGATCCAGCGCATCGGCCAGGACTGGCTGGTGCTGCAGCTGTCCGACGACAGCGGCGTGGCGCTCGGGCTGATCACCGCCCTGCAGTTCGGCCCGTCGCTGCTGCTGAGCATGTACGGCGGCGTGCTCGCCGACCGCTACCCCAAGCGCCGGCTGCTGCTGGTCAGCCAGAGCGCCATGGGGCTGCTCTCGCTGGTCCTCGGGGTACTGGTGGCCACCGGGGCGGTGGCGCTGTGGCACGTGTTCGTGCTGGCCGGGATGCTCGGCGCGGTCTCCGCCGTCGACATGCCCGTGCGCCAGGCGTTCGTCCCGGAGATGGTCGGCCCCGCGCTGATCACCAACGCGGTCAGCCTCAACTCGACCATCTTCAACGGGGCCCGGCTGGTCGGGCCGGCGCTGGCCGGGTTGCTGATCGGAGCGGCGTCGGGCAACACCGCGCCGGCCTTCTTCCTCAACGCCGCCAGCTTCGCCTTCACCCTCGCCGCGCTCGCCGGCATGCGGACCGACGAGCTCACCCCGAGCCCGCCGGTGGCGCGGGGGCGGGGGCAGCTGCGCGCCGGGCTCGCCTACACCTGGGCCCACCCCGACCTGCTGCTGGCGATGGGGCTGGCGTTCGTCCTCGGCACCTTCGGCTTCAACTACCAGGTCACCATCGCGCTGATGGCCCGGGAGACCTTCGACCTCGGCGCCCAGGCGTTCGGGCTGCTGTCCACCTGCTTCGCCGTCGGCTCGCTCACCGGTGCGCTGCTGTCCACCCGGCGCAGCGTGCGGCCCCGGCAGCGCTTCCTCGTCGGCTCGGCGGTGGTCTTCGGTGCGTGCACGGTCGTCGCCGGGCTCATGCCCACCCACCTCAGCTTCGCGCTGCTGCTCGTACCGACCGGCGCGGCGGCGCTGGTGTTCAGCGTGGCGAACAACAGCTTCGTCCAGCTCGGCGTCGACCCGCAGATGCGCGGGCGGGTCATGGCGCTCTACTTCATGTGCTTCATGGGCGGCACCCCGGTCGGCGCGCCGCTGGTCGGGTGGGTCTCCGAGCACCTGGGTGCCCCGTGGGGGCTCATCCTCGGCGGCGGGGTGTGCGTCGTCGCCGGCCTCGGCGCCGCGGCCTGGCTGGCCCACCGCGGAGGCCTGCGGTTGGCGGTGCAGCGCACGCCGCTGCGGCTGCGGGTCCAGGCCGCCCCCCGCCCGGCCGTCCCCTCCGCGCAGGTGCGCACCGTGGAGGAGGAGCTCAGCGAGAAGGCCCCCGGTCAGCAGTCGCTCTGAGCGGCCGGGGTGCGCGTACCGTCGGCGGGCACCGGAACCGCCCGTGCGCAGGGGAACGCCATGGCCGCACTCATCCAGCTCGTCGCACTGCTCGCCGCGTTCGCCGGCCTGGTCGCCGGCTTCGGCCCGCTGATCCGGTGGATCGAGGCTCGATCGGCCCGCCGCCACGCGGCGCGGCACCCCGCGGCGCCCGGGCGCTCGGTGCAGCACGTGGCCGCGGACCTGCGCCGGCTCGGGCGCCAGCTCGAGCTGGTGGCGGCCGGGGTGCCGATGGCCCGCCGCCGCGCGCTGCAGGCCGCGTACGACGACGTCCTCCTCGAGGCGGCCGGGATGCTCGGGGTGACCTCGGACCTGGCCGCGCTGCGGCAGGACCGCGCCCGCGAGGTCGAGCGCCTCCGGGTCGCCTGCGCGCTGCGCGCCGCGGGGCTGCAGGTGCCCCTCTGACCGCCGGTCCCGCGCGCCGGCTCTTCTTCGCCGTCGACCCGCCCGAGTCCGCGCGCCGCGACCTCGAGCGGGCGCTGGCCCCGCTGCGGGAGCTCCCGGGGGCGCCGCGGTGGAGCCGTGCCGAGCGCTGGCACCTGACGCTGCTGTTCCTGGGCGAGGTCCCGGACGCCGTGGTGCCCGGCCTCGTGGCCGCCGCCGCGCCCGCCGTCACCGCGACGCCGCCGATGACGCTGCGGCTGGCCGGGGGCGGGCGGTTCGGGTCGGTGCGCCGTCCGCAGGTGGCCTGGGCCGGGCTCGACGGCGACGTCGACCCGCTGGCCGCGCTGGCCGGGCGGCTGGCCGGGGTCGCCCGCGGTCTGGAGCTGCCGGTGGAGGACCGGCCGTTCCGCCCGCACCTCACCCTGGGGCGCTGGCGCCCCGGGCGGCCCGCCGACGGTTCGCTGACCGACCGGCTCGCCGGCTACCGGGGGCCGGAGTGGCCGGTGCGCGAGATCCGGCTCTGGGAGAGCCGGCTCGGTGCCGAGCCGGCGTACACGGTGGTCGCCCACTGGGCGGTCGGCTGAGTCACCGCGTGCAGGCGGGGCGGCGCGGTCGCCCGAGCCGAGGCGCGTGCGGTCCACGCCGGCCGCCCTGGCACCCTGTCCGACGTGCCGCACAACGTTGACCAGGCCCTCTCCGACTTCGACGCCGCGACCGCCGTGCGGCGGGGCGAGGCCGGCGCGCTCCTCGCCGACCTCCACCCGGAGTGGGAGGTCGGTGGCGGGATCCTCAACGGCGGCTACCTGCTGTCGGTCGCCGGGCGCGCGGCGGTGCTGGAGAGCCCGCACGAGCACCCGGTCGCACTGTCGGCCAGCTACCTGCGGGCGGCGGCGGCCGGCCCGGCCACCCTCGCCGTGACGCCCGGGCCGGCGGGTCGGACGCTGGCCCACTCGCTGGTCACCCTCGCGGACGCGAACGGGCCGGTCCTCACGGTCCAGGCGACGACGGCGACGCTCGCCGACGACGCCCCCGAGTACTCCCTCCCGGCGCCCGAGGTGCCCAGGCCCGACGAGTGCATCGACATGGCCGCGAACGCCCACCTGGCGGCCGTGCCGGTGCAGCTGCCCGGGCTGACGCGGCACGTGGAGAGCCGGCTGGACCCGGCCACCGCGACGTGGGCGCTCGGGCAGCCCTCCGACGAGCCGGTGCTCCGGGCGTGGGTGCGGCTGGCCGACGGCCGCCCGGCCGACCCGCTGGCGCTGCTCACCTTCGCCGACGTGCTGCCGCCCACGAGCTTCGCCACCGGCCGGATGGGCTGGGCGCCGACCGTGCAGCTGCAGGTGCTCGTGCGGGCGCTGCCGGCCCCGGGCTGGTGCCTCGTGGAGGCGCGGGCCAGCGAGATCGCCGGCGGCTGGTCCGACGAGGACTACCGGGTCTGGGACTCCACCGGGCGGCTGGTCGCGCAGAGCCGCCAGCTGGCCCGTACCGCCCGCTGAAGGCCCCCGTGCAGGGTCCCGCGGCGAGCCTGCGAGTCGTGGGGGGCAGGGGGGTCCTCTTTCAGCGGGGCAGGTCCAGCTCGCCGGTGAGGTAGCGCTGCACCGTGGGGCCGATCGTGCCCACCAACCACTCGGGCGGGGCCGACGCGAGCGGCTCCAGGCGCAGCACGTACCGGGTGACCACCAGCCCGGCCAGCTGCGAGGCGGCCAGGGCGCCCCGGGCGTCGCGCTCGGCGGGGTCGAGGTCCAGGGAGCCGAGCACCCGGCGCAGCACCTGGGTGACCAGGAACTCGCGCAGCAGGCGGGCGGTCCACTCGTTGCCCACCGCCGAACGCACCAGCGCCAGACCGGCGGTGCGCCCCGGCCCGTCCCAGACCCGCAGCAGCATGCGGACGACGTTGCCGCCCAGCTCCTCCCGCGTGCCGGCGAGCACCTCGGGCAGCAGCTGGGCGGGGTCGGCCGGGGCCTCGATCGCGGCGAGGAAGAGCTGGTCCTTGCTGCCGAAGTAGTGGTGCACCAGGGCGGGGTCGACGCCGGCCGCGGTGGCGATCTGCCGGATGGTGGCGCCGTCGAACCCCCGCTCGGCGAACGCCTCCCGCGCGGCGGCCAGCACCGCGTCCCGGGTGCCGGGGCTGCCGGGACGCCGTCCGGTGCGTCGCCGTGGTGGCTGGTCGCCGGCGTTCAGTCGGTCCTCCTCCGCAGGGTGGCCGCCGCCAGCGCGAGCGCCAGCAGGGCGGCGCCGGCCACGATGCCGACGTCCAGCACCATCGTGCCGGTCGCCTCCGCCGAGCGCCCGACCTCGCGCAGGGCCTCGACCGCGTAGGTCAGCGGGAGGACGTCGCTGATCGCCTGCAGCCACCCGGCCATCTGCTCGCGGGGGACGAGCAGCCCGCAGAGGAAGAACTGGGGCAGGACGACCACCGGCATGAACTGCACCGCCTGGAACTCGCTGCGCGCGAAGGCGCTGGCCAGCAGCCCCAGCGCGACCCCGAGCACGGCGTCGACCACGGCGACGAGGACGACGAGCCCGACGGACCCGGCCACGTCCAGGTCGTACAGCGTCGTCGCCACCGTCACGGTGACCACCGCCTGCACACCCGCGGCCAGCCCGAACGCCAGGCCGTAGCCGAGCAGCAGGTCCAGCCGGGACAGGGGAGTGGTGAGCAGCCGCTCGAGCGTGCCGGACGTGCGCTCGCGCAGCATGGCGATGCTGGTCACGAGGAACATCACGACGAAGGGGAAGACGCCGAGCATCGCCAGCCCGACGCGGTCGAAGGTGCCGGGCTGCCCGGGGGCGGTCGGGACGTCCGCCCACAGCAGGTACAGCAGGCCCAGGAGCAGGCTCGGCAGCACGAGCAGCATCGCGATCGTGCGGTGGTCGTGCCGCAGCTGGCGCAGGACGCGGGCCGCGGTCGTCGCGGTGAGCCGCGGGCCGGCGGCGGTCACCGGGCCACCGCCTCGCGGGCGCGGACGACGGTCAGGAACGCCGTCTCCAGGTCGTCGGAGCGGCCGTCGGCGCGCAGCTGCCCCGGTGTCGTGTCGGCGAGCAGCGCGCCGTCGCGGAGAAGGAGGAGCCGGTCGCACCGGGCGGCCTCGTCCATCACGTGGCTGGACACGACCAGCGTCGTCCCGGCGCGGGCCAGGGCGTGGAAGCGTTCCCAGAGCTCGACCCGGAGCACCGGGTCCAGGCCGACGGTCGGCTCGTCGAGGACCAGCAGCTCGGGCTCGCCGACCAGTGCGCACGCCAGGGAGGCGCGGCCGCGCTGCCCGCCGGAGAGGTCGGCGACGAGCTGCCCGGCGGCTCCGCCCAGCCCCACGTCGGCGATCGCGGCGTCGGCCTCACGCGCCCCGCGGCCGTACAGGGCGGCGAAGTAGCGGGCGTTCTCCCGGACGGTGAGGTCGGGGTAGACGCTGGGCGACTGGGTGACGTACCCGACCCGGCTGCGCAGGCCGGGGGAGCCGGCGGGCTCCCCGAGCACGGTGACCGTGCCGGAGCGCACCCGCTGCACCCCGACGACCGCCCGCATCAGCGTGCTCTTCCCACTGCCGCTCGGCCCGAGCAGCCCGGTCACCTGGCCGGCCGGGACGGCGAAGGAGAGACCGGGGAGCACGCAGCGCTTCCCGCGGTCGACGACGAGATCGGTGACGGTGACGGCGTCCATGACGCGCTCCCCACAACTCAACGGCTGATGAACTCAACGCTAGATGAGTTGCTGGGTGCCGTCAACGGGTCGCGCGCCCGCGGCCGGGCGCGCGCAGGGTCGCCCGCCCGGTGCGGGCAGAATCGGCGCCCGTGCCTGCACCCGTCGTCATCACCGACCCGGCCGATCCCCGCGTCGCAGATTTCCGCGACCTCAAGGCCGGGGACCGCCCGGCGGGCAGGGAGCGGGGCACCGGGCCGGTCATCGTGGAGGGGGTGCCGGCGGTCGAGCGCCTGCTCGCCTCGCCGTACCGGGTGCGCGCGGTGTTCGGTGTGCCGGGACGGGTGGCCGCGCTCGGCCTGCCCGGGGACGTCCCGGCCTTCGAGGCGGATAAGTGGGTGCTCTCGGAGGTCATCGGGTTCCGGCTCACCCGCGGCGTGGTCGCCTCCGCCGACCGCCTCCCGCCGGCCGACCCGGACGAGGTGCTGACCGGCCCGGACCCGGCGGGGCCGCGCCGGCTGGCGGTCCTCGAGGCGCTCAACGACGCCGAGAACCTGGGCTCGATCGCGCGCTCGGCGGTGGCCCTCGGCGTCGACGGGCTGCTGCTGGACCCGCGCTGCGCCGACCCGCTGTACCGCCGGTCGGTGCGGGTCTCGATGGGGCACGTGCTATCGCTACCGTTCGCCGTCCTGCCCGACTGGCCGGCTGGGCTCGCGCGGCTGCACGAAGCGGGCTACCTCACCGTCGCGCTCACCCCGGCGGCCGACGCGGTGGACCTCGGCGACGTCGACCCGCGGGCGCACCCGCGCACCGCCGTGCTGCTGGGCGCCGAGGGGCCGGGTCTCACGCCGGAGGCGCAGCGGACGGCGCGGGTGCGAGCCCGCATCCCGATGCGCACCGGGGTCGACTCCCTCGGTGTGGCCGCCGCCGCGGCGGTGGCCTTCGCCACCCTGCGCTAGTCAGCCGCGCAGCGAGAACCGGGCCAGCATCGCGCGGGCCTCCTCGGCGTGCGAGGGGTGGCACATCACGTCGTACCGGCTGGCGACGATCTTGCTGGTGCTGGTGAAGTCGCGCTTGCCGCGGGTGGCGGCGTACCCCATGCCGCCGAAGGCGGCGCCGAAGGCCAGACCGATGAGCAGGCCGGTCAGCACCGACCCGATCCAGCTGGTCCCGTCGGGCGCGAAGATGCCCAGCAGGAGGCCGACGAACAGACCCCACCAGGCGCCGGCCGCGGCGCCTGCGGCGACCGCCCGGCCCGTCGTCATGCGGCCGGTCACCGTCTCGACCATGCGCAGGTCGCTCCCGATGATCGTCACGTTCTCGACCGCGAACTTCTCGTCGGAGAGGTAGTCGACGGCGGCCTGCGCCCGCTCGTAGCTGTCGTAGGAACCGACCTGCACGCCGCCCAGCGGCATCGACACCGAAGCACTCATGCCGGAGCGACTACCCAGTCCTGCCGGCTGTTCCACGTGCGGTTGGTCAGCGGTTGCGGCGGACCCCGAAGACGATGTCCTCCCACGCCGGGATGCGGGCGCGCGGGTCCTCGTCGCCGTCCTCGTCGGTGCTCTGCCCCCGGCCGAGCACCACGGTGTCGTGCTCGGCGACCTCGTCGAGCAGGGTGGCCAGCGCCTCGTCGTCGGCCGGGGTCCCGTCGGGGGCGTGCACGTCGCGCACGGGCGCGTCGTCCTCCCCGGCCGGGGCGGGGGGCGGCTCCGGGCTGCGCACCACCGAGACCGGCCGGTTGCGGGCGGCCGGCGAGGGCAGGCCGGCCGGCACCTCGGGCACGACCCGCACCAGGCGGGTGCCCTCGGCGAAGTCCGCCGTCGCGGCGTCCCCCGGGGAGACCGTGCGGGACTGCAGGTCGAAGTTCCAGCGCGCGGTGCCGGACTTGGCCCCTGCGCGCCACGCGCCGGTGACCACCCAGGTGCCCTCGTCGTCCCGGTGGGCGTCCCACGCGACGGCGTCGATGTCGGTGTCGATGAGCCGCAGCCGTTCGACCATGAAGTGCTGGAGTACCGCCCCCGGTGCCCCGTCGGTGAGCCGGACCCGCGCCTCGCGGGCCTGGGTGGCCACGCGCTCCCGTTCTTGCAGCACGGGGTGGGCGAAACGCATGATCCGCTCCACCCGGGCACCCGTGGCGGCGGCGACCTGCTCGGGGGTCTCCCCGGCGCGGATGCGGGACTGGATCACCCGGGGCGGGAGCTCGCTGCCGGAGTCGACGTCGATCTGGGTCAGCCGGCGGGCGTCCCCGCGGGCCGCCGCACGGACGCGCTCGTCGATCGGGAGCTCGAACCGCTCGCCGTCGGGGCTGTCGGGGCCGTCCGCGACGAGGACGAGGCTCTTCCCGTCGTCGGAGAGCGCCACGAGGCGCAGTGTGCGCATGGGCGACCTCCTGCAGCCGGCGCGGTGGGTCCGGACGCCGATCCCGGTCCCCGAGGTTATCGGGATCGGGCGCGAGCGGCGCGCAGGCGCACCGGCGTGGCGCGTCTGCGGCGGGGAGCGGCGGGTTCCCCCGGGGGAGGGGTGCGGACGACGTCGTCGCACGCCGATGTCAGCACTGACACACGCCCGAAACGCGCGACCGCCACAGTGGGCGGCTCGCCGGCGGCGCCGCACCGAGCCGAGGAGGAGCGATGGCCAGCCCCGTGACCGACCAGTGGACGGCCGCGCCCGCGGGATGCGCCGCCCTGGAGCTCCTGGCGCCCCCGGAGGTGCTGCCGGCGCGGGTCCGCCGCGCCATCGCAGGGATCGCCGGGGCCACCGCGGCCTGGTGCCCGGCGCCGGCCCCGGACGGCCGCCGCGTCGCCTACGTCACCGACCGATCGGGGCTGCCCCGGCTGGAGGTGGCCGCGCTGGACGGCCGGACCTCGCCGGTCCAGGTGTCCGGCACCGACCAGGAGGTGATCTCCGCCGCCTGGTCGCCCGACGGCGCGCGGCTGGCCTACCTGGTCAGCCCCGGCGGGTCCATCTGCGCCGAACTGCACGTCGTCCGCCCCGACGGCACGGATCGCCGGCTGGTGGCCGGTGCCGATCCACGTGCGGCGGTCTTCGCCGGCTGCTGGGTGGGGCCGCGGCACTACGCCTGCTCGATCGCCCAGGGCAGCGGACCGGACGCCGACGTGGTCCTGGTCGACGTGGTCACCGGAGAGCAGCGCACGCTGGCCTCCGGCGGCTTCCTCGTCGTCACCGCCGTCTCCGCCGACCACCGCACCGTCCTCGCCCGGCGCGGCCCGCGCGCCTACCGGCACATCGTGGTCATCGACGTCGCCACGGGCATCCAGCGGCGGGTCCTCCCCCTGGACGCCCCCGGCGGCATCGCCTCCGAGGACGGCCGGTTCACCGACGACGGGGCCACCGTGCACGTCCGTGCCGCGCTGCCGGGGCCGCCCGGGGCCGATCGCGCCGGCCTGGTCGCCGTCCCCCTGACCGACGGGGTGCCCGGACCCGGCCGGACGGTCCTGCAGCGCGCCGACGCCGACCTCGACGGGTACGCGGTGCGCCCCGACGGCACGGTGCTCGCGGTGTGGAACGCCGACGGGGTGAGCCAGCTGTGGCTGCACGCCAGGGCCGACGGGGCCGTGGTGCGGCGGATCGAGCTCCCCCGACCGGTGCTGTCGGGGTGGGCGCCGGCCGCCGACGGCGACGCGCTGATCGCCGAGCTGTCCGGGCCGCGCGCCCCCCGGGGGCTGTGGCGGGTGCCGCTCGACGGCGCGGGCGCACCCGAACCGCTCGCCTGCTCGCCCACCAGCCCGGAGGTGCCGGGCGTGGTCGAGCCGGTGCGCCACGAGTACCTCGCCCCGGACGGCGTCCGGCTCTCCGGCTGGCTGTACGTGCCCGAGGGCACCCGCGGCCCCAACCGCACGGTGGTCAGCTTCCACGGCGGACCGGAGGGGCAGGCGCGGCCGAACTGGTCGCCGATCACGCAGAGCATGGTGGCCGCGGGGCTCACGGTCTTCGCCCCGAACGTGCGCGGCTCGGGCGGGTTCGGGCGGGCCTTCATGACCGCCGACGACGGGCCCGCGCGCGAGTCCTCGTTCGCCGACGTCCGGACGACGGTGGACGAGCTGGTGACCGCGGGCATCGCGGCGCCCGGCCGGGTCGGCGCCCACGGCTGGTCCTACGGCGGGTACCTCACCCTCGTCGCCCTCACCCGGTGGCCCGAGCTCTTCGCGGCCGGCACCTCGCTGGCCGGGATGAGCGACCTGCGCACCTTCTTCGCCGGCACCGAGCCGTGGATGGCCGCGGCCTCGGTGACCGAGTACGGCGACCCGGTCGCCGACCGCGAGATGCTGGCCGCCCTCTCGCCGATGACGGCCCTGGACCGGCTCACCGCGCCGGTGCTCCTCGTGCACGGGGACCGCGACACGAACGTGCCGGTGGCCGAGTCGGTGCAGGCGCACCAGGCGCTGCAGGCGCGCGGTGCGCGCGCCGACCTGCTGCTCTTCGCCGGCGAGGGGCACGCCATCGTCGGCCGGGAGCACCTGGTCGAACTGGGCGAGCGGCTCGCCGCCTGGTTCGATCGGTGGCTGTGAGCGGGGAACTCTTCGCCGGTTACCCCACCGCCCGCAGCGACGAGGCCGTCGCTGCCGACGGCCGGCTGCGCGACGGGTGGGCCGGGCCGATCGCTGCCCTGGAGCGCCTCGGGGCGACCGGGCTGGCGGCCGCCGAGGCGGAGCTGCGGCTCCGGCGGCAGGAACGCGGCGTCGTCGTCGGCACGTGGGTGGACGGCCGGCAGCAGTTGCGCCCGGTGCCCCTGGACCCCGTCCCACGGCTGGTCGACGCCGGCACGTGGCGGACGCTGTCGGCCGGGATGGCGCAGCGGCACCGGGCGCTGAACGCCTTCCTCGCCGACGCCTACCGCCCGGCCGGGCGCCGGCGCGGCGACCCCGACCGCGCGGCCGAGATCGTCCGGGCCGGTGCGCTGCCCGAGTGGGCCGTGACGCACGGGCCGGGCCGGGATCCGGACGCCGTCGCCCGCGCGTGGCGGGGTCAGCCTCGCGCGACCGTCGCCGCGGCCGACCTCGTCCGCACCGACGACGACCGCTGGGTGGTGCTCCGCGACGACCTGCGGGTGCCGTCCGGCATCGGGTACGCGCTCGCCGACCGGGACTCCGCCCGCGCCGCGCTGCCGGAGCTGTTCGCCGGTGCCGGGGAGCGGCTGCGGGAACCGGGGGACGCCGTTCCGCTGCTGGCCGGTGCACTGGCGGCCGCCGCCCCGCCGGCGGTGCCCGGGGCGCCGCGGATCGCGGTGCTCACCCAGGGCGAGAACGACGGGTCCTGGTTCGAGCACCGGCTGCTGGCCGACGCCCTCGACGCCCCGCTGGTGCGGGCCGGTGACCTGTGGCCGCGCGCCGACGGGGGAGTGGAGGTCGCCGTCGACGGGGGCCGGGTACCGGTCGACGTGCTCTACCGGCGCTTCGACGACGCGCTGCTCGGCGCCTACCCCACCGGCGCGGGCGTCCCGCTCGGGCTGGCGCTCACCGAAGCGGTGCGGGCCGGGCGGCTCGGGCTGGCCAACGTGCCCGGCAACGGGGTGGCCGATGACGCGGCAGGCTACGCCTGGGTCCCGGCCATGATCCGCTTCTACCTCGGCGAGGAGCCGCTGCTGGGCTCGGCGCGGACGTGGGTGCTCGCCGACCCCGCGGCGTGGGCGGAGGTCGCCGACCGGCTGCCGGAGCTGGAGGTCGAGTCGGTCGCCGGGTACGGCGGCCGGCAGGTGGTGCTCGGCCCGGCCTGCTCGGCGGCGGAGCTCGCTGCGCTGCGGGCCGAGATCGCCGCCGCCCCGCACCGGTTCGTGGCCCGGGAGCCGCTGGCCGCCTCGACGGCGCCGACGCTGGTCGACGGGTGCCTGCGTCCCCGGCCGGTGGAGCTGCGGCTGTTCTCCGTGGCCGGCGAGACCACCGCCACCCTGCCGCTCGCCCTGACCCGGGTGGCCCGGGACGACCGGCCGGGGGAGCTCGACCGGGCGAGCAAGGACACCTGGCTGCTCCGCTGAGGAGCTCCGCGGTCAGGCGGCCGGCTGCAGCGCCGACCGGATCCGCACGGTCGTCCCCTCGGGGCCCGGGACGGCGGTGACCTCGGCGACCGCGCTCATCAGCGTGGAGCCGCGGCCGCGGTCCATGCTCGGCTCCCGCTCCCGCCACTGGCCGTGGTCGCGGACCGTGATCTCCACCGCGCCGTCCCCGACGACGGCGGTGACCTCGACGACGGGCCGGGTCGGCTCCTGAGCGTGCTCGATCGCGTTGCTGGCCGCCTCGCAGGCCGCCAGGAGCAGGTCGTAGGACTGGTCGGCGCCGACCCCGGCGTCGGCCAGGAGGCCGCGGAGCCGGCGGCGGATCACCGGGATCGAGGAGAGGACCGACGGCAGCTGCCAGTGCGCCCGGTTCCGGGCGCCGTCGGGGCCGGTCGACGGCTGCGGACCCGGGTCCGACGCCGGCGCCGGCCGGCCCACCGGCGTGGCCACCAGCGGCGCGGGCAGCGGGGAGGTGGCCGGCCGGGGCGGCTCGCCGACCTCCCGCGTCGTCGCCGGGGTCACGGCGCGACCGGCCGCCCGCTCGAGCACCACCCGTACCCGGGCGAGCAGCTCCGCGGCGCGGAACGGCTTGGCCAGGTAGTCGTCGGCGCCGGCCTCCAGGCCCTCGACCGAGGCGTCCTGCCCGGCGCGGGCCGTCAGCATGATCACCGGGATGTCCCGGGTGGCCGGGTCCCCGCGCAGCGCCCGGAGCAGCTCGAAGCCGTCGACGCGCGGCATCATCACGTCGGTCAGCACGAGGGCCGGCCGCTGCTCGGCCACCGCGGCGAGCGCCTCCTGTCCGTCGGCCGCCGTGCGCACCGCCCAGTGCGGCCGCAGCAGGCGGTCGAGGTAGCCGCGCATGTCCGCGTTGTCGTCCACCACCAGGACCGCAGTGGCGTCCGCCGCGCCGGGAGCCCGGTCGGCCGGGCGCGAGACCTCCCGCTCCCAGCCCTCGGCCTCGCCGTGGGCGGCCTCCGACGGGACGGCCGCAGGACCGCCGACGACGGCGTCGGGGGCGCCGAACGGCAGGGCGACGGTGAACGTGCTGCCCCGCCCCGGCTCGCTGGTCACCGTCACCGTGCCGCCGTGCAGGGCGGCGAGCTCCTGCACCAGCGCCAGGCCGATGCCGGTGCCCTCCCGCGTGCGGGCGGTCGCGCCCGACACCCGGTGGAAACGCTCGAACAGGTGCGGCAGCTCCTCGGCGACGATGCCCACGCCGGTGTCGGCGACGGTGAGCTCGAAGCCGTCGCCGGTGCCGCGCACAGCCACGTCGATGCCGCCGACGAAGGTGTACTTCACCGCGTTGGCCAGCAGGTTGACGACGATCTTCTCCCACATCCGGGGGTCGACGTAGGCCGGGCGGTGCAGGGGCGGGCAGGCGACGGTGAGGCGCAGCCCGGCCCGCTCGGCGGCCGACCGGAAGATGCCGGCGAGCTCGGCGGTGAACGCCGGGACGTCGGTCTCCACGCGGACCGGGGTGGCCCGCCCGGCCTCGATGCCGGCGAAGTCCAGCAGGTCGTTGACCAGCCGCTGCAGGCGCTGCCCGTTGCGCAGCGCCAGGGAGAGCTGCTCGCGGACGTCGTCGCCCAACGGCGGGTCGGTGTTCTCTAGGACGTCGCCGATCGGGCCCAGCAGCAGCGTGAGCGGCGTGCGCAGCTCGTGGCTGACGTCGGCGAAGAAGGTGGTCTTCGCGCGGTCGAGCTCGGCGAGCGACTCGGCCCGCCGACGCTCGTCCTCGAACGCCCGGATGGTGGCCAGCGCGCCGGTGAACTGGCCGGCCACCAGCTGGTGGAAGGCCTGGTAGTCGGCGTCCACGGCCCGGTTGGGCGAGGTGCCGAGGACCAGCAGGCCTGCCGGCTCGGCGTCGTGGCCGGACGCCAGCGGCAGCACCACCGCGTCGGTCACCGGGTCGTCCCAGGGACCGCCGGTCAGCCCCAAGGAGGCGACCGGCGGTAGTGCCGCGCCGGCGTCGGCGACCGCGGGCAGGAGCGCGGCGTCGACCCCGGTCGTCGCCACGCGGGCGAAGGTGCCCTCGTCGGTGGCGAGGTAGACGGCGGCGAAGGGGATGTCGAGCGGGTTCGAGCGCAGGGCCGCGCACATGGTCGCGACCGTCTGCCGCTCGTCGGCGAGCTGCGTGCCCGCCACCGACAGCGTGTGCAGCAACTGCTGGCGGCGGGCGGCGAGCAGCTCACCGGTGACCTCCGTGCAGACGGCGTGGATGCCGGCGACCCCGCCGTCGTCGTCGAAGGCCGGCGCGTGGGAGACGGTGAAGTAGGTCTCCTCCCGGTATCCGGTGCGTTCGAGGAGCAGCAGCAGCCCCGGCAGCCAGGAGGCCTCGCGCGTGGCCATCGCGTGCTCGATCGGGGGCCCGAGCGCGTGCCAGCCCTCGGCGAGGGTCTGCCGGATGTCCTGGCCGATCGCCGGGTGCTTCGCGCCGATGAGGGGCGCGTAGGCGTCGTTGTAGAACTGCAGGAAGTCCGGGCCCCAGGTCAGCACCATCGGGAACCTGGACACCAGCACCGTGCGCACGGCGAAACGCAGGCTGGCCGGCCAGCCGGCCACGGGGCCGAGCGGGGTGCTCGCCCAGTCGAGGCCGGCCATGATCCGGCCGGCCTCGCCCCCGGCGGCGAACAGGTCGCCGATCCCGGGGCCCGACGGGACATCGGGGCCCACACTCACCTCCCGCCTACGAACCTTCACCTCGGAACTGCCCACTGCGGCCCCCTGCAGGGACCCACCGCGAGCGTGCGAGCGGTGGGCGGTAGGGGGCCCTTCTTCAGAGCCGCTCGGTCACGTAGTCGATGCAGGCCGTCAGCGCCGTCACGTCGTCGGGGTCCACGGCGGGGAACATGCCGACGCGCAGCTGGTTGCGGCCGAGCCCGCGGTACGGCTCCACGTCGACGATGCCGTTGGCGCGCAGGGTCGTCGCCAGGGCGGCAGCGTCGACGGAGTCGGCGAAGTCGACGGTTCCGACGACGAAGCTGCGGTGCTCGGGGTGGGGGACGAACGGGGTCGCGTACGGCGACTGCTCCGCCCAGCCGTAGAGCCGCGTGGCGGACTCGCGGCTGCGCGCGACGGTGCCGGAGAGGCCGCCGAGGGAGAGCATCCAGTCGAGCTGGTCCGCCAGCAGGAACAGGGTGGCGACCGCGGGGGTGTTGTAGGTCTGGTCCCTGGTGGAGTTGTCGACGGCGATCGACAGGTCCAGGAAGCCGGGCACCCAGCGGCCCGCGGCCTTGATCTCGGCGATCCGCTGCAGCGCGTCGGCCGACATCAGGGCCACCCAGAGCCCGCCGTCGGCGGCGAAGGACTTCTGCGGGGCGAAGTAGTAGACGTCGGTCTGCGAGACGTCGACGGGCAGGCCGCCGGCGCCGGAGGTGGCGTCGATGAGGACGAGGGCGTCCTCGGTGCCGTGCGGGCGCGAGATCGGGGCCATGACGCCCGTCGAGGTCTCGTTGTGCGCCCAGGCGTAGGTGTCGACGCCCTCGGTGGCGGTCGGCAGCGCCAGCGACCCCGGCTCGGCCGTCACGACCACCGGGTCGCCGAGGAACGGTGCCCGCACCGCCGCGGAGGCGAACTTGGCGGAGAACTCCCCGTAGGTGCCGAAGGCGGCGCGGTCGCGGACGAGCCCGAACAGCGCCGCGTCCCAGAATGCGGTCGTCCCGCCGTTGCCGAGCACCACCTCGTAGCCGTCGGGCAGGTCGAACAGCGTGGTCAGCCCCTCGCGGACCCGCCGCACGAGGTTCTTCACCGGCGGCTGCCGGTGGGAGGTACCCATGATCGCCGCCCCGTCACCGGCGAGGGCGCGCAACGCCTCGGGGCGCACCTTCGACGGACCGCACCCGAACCGGCCGTCGGCGGGCAGGAGTGCGGCGGGGATGGTGATGCTCATCCGGGGAGGGCCTTCCGGTCGTGCGGGTCGGGCGGCCCCGCCGCGCGCCCCCACCGCGGGCGTGCGCGGTGGGGGCAGCGGGGTCCTCGCTCAGGCCAGCTGGGCGGCCGAGGGGTTGATGGTGTCCCAGCCCTCGACGGCCTCGGGCTTGCGGGGCTCGGGGCCGACGTAGCGGGCCGACGGGCGCACCAGGCGACCGGTGTTCTTCTGCTCCAGGATGTGCGCGCACCAGCCGGCGGTGCGGGCACAGGTGAACATCGAGGTGAACATGTGGCTGGGCACCTCGGCGAAGTCCAGGACGATGGCCGCCCAGAACTCCACGTTCGTCTCGACCGGCCGGTCGGGACGCCGCTCCCGCAGCTCCTTGAGGGCGGCGTTCTCCAGCGCGAGGGCCGCCTCGAAGCGCGGCGCACCCAGCTCCTGGGCCGAGCGGCGCAGCACCCGGGCGCGCGGGTCCTCGGCGCGGTAGACCCGGTGGCCGAAGCCCATCAACCGCTCCTTGCGGTCGAGCAGGTCCTTGACGTACTTCTCCGCGTCGCCGGTCTTCTCGACCTCGTCGAGCATGTGCAGCACCCGGGAGGGGGCGCCGCCGTGCAGCGGCCCGGACATCGCGCCGATCGCGCCGGACATGGCGGCGGCGACGTCGGCGCCGGTGGAGGCGATGACCCGGGCGGTGAACGTCGAGGCGTTCATGCCGTGCTCGGCGGCCGAGGTCCAGTAGGCGTCCACAGCGGCCACGTGGCGGGGGTCGGGCTCGCCGCGCCAGCGGACCATGAAGCGCTCGACGATGGTCGAGGCCTCGTCGACCCGGCTCTGCGGAACGGCGGGGGTGCCGATGCCGCGGGCGGACTGGGCGACGTAGGACAGCGCCATGACGGCGGCGCGGGCCAGCTGCTCGCGAGCGGTCTCGCTGTCGATGTCCAGCAGCGGGCGGTAGCCCCAGAACGGGGCGAGCATCGCCAGGGCGGCCTGGACGTCGACGCGCACGTCGCCGCTGTGCACCGGGATGGGGAACGGCTCGGCCGGCGGCAGGCCGGGGCCGAACTTGCCGTCGACCAGCAGCGCCCAGACGTTGCCGAACGTGACCTTGCCGACCAGGTCCTCGATGTCGACGCCGCGATAGCGCAGCGCGCCGCCGTCCTTGTCCGGTTCGGCGATCTCCGTCTCGAAGGCGATGACGCCTTCCAGGCCGGGTACGAAGTCGTCGGCCATCTCGCAAGCTCCTCTGCGCGTGGACCCACGTGCGCGCAGGACACGGCGCACGATTGCCAGCCGACCCTAGGCCGTCGGCCCCGTCCTGGCACACGGGGGGCGCGGTGGACGCCCTCCCGAGCCGACCCGCGCCGCCGGTGTCAGCATGGCGGCGTGCCCGACCTGACCCGCATGCGCAACGACTACACGCTCGGGCGGCTGCGCGAGGACGAGCTCGCCGCCACCTGGGTCGAGCAGTTCGACCGCTGGTTCGCCGACGCCGTCGCCGCGGACCTCCCGGAGCCCAACGCCGTCGTGGTCGCGACCGCCGACGCCGACGGCGCCCCGGATGCCCGGATCGTGCTGATGAAGGGCTACGACACCGACGGGATCGTGTTCGGCACCAGCTACGCCTCGGCCAAGGGCGCGCAGCTGGCGGTCAACCCCCGCGCGGCGCTGGTCTTCCCGTGGCACGCGCTGCAGCGGCAGGTGCGGGTGGCCGGTCGGGTGGAGCGGATCGGCGATGCCGCCTCCGATGCGCTGTGGGACCCGCGGCCACGCGGCTCGCAGCTGGCGGCGGCGGCCTCGGTGCAGTCGACCGTCGTCGACTCCCGGCACGAGCTCGAGGAGCGGGTGCGGCTGCTGGACCAGCAGACGCCGGAGGGGAAGCTGCCCCGCCCCGCGGCGTGGGGCGGCTACCGGGTGGTGCCCGAACGGGTCGAGTTCTGGCAGGGCGGTGGGGACCGGTTGCACGACCGGCTGCGGTTCGTCCGCGACACGGCGGAGGGCGGGGGCTGGATCGTCCAGCGGCTCGCCCCGTGAGCGGGCCGCCCGGGCCGGTCGACCCGGTCGAACCGGACCGGGCGGTGGTGGAGCCGGTGCCCGAGCCGGTGCGGCGGCGCGGGTGGGCGGTGGACACCACGCCGCTGCGCGTCCCGGCCTACCGCCGGCTCTTCGGCGGTGTCGCGGCCACGATGATCGGCCAGCAGATGACGCTGGTCGCCGTCCCCTACCAGGTCTACGAGCTCACCGGCCGGTCGCTGTTCGTCGGGCTCACCTCGCTGGTCGCGCTGGTACCGCTCGTGGTGTTCGGGCTCCTCGGCGGTGCGATCGCCGACGTCGTCGACCGGCGGAAGCTGATGCTCGTCACCTCGACGGGCGCCGCGGTCACGAGCGCTCTGCTGGCCCTCCAGGCGCTGCTGCCCGGCGGCGGGAACCTCGTGCTGCTGTGGGTGCTCACCGCGTTCGTCTCCGGCTTCGCGGCGGTCAACCAGCCGGCGCGCAGCGCCGCCATCCCCGCGCTGGTGGGCACCGCGCTGGTGCCGGCCGCGAACGCCCTGGCGATGACGGTGCGCCAGGCAGGCGTCATCGCCGGTCCGCTGCTCGCCGGGGTCCTGATCGGTCAGGGGGAGCTGTTCCTCGCCTACCTGGTGGACGCGCTGGGCTTCCTGGTCGCCGCGCTGCTGCTGCGCGGCCTGCCCGCGCTGCCGCCCGGCGGCCGGGCCCGCCGGCTGCGGCTGGGCGCCGCGGTGCGCGGCGTGGGGGAGGGGTTCGCCTTCCTGCGCACCCAGCCGGTGCTGCTGATGACGTTCGTCGTCGACATCATCGCGATGCTGTTCGCCTGGCCCAACGCGGTCTTCCCGGAGCTCTCGGCCGAGCGGTTCGCCGACTCGCCGAACGCGCTGGGGTGGCTCTTCGCCGGGGTGTCGGTCGGCGCGCTCGCCATGGGGCTGACCTCGGGGTGGGTGTCGCGGGTCGATCGGCAGGGAGCGGTCGTCCTGGGCGCCATCGCCGTCTGGGGAGGGGCGGTGATCGGGTTCGGGCTGGCGCCGTCGCTGTGGCTCGCCGTGCTGTTCCTCGCCGTCGCCGGCGCGGGGGACATGGTGAGCGCGGTGCTGCGCTCGTCGATGCTGCAACTGGCGGCGCCCGACGAGATGCGCGGCCGGATGCAGGGCGTGTTCCTCGTCGTCGTCGCCGGTGGCCCGCGGCTGGGCGACCTGCGGGCCGGGGCGCTCGCGAGCGCGGCGTCGGTGACGGTGGCGATGGTCTCCGGCGGCATCGTGGTGGTGCTGGCGATGGCCGCCGTCGCGCTCCTGGTGCCCTCGTTCTGGCTGTTCCGCGCCTCGCGCTCCGGCGTCGAGCGCACCCGCTGACGGCCCGGGGCCCGGCCGGGCTCGCCCGCCCCCGAGAGTGGCGAGGCCGGCCGGGCGCTGGGAGGCATAACCAGCACCGGCGGTCCCTACTCGCCGGTAGTCCTCTCCGTGGGATCAGGCCAGCGCACCGGCGACCGTCCGCAGGTCGGCGACCAGGGCGTCGTAGGCAGCGGCGCGCGCCTCGTCCGGGGTGCGCAGGACCGCCGAGGGGTGCGTGGTGGCGAGGATCCAGGTCTGGTGCGGCGCGTCCTCGTCGTCGTCCTCCGTCGCCGCCGGGGCGCCCGGTGGTGCCCAGGGCAGCAGCTGCCCGTGGTCGCGGGTGATCCGGAAGGACGGCGAGATGAGCCCCTTGGCCGCCGTCGCACCCAGCGCGACGACGACCTCGGGCTTCAGCACGGCGAGCTCCGCCTCCAGCCACGGCCGGCAGGCCCGAAGGTGCTCGGGCCGGGGTGTCTGGTGGATGCGCCGCTTGCCCTTCACGGTGTGCGAGAAGTGCTTCACCGAGTTCGTGACGTAGCTGTCGCGCCGGTCGATGCCGGCGTCGGCCAGCGCCTTGTCCAGCAGCCGGCCGGCCGGACCGACGAACGGCTCGCCCCGCCGGTCCTCCTGGTCGCCCGGCTGCTCGCCGACGAAGACCACGCGGGCGGTCTCGGGCCCCTCCCCGAACACGGTCTGGGTGGTGTCCTGCCACAGCTCGCAGGCCCGGCAGCCCGCCGCCGCCGACCGCAGCTGCTCCAGGCCCACCCCGGTGGGTGGCCGCGCCACGCCGTCGCGCTCGCTCATCCACCGATCAGACCGCACCCTCCCGGCCGTCGCGAGATGAACTCTCGGGGTCCCGACGTCGCGCCCGCGAGTCGATCACCCTGGCGTGATCATGAGCTCGGCTACGGTTTCCGGCGGACGTGCCCAACGGCAGGAGGAACAGGTGCTCGAGTTCGACGGGCTGCAGAAAAGTTTCGGGGACGTCCGCGTCCTCGACGGCGTGGGCTTCACGGTGGCGCCGGGATCGATGTTCGGTTTCTGCGGCTCCAACGGTGCGGGAAAGACGACGACCATGCGCGTGGCCATGGGGCTGGTCCGGCCCGACGCCGGGGAGGTGCGCTGGCAGGGACGCCCGCTCGACCAGGAGTCCCGGCGCCGCGTCGGCTACATGCCGGAGGAGCGCGGGCTCTACCCGAAGATGAAGGTCGGCGAGCAGATCGCCTACTTCGCCCGCCTGCACGGCATGGACTCCGCCGCGGCCACGCACGCGGCCGGCGAGTGGGTGGAGCGGCTCGGGCTGGGGCCGCGCAGCGGCGACGCCGTCGAGAAACTGTCGCTGGGCAACCAGCAGCGGGTGCAGCTGGCCGCCGCGCTGGTGAGCCGGCCCGAGGTGCTCATCCTCGACGAGCCGTTCTCCGGCCTGGACCCCATCGGCGTGGACTCGCTGGCCGAGGCCCTGCTGGACCAGGCCCGCGCGGGCGTCCCGGTGGTCTTCTCCAGCCACCAGCTGGACCTGGTCGAGCGGCTCTGCGACTCGGTCGGCATCCTCGCCCGCGGGCGGATGGTCGCCACCGGGACCGTCGACGAGCTCCGCCGGCGCGAGGCCGGCCGGCTGCTGCGCGTCGTGGTGCCCGACGCCGCGCCGGGGTGGGCCGCGGCGCTCCCCGGCGTCCGGGTGGTCTCCGAGCAGGCCGGTGACACGCTGCTGGAGCTCGCGTCGGACGCCGACGACCAGGCGGTCCTGGCCGCCGCGCTGCACACCGGCCGGGTCACCCACTTCGCCTGGCAGCAGCCCACACTCGTCGAACTCTTCCGCGGGGCGGTCGCCGCCCCCAGCGCCCAGGAGGTGGCGGCGTGAGCCCGTCGCGTACGCCCGGCAGCGCGGGACTCGTGCGGCTCGTCGCCGCACGCGAGGTCTCCGCCCGCATCCGGGACAAGAACTTCATCATCAGCTCGGTCGTGATCCTGGTGCTGCTGCTCGGCACGCTGGGCATGCAGGTGGCGCTCGGCTCCGGCGGCGACGCCACCCGGATCGGGATGGTCGGCGGGGGCGCCGGGCTGGAGCAGACGCTGGAGGCCCAGGGCGAGGCGCTCGACGTCGACGTCACGGTGGTCGCCCTCGACGACGAGGCCGCCGCCCGCACGGCGATCGAGGAGGGCGACGTCGACGGCGTGCTGCTGGCCGAGGGCGGGGGTGAGCCCGAGCTGCTGGTCGAGCAGTCGGCCGGCGGAACGCTGCAGTCGGTCGTCCAGGGCGCGGTCACACAGCTGGCGCTGGCCGAGCAGCTGGCGGCCGCCGGGGTCGACGACCTCGTCGTGCCCGAGGTGGCGGTGACGCCGCTGGACCCGGACGCCGACCAGGACGGCCAGCGCATCGGCATGGCGATCATCGGCGTCGCGCTGCTCTACGGCCTGCTCATCCTCTTCGGCCAGTTCGTCGCCCAGGGCGTCGTCGAGGAGAAGGCCAGCCGGGTGGTGGAGCTGCTGCTGGCGACCATGCGGCCGTGGCAGCTGCTGGCCGGGAAGATCATCGGCCTGGGACTGCTCGGGCTGGCGCAGATCGTGCTCATCGTGGTCGTCGGGGTCGCCGGGGCGCTGGCCCTCGACATCGTCGACATCCCCGGAGAGCTCATCGGCACGGCCGTCGCCGTCGTCGCCTGGTTCGTGCTCGCGTACGCGTTCTACGCGGCGATCTTCGCGGTGACCGCCTCGCTGGTCAGCCGGCAGGAGGACCTCAACACCGTGGTGATGCCCACGATCATGGTGCTGGTGGTCGCCTTCGTCGTCGGCATCCAGGCCGCCGCGGAGCCCGACGGCACCCTGGCGGTCGTCACGTCCTACATCCCCGGGCTGTCCCCGCTGGTGATGCCGGTGCGGCAGGCCGCGGGCAGCGTGGCCGTCTGGGAGATCGTGCTGTCGGCCGCCCTGATGGTCGCGGCCATCGTCCTGGTGGTCCGGCTCGGCGGTCGGGTGTACGCCGCGGCGCTGCTGCGCACGGGCGGGAAGATCACGATGCGGGAGGCGCTGAAGGCCGAGCGGGTGTGACCACCTGGCGCGGGTCGGTTCGCCCCGGCCCGCGCCGGGTAGCCGCGCGGCATGGTGATGCAGCTGGGCTACACGATGATGACCGAGCAGGCCGGGCCGAAGGACCTGGTCGGCCACGTGGTGGGCGCCGAGGAGGTCGGCTTCGACTTCGCCGTCAGCAGCGACCACTACTTCCCGTGGCTGGACGAGATGGGCCACTCGCCCAACGCGTGGGTGACCCTCGGGGCCGCCGCGCAGGCCACCAGCCGGATCCCGCTGATGACCTACGTGACCTGCCCGAGCTTCCGCTACCACCCGGTGGTCGTGGCGCAGCAGGCGGCGACCCTGCAGATCCTCTCCGGCGGCCGCTTCACCCTCGGACTGGGGGCGGGGGAGAACCTCAACGAGCACGTCGTGGGCGCCGGCTGGCCACCGGCCGACGTCCGGCACGAGATGATCATGGAAGCGCTGCAGATCATCCGCGACCTGTTCGACGGGGAGGGCTACACCAACTTCCGCGGTGAGCACTTCGACGTCGAGTCGGCCAAGCTCTGGGACCTGCCGGAGAAGCGCGTGCCCATCGGCTTCGCGGCCGGCGGGAAGCAGGCGGCCACCATCGCCGGCGAGCTGGCCGACGTGCTGGTCGCGACCGATCCGCTGTCGGAGCTGGTCGAGGCGTTCGAGGCCGCCGGGGGCGCGGGCAAGCCGAAGATCGCCCAGATGCCGATCAGCTACGGCACCGACAAGGCCGCCGCCGTCACCCGGGCGCACAGCCTCTTCCGCTGGTTCGGCCTGGGCTGGAAGGTCAACTCGGAGCTGCCCGGTCCGTCGGCGTTCGACGCGGCGACCTCGTTCGTCCGCGAGGAGGACGTCGAGGGCAGCATCCCGTGCGGGGACGACGTCGGCGCGGTGATCGAGGCCGCGAAGGAGTACGCCGACGCCGGGTTCACCCACCTGGCCCTGGTCCAGATCGGCGGGGACCAGCAGGAGCCCTACCTGGAGTGGGTGCGCAGCTCGCTGATGCCGGCCTGGCGGGAGGCGTTCGGCAGCTGACCGGCCGGAGGGGACAGCTGATCGGGTGACCGTTCGGCCTCCGGGCCGATCCCATGGGGTGAGGTCCGGCGGCGAGGGGGCGCGCCGGGCGCCTCCTCGCCGCGATCATCGGCGGCATGACCGAGGACCTGGACGTGCGGCTGCGGCGGCTGCTCGCCTCCGACGACGCCGACGCGCTGATCGACCTCGGCTGCGACCTGGCCGACGCCGGCCGGCAGACCGAGGCGGAGGCCTGCTTCCGCCGCGCCTTCGACCTGGGGGACTCCGTCGCCGCGTTCAACCTCGGCAACTCGCTGGCCGCCCAGCAGCGCTGGGAGGAGGCGGTCGACGCCTACGAGGTCGCCCTGCGCGGCGGCGAGGCCGACGCCTGGCGCAACCTCGGCCTGGTGCTGGAGGACCTCGGTGACCTCGCCGGCGCCATGCGCGCCTACCGGGGGGCGGCGGCCGCCGGCGACCTCGAGGGCGGGTTGCAGCTGGCCTTCCTGCTGCGGGAGCAGGGGGAGCGCGAGCAGGCCATGGCGGTGGCCGAGGAGTTCGCCGCCGCGGGTGACCAGGAGGCCGCCGCCGTCGTCGCCTGCTGGCGCTGGTGCTCGACGCTCGACCCGGCGCTGGAGGACGACCTCCGCGCCGGCCAGCACCACTTCCCGGCCGCCCGCGCGGACCTGGCGCACCTGCTGCGCGAGACCGGCCGCTCGGCCGAGGCGCGCGCGGTGCTGGAGCGCGGCGCCAAGCTCGGCGAGCAGGTGGCCTGGCTGCCGCTGGGCAACCTCTACCGCGAGGAGCTCGGCGACGAGGAGGCCGCCGAGGAGGCCTACCGCAGCGGGATCTCCGCCGGTGACGCCTACTGCCACCAGAACCTCGGCGTGCTGCTGGCCGACCGCGGGGACCTCGAGGGAGCCGTGGAGCAGTTCCGCCTGGGGGCGGCGGCCGGCGACCAGCTCGCGGCGCAGTGCCTGCGGGAGCTCGAGCACGACTAGCCTGCTGCGCCTCGCGTGGCCGGTGGGGCGCATGGGGCGGTGCAGTGGGCCCTCCGGTACGAGCCACCCGCGGTTGCCCTGGAGGAACGGCGCTCCGCTGCCGAAAGCCTCGTGCACGCGCCGGACGGGGTCGACCGTCCGGGCGGGGACGGGGAGGACATGCACGTGGACGGACGGCTGGATCGGGGGCGCCGGCTCGCCCGGGCCCTGGCCGGGGGCGCGGCCCTGCTGGCAGTGACCATCGGTGGAGGGGCCACGGGGGCCGGGGTCGCCGTCGCCGAGGAGCCGGGCGCGGACGTCGCCGTCCAGCCGTCGGAGGCGACGTCTCCCGAAGTTACGGCGGTTCCGGAGGGTCGGGGCGGCACTGCGCCGGCGGCCGTCGACCAGTGCGGCCCCTACCAGGACTACTGGAACAGCATGGACCGGCCGCCGCCGCCGCTGCCACGGGTCGTCTTCGTCTCGGCGGCCTCCTCCGCCGCCGGCCAGGTGACATTGAACTGGACCGCCGCGAAGCCCGAGGAGCACCCCGACGTCGTCTACACCTCCTACTACTTGAAGGTGGACGGCGTCGCCCGGCCCTACCTCGACGGCGGGGCCTTCACCGAGGACGTCGGTACCGGGGTCGTCACGACCACCGTCACGGGCCTGACCGAGGGTCCCCACTCCTTCGTCGTCCAGTCGATGCTGTGCGGTAACCAGAGCAACCCGCAGACCCCGCTGACCATCGCGGCCGACGGTGTCGCGACGTGGACGCCGCCCGCGCCGCCCGCGCCGCCCGCGCCGCCCGCGCCGCCCGCGCCGCCCGCGCCGCCCGCGCCGCCCGCCCCGCCCGCGCCGGTCGCCACGCCGGCTGGCGAGCCGACCGTGCCGCCGCGGGTTCCCTCGACGTCCCTCACGCTGACGACGGACAAGGGCCTGATCACCCGGGCCTCGGCCGGCGAGCAGCTGACCGTCCTCGGTACGGGCTTCATGCCGAACTCGACGGCGAAGGTCGTCATCTACTCCGAGCCGCAGGTCCTGGCCACGGTGACCACCGACGGCAACGGCGACTTCAGCGCCCCGGTGACCATCCCGGCCGACCTGGCCGCGGGCGTGCACTCACTCGTGGCTTCCGGGTTCGCGCCGGACGGATCGGACCGGTTCCTCCGGCTGGACGTGACGGTGGCCCCGGCGGTCACCCCCGTCGTCGGTCAGCTCGCCTACACCGGCGCTGACCCGCTGCTGCCCGCGGCGCTGGGCGCCGGTGCGCTGCTGGCCGGTGGGGCACTGCTGGTCGCGGCCCGGCGCCGCAGCGCCGACGGGAGCTGAGACCCCGCAGGGACCGGCTCTCGCTCCCGGCGCCCGCCCCTCGATGGCGGGCGCCGGGACCGAGGTGGAGGCCGACACCTGCCCGTCACATCGATCCCCGATACTCGGGGTGTGTCCGAAGCCACTGTTGACGTCGCAGACCTCCGACACCACGGTGCACCCGGCACCGGTGACCGCGCGGACGACGAGCCGCTGCGCGAGGACATCCGGCTCCTGGGGCGCGTCCTCGGCGAGGTGATCGGCGAGCAGGCCGGCCCCGAGGTGCTGGAGCTGGTCGAGTCCACCCGCGTGGAGGCCTTCCGCATCCGTCGCTCGGAGGTCGACCGGGCCGAGCTCGCCCGCCGGCTCGCCGACCTGGACGTCCGCTCCGCCAACCACGTCATCCGGGCGTTCAGCCACTTCTCGCTGCTGGCCAACCTCGCCGAGGACATCCACCACGAGCGCCGCCGCCGGCACCACCGCCGCGCCGGCTCCCCGCCGCAGCAGGGCAGCCTCGCGGCGTCGTTCGCCCTGCTGGACCAGGCGGACATCCCGGGCGAGACCGTGGCCCGCGAGCTCGCCGGGGCCCTCGTCTGCCCGGTGGTCACCGCCCACCCCACCGAGGTCCGACGCAAGACCGTGTTCCAGGTGCAGCGGCAGGTGACCCAGCTGATCCGGGAACGGGACCGCGCCGGCGGCGACGTCGACCCGGCGTGGTCGGCGCAGCTGTGGCGCGCGGTGCTCACCCTCTGGCAGACGGCGCTGCTGCGGCTGTCCCGGCTGCGGCTGACCGACGAGATCGACGAGGCGCTGCGCTACTACGAGCTCTCCCTGTTCGAGGTCGTGCCGGCGATCAACGCCGAGGTGCGGCGGGCGGTCGAGCAGCGGTGGCCCGGGGCCGGGGTGCTGCGCCGGCCGATGCTGCTGCCGGGGTCCTGGATCGGTGGTGACCGCGACGGCAACCCGTTCGTCACGGGTGAGGCGCTGCGCCGGGCCACGTCCCGGCAGGCGGAGACGGCCCTGAGCCACCACCTGGTCGAGCTCGCGGCGCTGCGCAGCGAGCTGTCGATGTCCGACCGGCTGGTCACGCCCACGCCGCAGCTCTACGCACTGGCCGACGCCTCCGGCGACGACTCCCCGTTCCGGGCCGACGAGCCGTACCGGCGGGCGCTCAGCGGCATCTCGGCGCGGCTGGCGGCCACCGCCGCCCGGGTTCCGGGGGTCGTGCCGGGGGACGCGGGGTCCCTGCCCGCGCTGCCGCCCTACGCGACGCCCGACGAGCTGCGGGCCGACCTCGACGTCGTCGACGCGTCGCTGCGCAGCCACGGGGCCGGGGCGCTGGCCGACGACCGGCTGCTGCGGTTGCGGGAGGCCGTGGAGGTCTTCGGGTTCCACCTGTGCGGGCTGGACCTGCGGCAGAACTCGTCGGTGCACGAGCAGGTGGTCGGCGAGCTGCTGGCCTGGGCCGGGGTGTGCGACGACTACACCGCGCTCGACGAGACCGCCCGGGTGGAGCTGCTCGCCGGGGAGCTGACGCTGCGACGTCCGCTGGTGCGTCCCGACGCGCAGCTGTCGGAGGAGGCGCGCAAGGAGCTCGACGTGCTCGTGGCCGCGGCCGAGCGGGTCGCGCTGCTGGGCCCGCGGACCATCCCGAACTACGTGATCAGCATGTGCGAGTCGGTCAGCGACGTGCTGGAGGTCGCCGTCCTGCTCAAGGAGGTCGGCCTGCTCGACCCGGCCGGACCGGAGGGGCCCACCTGCCCGGTCGGCATCTCCCCGCTGTTCGAGACGATCACCGACCTGCAGAACGCCGCCACGACGCTCGGGGCGGTGCTCGACCAGCCGCTGTACCGGGCCCTGCTGGCCAACCGGGGCGACGTGCAGGAGGTCATGCTCGGGTACTCCGACAGCAACAAGGACGGCGGCTACCTCGCCGCCAACTGGGCGCTGTACCGGGCCGAGCTCGACCTGGTGGAGCTCGCGCGCCGCGAGGGGATCCGGCTGCGGCTGTTCCACGGCCGCGGGGGCACCGTCGGCCGAGGCGGCGGCCCGAGCTACGAGGCGATCCGCGCGCAGCCCCCGGGCGCGGTGGCCGGGGCGTTGCGGATCACCGAGCAGGGCGAGGTGATCGCCGCGAAGTACGCCGACCCCGACCTCGCCCGGCGCAACCTCGAGGCGCTCGTCGCCGCCACCCTGGAGTCGACGCTGCTCGACGTCGAAGGCCTCGGCGCCGACGCCGAGGACGCCTACGCCGTGCTCGACGACCTCGCCGCCCGCGCGCAGCGGGCCTACCGGGAGCTGGTGCACGAGACGCCCGGTTTCGTGGAGTGGTTCCGGGCGGCCACCCCGATCGGTGAGCTGGCCGAGCTCAACATCGGCAGCAGGCCACCGTCGCGCAAGGCGGGCAACTCCATCGCCGACCTGCGGGCGATCCCGTGGGTGTTCAGCTGGTCGCAGACACGGATCATGCTGCCCGGCTGGTACGGCACCGGATCGGCGCTGGAGGAGTGGGTCGGGGGCTCCGCGGAGCGGCTGGAGCGGCTGCGCGAGCTGCACCGGCGGTGGCCGTTCTTCCGCACCGTGCTGTCCAACATGGGAATGGTGCTGGCCAAGACCGACCTGGAGCTCGCGGCCCGGTACGCCGAGCTGGTGCCCGACGAGGAGCTGCGGGCGCGGGTGTTCGACCGCATCACCGCCGAGCACGAGCGGACCTGCCGGATGGCGCTGGCCGTCACCGGCGACGACGACCTGCTCGCCGACAACCCGTCGCTGGCCCGGTCGATCCGGAACCGGTTCCCCTACCTGGAGCCGCTGCACCACCTGCAGGTGGAGATGCTGCGGCGCCGGCGGAGCGGCGAGGACGAAGAGCTCACCAGCCGCAACATCCAGCTGACCATCAACGGCATCGCCACCGCGCTGCGCAACAGTGGCTGAGCCGGGGCTGCGCACCGCGGCCAGCCCGGATCTGCCGGCCGCGGCGGAGGCGCTGGGGATGTCGGCGGCCGCGCTGGCCCCGGCCCTGCTCGACCCCTGGGCGCGGGTGCTGGTCGGGGACGAGGGCCAGGTGGTGCTGCTCCGCCGGCAGTGGACCGACGATGCCACCACCGCGGCCGTGGTGGTGCGCCGGGCAGGGGTGCCGCTGGACCACCCCGTGGTGCTCGCCGCCGCGGCGGGGTGGGGGTGCGACCGCGTGCGGCACCTCGCGACCGGGCGGGCGATCGACGTGCCGGGTCCACCGGCCGACGCCCCCCTGCCGCTGCGCTTCGCCCACCTGGCGGCGCTCGCGGCCACGCGGGTGGAGACCGCGGTGGCGCTCGCCCACGGCACCGGGGAGACGCGGACCAAGCGGGACGGGAGCCCTGCGCTGGCCGCCGATGCCGCCGCCCACGCCGCCGCCGTCGAGGTCCTCGGCGCGCTGGGCGTGCCGGTGCTCAGCGAGGAGAGCCGCGACACCGGGGTGGCCCCCGGCCGGCCCTGGGTGGTGCTCGACCCGCTCGACGGCACCGGAAACTTCGCCGCCGGCCTGCCGCCGTGGGCGTTCTCGGCCGCGCTGGTGCAGGAGGGCCGGCCGGTCGCCGGGCTGGTCGCCGACCTCTCCTCGGGCCGGCGGTGGGCGGCGGTCGAGGGGCACGGCGCCGTCCGGGACGGGGTGCCGGTGCGCACCCGGCCGGGTAGCACCGTCGTCGTCCCCAGCGGGCCGCGGGGCGGCGCGGTCACCGTGCCGGTGACCGCCCGCCGGGTGCGGATCACCGGGTGCACCGCCGTCGACCTGTGCCTGGTGGCCGACGGCGCGGCCGCGGCCTGGCACGACCTGGACCGCGGCGGCACGCACGTGCACGACGTCGCCGGCGGACTGGCGGTGCTGGCCGCCGCGGGGGGCGTCGTCCTCACCGACGCGGGGGAGCCCCTCGAGCTGGCACCCGACACGGACGCGCTGATCCGGTTCGTGGCCGCCGCCGACGAGACGGCGGCCCGCGAGCTGCTGGCCGCGCTGCGCTGATTCAGCGCTGACGGGCGGCGGCCTCCCGGACGGCGGCCAGCAGCGCCTCCCGCTCGTGCAGGGTCGTCCGGGCCCGGCCGCGGCTGGCACCCAGCGCCTGCTCGGCGGCGTCGATCGCCCGCCAGTCCTCCAGCAGCACCGGTTCGGCCCCGCGGCTCTGCAGCGTGCGCACCAGGTCGTCGGCCGGGCCACGCACCCGCAGCGTGCCGTCGGCGGCGTCGGCCAGCAGGCCCGCGATGGTCTCCCGGGCGTCGTGCTTGTTGTGCCCGACCACCCCGGTGGGGCCGCGCTTGATCCAGCCGGCCACGTACTCCCCGGCCGACGGCCGCCCGTCGCGCAGCACCCGTCCCACGCCGTCGTGGGTGACGGTGCCGGTGCGCTCGTCGACCGGCAGCCCGGGCAGCGGGGTGCCGAGGTACCCCACCGACCGCACCACCAGGTCGGCGGGCAGCACCTCGAACTGCCCGGTGCCGATCGCCCGGCCGTCGCCGTCGACGGCGGTGCGCTCCACCTCGACGCCCGTCACCCGGTCGGTGCCCAGCAGCCGCACCGGGCGGGTGTAGAAGCGCAGCCGCAGCCGGGTGCGACCGGGGGCGGGCACGTGGCCGGACCACTCGCGGAGGACAGCGAGGTTGCGGCTGGCGTTGCGGTCGGCCGCGGCGCGGGCCTCGGTGTCGGCGTCCAGGTCGAGGTCAGCGGGGTCGACGAGCACGGTGGCCGCCGCCAGCTCCCCGAGCTCGCGCAGTTCCTGGGTGGTGAAGGTGGCCTGCGCCGGACCGCGGCGGCCGAGCACCGTCACCTCCTCGACGGGTGCGGCGGCGAGGACGTCGATGACGTGCTGGGGCATGTCGGTGGGGTCCAGCTCCTCGGCGGTCCGGGCGAGGATCCGCCCGACGTCGAGCGCGACGTTGCCCACCCCGACGACCACGACGTGCCGGACGCCGGCCAGGGCCGCCTCCACGGTCGCGCGGTCGGCGTCGGGGTGCCCGGTGTACCAGGCCACGAGGTCGGTGGCGGCCAGGCTGCCGGGGAGCTCCTCGCCCTCGATGCCCAGGCGCCGGTCGAGGGCCGCGCCGTAGGTGTAGACGACGGCGTCGACGTGGGCGCGCAGCTCGGCCAGGGAGAGCTCGGTGCCCACCTCGACGTTGCCGACGAACCGCACCAGCGGGTGGTCCAGGCTGCGGTGCAGGGTGTCCCGGATCGCCCGCATCTTCGGGTGGTCCGGGGCGATGCCGTGGCGGACCAGCCCGAAGGGGGTGGGCAGCCGGTCGAGCAGGTCGACGGCGACGGGGACCGCGCTCTGCCGGGTCAGGGCGTCGGCGGCGTAGATGCCGGCCGGACCGGCCCCGACGACCGCCACCCGCAGCGGGTGCTCAGCGGTCGGGGGAGGAGGAGCGCCGTCGTCGACCACCCTGGCATCCTGACCCGGCCGGGGCCGCGCCACCAGGGCAACCGTCCGGGCCGTTGTCGTCCCCCCGTCCCAGGAGGTCTGCGTGTCCGTTGTCGTCGTCGCCACCATCACCCCGAAGCCCGAGGCGGTGGACGCCGTCCGGGAGGCGATCCTCGCCGCCGTGCCGAAGGTGCACGCCGAGCCCGGCTGCGAGCTGTACGCGCTGCACGAGGGGGACGGGGTGTTCGTCATGGTGGAGCGGTGGGAGAGCCCCGAGGCGCTGCGCACCCATGGCAAGGCCGAGGCGCTGACCACCCTGGGAGCGGCGCTGGCCGACAAGCTCGCCGCGCCGCTGGACGTGCGCCGGCTGACCGCCGTCCCGGCGGGGGAGCCGGGCAAGGGCGCGCTCTGACGTCGAGCGAGCTCAGCGGCAGGCGTGGTCGTGGTCGAGCTCGCCCGGGACGTACTGGGTGAGCTCGACCTCCCCGTCGGGGACCAGCGGCGGCTTTCCGCAGGCCGCCACGGCCCCGATCCGGGTCGTGGCGCCGGCCAGCCAGCTGGGCAGCCCGGCCAGCGGGCTCTCGTCCGGGACCTCGCCGACGATGCGGCCCCACTGGTAGCCGGTGGAGTAGACGCCGACCCGTGCGCCCCGCCCGGTCAGGTACTCGGTCATGCCCTCGAGCGCGGCCCGGTTGCGGGCCCGCGCGTCGGAGGACCCGTACTGCCAGGTGTTCATGGTCTCGACGTCCAGCCACCACGTGTAGCCCGCCGGCTGGCTGCCCAGCCCCGCGGCGCGGGCGGCGGGGCGGAAGAACGACTGCACGCTCGCGCGCGCCCGCTCCCAGCCGTACTGCCACGAGCACGCCGTCGAGTTGCCGCCGTCGCAGCGCCCGTAGGGCGTGCTGCCCGCCTCGGGCCAGGTGGTGACCTGCTCGCGCAGCTCGCCGGGGTTGGCGGTGTTGAGGTAGAGCTGCACCCGCGGCTGGCCGGCCGCACCCGAGGAGCCGGCGGCCCACTCCAGCTGGTCGGCGAGGCAGGGGTTGGCCCGGGTGGCGAGCCCGCCGTTGACCCCGACCACGGCGAACGCGGCGTCCTCGGGGAGCTCGGTGCCGCACTGCGGGTGGGAGACGTCGTAGCCGACGGTGCGCGTCGGGCCGGCGGTCTCGACGGGTGCGGCGGAGGCGGTCGCGGGCAGACCGAGGAGCGCCCCCACCGCGGCGAGGGCCACCATCGTGCATGATCTGCGTCTCACTGCCCTCGACGGTACGCGCGGCCGAGCGGCATCCGCCGGTACCGGTCAGGTCGCCTGGCAGACGGGGCACCAGTAGAGGTTGCGCCCCACCAGGACCTGGGTGCGGATGGCGGTCCCGCAGATCCGGCAGGGCAGGTCGGTGCGCCGGTAGACGTAGTGGGCGTCTTCGCGGGTCACCGCACCGCTGCGCCGGGAGCGGTCCTCGGGGCGGGTGGTCACGATGCGGCCCATCCGGACGCCGGAGCGCATGAGGGTCACCAGGTCCCGCCACATGCCGGCCCACAGCGCGGCGTCGATCTGCCGGCCGGGCCGGAACGGTGAGACCCGGTGCCGGAACAGCAGCTCCGCGCGGTACACGTTGCCGACGCCCGCCAGCACCGACTGGTCCATGAGCAAGGCCCCGACCGCCGTGCGGCTGCCCGCGATGCGCCGGTGGGCGACCGTCCCGTCGGCGCGGGGCCGCAGCGGGTCCGGCCCCAGGCGACCCAGGATCCGCTCGACCTCCGGGGCGGGGAGCACCTCGCAGGCGGTGGGACCGCGCAGGTCGCCCCATGCCCCGGCGCCGTCCGGCCCGTCGCCCACCCAGCGCATGCGCAGCGCGCCCTTGGCCGGGGGTGGTCTGCCGGTGCCGGTGAGGAAGGTGCCGTACAGCCCGAGGTGGACGTGCAGGTGGTCGCCGCCGAAGCGGGCGAACAGGTGCTTGCCGTACGAGAACACCTCGTCGAGCACCCGCCCGTCGAGGAGGGCGGCGCCGGCCTCGAACCGGCCCTGGGGGCTGGTCACGTGCACCGGGCGGCCGGCGAACGGCAGCTCGAGCTGCCGCGCCAGGCGGTACAGGGTGTGGCCTTCGGGCACCCGCGCAGCGTAGGTGGCGCCGCGCGTCACCTGCTCAGTGGTCGGCGGTCTCCAGGCCGAAGTGCGGCCGGTCCTCGACCGCGACGAGGTCGACCAGTTCGGGGTGCTGCTGGATGTAGTGGCGGACGAAGGAGCAGTACGGCAGCACGGTCAGCCCCCGCTCGCGGGCCGCGGAGAGGACCCCGGCGACGAGCGCCTTCCCGATGCCCTGACCGCCCATGGCGGGGTCCACCTCGGTGTGCGGGAGGGTCATCTGCCCGTGCTCGACGTGGTAGCTGGCAAGTCCGACGACGCGCTCGCCCTGCCGGATCTCGAACCGACCCCGCTCGGGGACGTCGACCACCGTGGTCTCCATCGCTGCGGCCCACCTCTCTGACCCCGGCCACGCTGCCGGAGCTCGTTTCGACCCCAGCACGGTAACCCGCTGGAGGCGTTCGCTCTCTCAGCCGTACCGACGAGTCGGGTCCCGCCGGGGTTCCCTCGGCCACCCGATAGCCTGCTGGCGTTGGTCCCGGGGCAGCTGGTGCCGCGCCGTGGCCCCCGTAGCTCAGGGGATAGAGCATCGGTTTCCTAAACCGTGTGTCGCAGGTTCGAATCCTGCCGGGGGCACCAGCTGGACCTGTGGCCGGCGGTCCCGTGCTGCACCGTCGTCCTGGGCGCCGGCCGGTCGAAGCCGCCCTCCTGTCCCGACGATGCAGCCGTCACGTGGCCATGGGGATCCGGCCCGCACCGTGTCCGGCGATCGCCACCGGTCCCGGGGACCGCCGCCGACGAGGGAAGCGGGGCGGTGGTCGGCCCCCGCCCGCACGTCCATGACAGCTTCGTGTCAGGCGTCCAAAAGGCTTGTCCCGGCCCGGTGGTGGCTGGCTATCGTGCCGGGACGGGCAGCGGCGGCCGGTACGCCACGGCGCGCCGGTGCCGGAGGACCACGAGACGCGGTCGCCGCGTGCCGGCTGCGGGACGGGACTGTCGATGAGCTGGCACCTGCGGACGTTCCTGGCGATGTTGCTCGCGCTGACCACCGCGGGCATGCTGCCCGCGGCGCCGGCGCAGGCCCAACAGGCCATCACCTACACCGTCACGGCCCAGGGCACCGTCTACGGCGACCTGGACCACTTCGCCGGCGTCGCCTCGGAGACGCTCAACGACCCACGGGGCTGGAGCCTCGGCGGCGCCCTCCGCTTCGACCAGGTGCAGTCCGGAGGGAACTTCAGCCTCATCCTGGCCTCGCCGGCCGTGGTCGCTGCTGCTGCTCCCGGCTGCAGCAGCGAGTGGAGCTGCCGGGTGGGCCGCAACGTCTACATCAACGACGAGCGGTGGCGCGGCGGCACGGACTCGTGGCCGCACGGGCTGGACCTGTACCAGCGGTACGTGATCCTGCACGAGGTGGGGCACTGGCTGGGTCTCGGTCACCAGGACTGCCCCACGCCCGGCCGCACCGCCTGGGTCATGCAGCAGCAGTCGATCTCCCTGCAGGGTTGCCGGGCCAACGTCTGGCCGGTCATCGCCGAGCGCCAGCAGGCGGCGGACAACCGCGGTGTGTCGGTGAACTGGTCGGCCATCGAGGCCAGGTACCGGGACCTCGGGCAGGAGGGGGGCGTGCTGGGTCCCCCGATCACCTGGGAGAGGTACGCCGGGGCCGACGGCGGGTCCTACCAGCACTTCGCCGGGGGTTACGGCGGTGGCTCGATCTACTGGTCGGCGAACACGGGCGCGCACGAGATCTACGGGGAGATCCGGGACCGCTGGGAGGAGCTGGGCTGGGAGCGCGGTGTGCTGGGCTACCCGATCACCGGGGAGCGCAGCACCGCGGACGGCGTGGGCCGGTACAACGCCTTCGCCGGGGGTTACGGCGGTGGCTCGATCCACTGGTCGCCGAGCACCGGTGCGCACGAGACGTACGGGGAGATCCGGGACCGCTGGGAGGAGCTGGGCTGGGAGCAGGGTGTGCTGGGCTACCCGATCACCGGGGAGCGCAGCACCGCGGACGGCGTGGGCCGGTACAACGCCTTCGCCGGGGGTTACGGCGGTGGCTCGATCCACTGGTCGCCGAGCACCGGTGCGCACGAGA